>DASPWG010000073.1:0-11299 GCA_035621915.1 Streptosporangiaceae bacterium
GGCGAGCACTCCGAGCTGCTCTACAGGACCTTGTTGTACTGGCCGGGCCAGTGTGCCCCCAACGGGATTCGAACCCGTGCCGCCGCCTTGAAAGGGCGGTGTCCTAGGCCGCTAGACGATGGGGGCTCGACGATCGCCGCCTTGCCCGTGGCGCCCGCCGTCGGGGACCGCCCCAGCATAGGGGACGGACGGCACTGGCGGCAAAGCGGCCACCCAAGCCGTATCCGCGCAACGCCGAGCCCAGCGCGCCGCGGGCCGCTCCAGCCGGTAGAACAAGCAGTTCCGGTCGCTGGCTTCCCCGTCGGCAACGCCTTAGGTCCCGGTCTTACTCATGATCCTTTCCGCGATCGAGGCCTGCTCGCCCTGCTCGGGTATCAGCAGCCAGCCCGCCAGGTAAATCAGCACCCCGACCCCGGCCAGCAGCGTCACTGCGGCGAAGACCACGCGCACGATAGTGGGGTCGATGCCGAAGTACTCGCCCAGCCCGGCCGCCACGCCGGCCACCATGCGGCCCTTGAGCGGCCGTTCGAGCCTCTTCCCACTGAGGTTCGTCATATCAGCCATCATGCCCGAATCCAGGGCCCCCTCCTACCTCGGGGGCTGCCCGCATACGCTAGCGGCGAGGCCAGCAGAGAGGACCCGCGATGCCCCGCTCCACCGACCCCGCGCCCACTGACCTGCTCCGGGTCGACGACGAGCTTTCGGATGAGGAACGCCTGGTTCGCGACACGGTGCGCAAGTTCACCGCCGACCGGGTCCTGCCGAATGTCGCCGACTGGTTCGAGGCGGGTGTCCTGCCGCGCGACCTGCTGCCCGAGCTTGGCGGCCTCGGCCTGCTCGGCATGCACCTGACCGGCTACGGCTGCGCCGGCATGGGCGCGATCGCATACGGCGTCGCCTGCCGCGAACTGGAGGCGGCCGACTCGGGCCTGCGCAGCGCGGTCTCGGTACAGGGCTCGCTCGCGATGTTCCCGATCTGGAAGTACGGCTCGGACGAGCAGAAGGACGAGTGGCTCCCCCGGATGGCCGCCGGGGAGGCGGTCGGCTGCTTCGGCCTCACGGAGCCTGACCACGGTAGCGACCCATCAAGCATGAAAACCCATGCGAAGCGAAACGGGTCTGACTGGGTACTCAATGGATCCAAGATGTGGATCACCAATGGCTCAATCGCGGACATCGCCGTCGTCTGGGCCGGCACGGAGAACGGCATTCGCGGTTTCCTGGTGCCGCGCGGATCGCGCGGCTTCACCAGCCGCAACATTCACAAGAAGCTGTCGCTGCGGGCCTCGGTGACTTCTGAGCTGCACTTCGACGATGTCCGGCTGCCCGCCAGCGCGGTCCTGCCCGGCGTGACCGGCCTCAAGGGCCCGCTCTCGTGCCTGTCAGAGGCCAGGTACGGCATCTTGTGGGGCGTCACCGGGGCCGCCAGGACCTGCTTCGAGGTGGCCGCCGACTACGCCAGGACCCGAGAGCAGTTCGGGCAGAAGATCGGCGGGTTCCAGCTGACCCAGCGGAAGCTGGCCTGGATGCTCGCCGACCTGCAGCGCGCCCAGTTGCTGGCGCTGCACATCGGCCGGCTCAAGGAGGCCGGGACGATCACCCCCGAGCAGGTCAGCCTCGGCAAGATGAGCAACGTCAGGACCGCGATCGACATCGCCAGGCAGGCCAGGACCGTGCTTGGCGCCAACGGCGTGACGCTGGAATACCCGGTGATCAGGCACGCTAACAACCTGGAGTCGGTGCTGACATACGAGGGCACCGAGGAGATCCACACACTGGCGCTCGGCCAGGCGATCACCGGGATCTCGGCCTACCGGTAGCAAGCCGGGAGCGGCGGGGCGCGCTGGCCTCAGCCAGCGCGCCCCGCCGCATCTCAATCCGGTCTACCGCACCCGCTTACAGCTTCTTGCACTGGGCGAACTTGCCGAGCTTGACGGTGTTCTTGAGGTTATTGCCGAGCACCAGGCCTGGCTGGTTCCCCAGGCAGCGCAGCCAGCCGCCGATCCAGTTGCTGCCGATCGTCGGCTTGCTCCTGGTCCTGTTGCCGTGGATGAGGACGTTCCCGCCGATCTTGTTGTTGGAAAGGCTCATCCAGCAGGTGTGCATGTGCAGCCACGTGAAGCTGCCGCCCACTGAGCCGTTCGCGAATGCGATGAAGCCCGCATTCCCGTTGCTGTCCTGCAGCTGGCAATTTTGATTATCCGGGTAAGCGTCACCAGCCGTCACGGCTTCATACCATCCGCCGACTTGGACGTTGTTGAAGGACAATTCAAGCGCATTGTCGGAGTAGACGTTGCCCCAGATGACGTCGTTGCTGTTTGACGTGCATCCGGAGTTCTGCAGCTTGACATTGCAGCCGATGTCGGTGTCCGAGTAGCTCCCCGAATAGAAGCTGCCGTCCACGATCAGCGTCCCGCCGGTGACCGCGTTGAAGGTCGCGTCCTGCGCCACCCGCAGGTCCCCGTTGATGATGACCGTGCCGAAGTTCGTCAGTGAGCAGTTGCCGTTGACCAGGATCGAGATGTAGACACCGGGCTCGATGAAGCCCGACGAGCAGGTCAGCTGGCCATAGTAGGAAAGTTGCGGCGCAGCCGATGCGGCTGTCGCCGGGCTTGCCAGCAGGACCAGGCCCGCCAGGGCCGTAAGGACCGATGAGATGCCAGCCCGCCGCCTTGTTGTGATCCTCATACAACTCCCCAGGATGTATAGGTTCCGTGCTCCGCAGGACGATCCCCGGTTCCGGCCGCCACGCCTGCGAATAGGCATTGCGGTTAATCCCCGTGACGTCACGCCACCCGCCAGCAATGAGAATTTCCAGCGGGAAAAGGCGCCTCGGCAACCCCCCGCTGCCGACCAGGCCCTGCGGCTTTACGCGCGCCTGACCAGCGTAGGACCAGGCGGCCGGGAAATGTGGTAACAACGGCTACGCTCTGTCAGATGAGGCCAGAACTCTGATGACAGATGCCCGCATCCACGTCGACCGCACAGCACTCGCGGAGATTCTGGACGCGGCCGCCGCAGGCCGCTTTCCTCCTGCCGACGGCGCGGTGACGATCCTGCCGCAGCCCTCGGCCCGTGATGCCGGAGTGATCGCCTTCACCGCGCACTCGGTGCTGTTCACCGATGCCGAGCCGGCCTGGGTGTCGGCACGGCTGCCGGCCGCCGACCTGTCCGCGGCGCTCAGTCCCCGGTTCCTGCACGCGCTGGCCGAGCACACCGGCCGTGTCGCCCACTCCACCGACGTGCTCACCTGTGCCTGGCCGCTGCCGGGACCGCCGTCCGTCGCCCTGGCCGAGGATGCCGACCCTGCCCACCCCCGTATCGCCAGGGCCCTGCGGTACCGCGACGACGTCCGCGCCTGGCAGGCCGACGGCGGAGTCGTCCTGATCGGCCGCGGGCTTGGCGGCCGCTGGGAGGTGGCAGTCGAGGTCGACCAGGCACACCGCGGCCGGGGGCTTGGCCGGGAGCTGGCGCTTGCCGCGCGGCAGCTAATGCCGGCCGGCGCGCCGCTGTGGGCGCAGATCGCGCCGGGCAACGCCGCCAGCGTCCGCGCGTTCCTGGCCGCCGGCTACCGGCCCGTCGGCGCCGAGGCGCTGCTTTCGCTCGAGACTGCCGGGCAGCCCGATTTATCCGGCGCGAGGGCCGGCGGCCAGCGCGGCAGCCTGTGATGCGACGATGACCGGCATGACGGCACCGGGCCAGGTCACCGACAACACCGCGCAGTCGCGGTTCGAGCTCAGCGCCGACGGCGCGGTCGCCGAGCTCCGCTACCGCCGGCGGGCCAACCGGCTCGTCCTGGTGCACACCGAGGTTCCCGATGAGCTCGGCGGCCGCGGCATCGGCGGCATGCTGGTCAAGGCCGCGCTGGCAAGGGCCGCCGCCGAGGGCCTGACCGTGGTGCCGCTGTGCCCGTTCGCGCGCAGCTGGCTGGACCGGCACCCGGATGCCGCCGCAGGCGTCACCATCGACTGGGCGGCTGCCGGCCGCTAGGCCCGCTGATCGCCGGCGCCAGCAAGCCGGCGTCCTCGTCAGCTAACGCGGCACCCGCGCCTTAGCCGCGCGTCGACGCCGCTGCCGGGTCCGCGGTGGGCCCTGGCACCGTCGTGACCTGCCCGTTGCGCATGAGGGCGATCTGCTGGGCGCGCCGGGCGATCACGCTGTCGTGGGTGACGATGACGAGCGTGAGGCCGCGCTCGCGCCACAGGTTCTCCAGCAGCGAGATGATCTCGTCCCTGGTGCCCTCGTCGAGGTTGCCGGTCGGCTCGTCGGCGAGGATGACCTTGGGCTCCTTGACCACCGCCCGCGCGATCGCGACCCGCTGCTGCTCGCCGCCGGACAGCTCGCCAGGCAGGTGGCCGAGCCGGTCCGCGAGCCCGACCTCTCCCAGCGCGCGGGCAGCGCGCTGCCGCCGCTGGTCGCCCGGTACGTGCAGCGGCACCAGGGCCGCCTCGACGTTCTCCTGGGCGGACAGCGTTGGGATGAGGTTGAAGGTCTGGAACACGAAGCCGATCGACGTCGCCCGCAGCGTTGTCAGCTGGCCCTCGCGCAGCGCTGCGAGGTCCCGGCCCTGCATCTCGGCACTGCCCGACGTGGGCCGGTCCAGCCCGCCGAGGATCTGCAGGAGCGTGGTCTTCCCGTGGCCGGTCGGACCCTGGATGGCCAGCCATTCGCCGTCTGCGATGACCAGGTCGACGCCTGCCAGCGCGCGGACCCTGATCCGGCCCTTCTGGTATTCCTTGGTGACGCCCGTCAGTTTGTACATCGCCGTCTCCAGCACAAATCATCGCACCTGACGGGCGGTACGCAACCGGCTATCGCCGGAGGGCGTGACGTTTCCTCCCTGCGCGACCCTCAGGCGATGCGCAGCGGCAGCGTGCGCGGCCCGCGGATCTGGCCCGCCGACCACGTCACCTTCGACGGGTCATCGAGGGTGAACTGCGGGATGCGCTCGAGCCAGACCTCCAGAGCGACCCGCAGCTCCATGCGCGCCAGGTGCGAGCCGAGGCAGCGGTGGATGCCGAGGCCGAATGCCGCGTGCCTGTTCGCCTCCCGGTCGATGACCACCTCATCGGCCCGGTCGAACTGCGCAGGGTCACGGTTGGCCGCCGGGAACGACAGCAGGATCCAGTCGTCGGCCTTCATATCGACGCCGTGCCAGTGCACGTCGTCCCTGACCAGGCGGGCCATCGTGACCGGGGCGTAGGCGCGCAGGAACTCCTCCATCGCCGTCGGCAGCAGGCCGGGGTCGGCGACCAGGCGCTCGCGGTCCTGCGGGTTGCGCGCCAGGTGCCAGAGTGAGGCGCCGATCGCACTCCAGGTGGTGTCGATGCCCGCGATGAGCAGCAGGGCCATCGTGCCCGCGACGTGATCTGCCTCGAGCTTGTGCCCGTAAAGCTCGGCATCGATAAGAAACGTGGTGAGGTCCTCGCGCGGGTGGTCCACGTGGTCGCGGATCTGCGTGAGCAGGTAGTCGAACAGTGTCTGCATCCGCTCGATGCGCTCGTCGGGCGGCAGGTTGACGCCCTCGAGCGTGTTCTCCACGAATACGCGGAACCGCTCGCCGTCCTGCTGCGGGAAGCCGAGCATGTCCGCGATCACGCGCATCGGGATGTGCTGGGCGTAGTCGTGCGCGGCATCGACGACATCGCGCCCGTCGAATGCGTCGATGAGCTGGTGGCAGAAGGCCCTGGTGGCCGGCTCCAGCTTGCCGATGGCAGTCTTGGTGAACGCCGGCAGCAGCAGCTTGCGCGCGTCGTGATGGAACGGCGGGTCAGAGGAGATCGGCGGCGAGCCGCCGATCGGCGCGATCTCGCGCGGCGGCCGGAAGTTGCTCATGATGATCGCCCGCGAGGAGAAGCGCTCGGTGTCATAGGCGACCGCCGCGACATCCTCGTAGCGCACCGGGAGCCAGCCGCCGCCGAACCGGCCGGTGTGCGCGATCGGGCAGCGCTCGCGCAGGTCGTCCTGGATCACGTACGGATCGGCCGACCACTCCGGCTCCATGTGGGAGAAGTCGGTGGCCCAGTCAGAGACCGGGCCGGTGACGGGCTCGTTGCGCGTGCCGAGGGGCTCGTCGTCGCCCGATTCGCGGAAGTCCTTGGTGAAGCGGTCATCCACGGTCATCTCAGGTCTCCTCGACCAGCTCGATGGCGTGCTCGGGACAGTTCGCCACTGCCCGGCGCGCGTCCTGCTCCTTGTCCTCCGGCACGGTCCCGTCGCCCAGGACCTTGCCGTAGCCCTCGTCGTCGTCGCCGAACAGGTCGGGTGCAAGGTCGTAGCACCGGCCATGTCCCTGGCAGAGATCGGAGTTGATTTGCACTTTCACTGTGCCGTTCCTATCTGGGCCGTTACCGTCTGTGCCGTGCTGGCGGGCTGTGCCGCGTTGCCGACTGGGGCAAGGCCTGCCATGACGCGGCTCAGCAGCACAGCCCAGCCGTGGTCCTCAACCGTGTGCAGTTCGGGGGTCACCAGGGCGCTGCCCATCGCCAGCAGCAGGCAGAAGTGCGCGATCGCGTCCGGTGACAGCGCGCTGTCGATCTCGCCGTCGGCCTGGGCGACCCGGATCAGGCCGGCGATCCAGTCGGCGCGCTCGCCGATGTAGTCGCGCATCGGCCTGGCCACTTCCTCATCCCGTCGTGCCGCGACCAGGCCCTCTACGATGAGGTCGCTGCCCGCGTCCCGGCGGTGCGGCAGCCACCGGCCGATGACCAGCAGCAGCTCAGTGACCGAGCGGTCCGGGTCGGCGGCGAACAGGTCGGCGAGCGTACGGCGCCCGTGCGTGCGGAGCGCGCTGACCAGCAGGTCAGCCTTCGAGGCGAAGTGCGCGTACAAGGCGCCGTTGCTGACGCCGGCCGCCGTCGCGATGTCCGCGACGCGAGTGCCGTCATAGCCGCGCTCGGCGAAGGCACTCGCGGCTGCCTGCAGCAGCCGGTCGCGAGTCTCGGCGGCCGTCACGCCGGCGATGCGGCCCATAGTTAAATTAAAAGAACGTTCATCTGATTCGTCAAGGCCTCCGCATGAGCTCACCCGCAAGGCGCCAGTAGTGAGCGGAACCGGCTCCGGCGGGTCAGACCGCGACAGCCGGGCCAAGCAGGCGCTCCGCCCGCTCTGGATACTGAATTGGCCGGGTTAACGAGGGAAGGATTACTGACGGTCCTACCGAAGGAGGCATCGTGGCCCGCCCTATCTGGTCTGGTGTGCTGTCGTTCGGGCTGGTGGCAGTGCCAGTCCGGCTCTACTCCGCTACCGAGGACCACGAGCCGACCTTTCATCAGTTCGAGCAGGGCACCTCGGACCGTATCCGCTACCAGCGCATCAACGAACGCACCGGCAAGGAGGTCGACTACTCCGACATCGTGCGCGGCGCGGACATCGGCGGCGGGCAATACGTGCTGCTCGACCAGGACGAACTCGACTCTGTCGCGCCCGGACGCTCCAGGTCGCTGGAGGTCAAGACGTTCGTCGACCTGCAGGAGATCGACCCGCTGTATTTCGGCAAGGCTTACTACCTGGGGCCGGGCAGTGACGAGACCGAGAAGACGTACGCGCTGCTACGTGACGCGATGGCCGCCGCCGGTAAGGCCGCCATCGGGACATTCGTCATGCGGGGCAAGGAGTACCTGGCGGCCGTGCGCGCCGATGGCGACCTGCTGGTTCTGGAGACCCTGCTCTTCGCCGATGAGGTCCGAGATCCGCGTGACCAGGTCGGGAACCTGCCCGGCCGGGTGAATGCATCGCAGCAGGAGATGCGGATGGCGACCCAGCTGATCCGGGCCATGAGCGGGCCCTGGCGGCCGGCCGACTACCGGGACACCTATACAGACCGGATCAACAAGCTCATCGACGCGAAGAAGAACGACCAGGAGATCACGGTGGCCAGCGAGGCGCCGCAGCCGACCGGTGCCACCGACCTCATCAGTGCGCTGCAGGCCAGCCTGGATGCAGCAGGCAAGAAGGGTTCGTCTCGAACCCGGACCTCATCCCGGTCGGGCGGCTCATCCCGGTCGGGCGGCAAGGCCAAGACGAGCGGACGGGACGGCGCCAAGACCGGGGGAACGGACGGCAAGGCGGCCGGACAGCGGGGCGGGAAAAAGAAGCCCGCAGCCCGCAAAAGCGCCGCCTAGCAAGCGCTAACGGCCGTGCTCAACCCTGACTGCCCAGGACCGGATGGCCCAGGCCACTGGTGTCCTGGTTGGCTACATCCTGAGCGACCGGCTTGAGCCCCTCGCTGTTGGCATCATTTACCTATGGACAGCGACTGGGACCTTTTCATCTCCCGCTGCCAGGACGCACTCGGCCAGTTGGTGGAAGGACGGCCAGAACCCTTCAAGGCGCTCTGGTCGCACGCCGACGACGTGGTGATCATGGGCGCATTCGGGGGTTACGAGCGAGGCTGGGAACAAGTCAGCGCCCGGCTTGACTGGGCCGCGGCGGGCATCAAGGCCACCGATCGCGTCGCAGAGAACGTCGTGACCGTCGTCGGCGACGCTCTGGCCTACACGGTGGATCTGGAACACATGACCCGTCACGCCAGCGGCCAGCCGGCACCAAGGACTCTGCGCTGCACCCAGGCCTACCGGCGCGAACACGGCGAGTGGAAAGTCATCCTGCGGCACGCTGATGAGCTCCCCCGCAAAGACCAGCAGCAAGCATGACCTGCCAGCTACCGGCGCCAGCTCCCGCCTCCTGCGCGAGCTACTTCACCCGGGCGGGGTGATGTGCCGGATTCGCGCCCGGGCGTTCGCGCTGAACGTGTCCAATGTTCCCGGCCCCAGCCTGCCAGTTCACGTGCTCGGAGTGCCGGTGCAGGCGCTGTGCACGCTCGCAGCCACCGGCTGAGCGGTCAGAGCAGGAAAGGCACCAGCATCTTGGTCGACCGCCGGTAGCCCGGATAGGTGTCAGGGAAGCGCTCGCTCATATACCGCTCTTCCCTGGTGGCGCTGAAGATGAAGTAGCCGCCCACCACGACCACCGCAATGAGCCAGTAGACGCTGACCGCTATCGCGGTGCCGATCATCGCCAGGATGATGCCGGAATAGATGGGGTGGCGGATCACGTGGTACGGGCCCGCCGTCACCAGTTCCGGGTCGTCCTTCTGGGTCATCGGCATGCCCCAGTTGCCGCCTAGGTAGACCCTGGCCCACACGGCCAGCGCCAGGCCCGCCAGGAAGAGCGCCAGGCCGATCCCCTGCAATACGGGATCGCGCGTTACGTCATGGCCCTTGAGCACCCTGAGCCGCAGCAGGAGCAGGACAAGCAGCACGACCGCGACGCGGAACCCCGCGAACTGCCCCCATCGCACCCGACCCGTCTTGACCCCTGTGGACGCTGCGAGCCAGTACAGCCAGAACGCCGCCCAGCCGAAGCCGATAACAAGATCGATGACTCGCATACCTGGATCATCTCACTGCCCGGCCGCACACTTATGCGGTGATCTGCGTTCTCGGCGATGCGCATCTCGACGTCGTGGTCCGCATGTCAGGACCCCTGGCCGAGGAGACGGACACGCCGGCAGCGACGTGCCTCGGCGTCGGCGGCCAGGCCGCCAACGTCGCCGCCTGGGTAAGCGCGCTGGGCGGGCGGAGCCGGCTGATCGCCGCGCGCGGGACAGACCTTGCCGCCGAGCTTATGAGCGCCGAGCTGGCGCGACGGGGCGTGGAGCTTGTCGGCCAGGTCGTACCGGGCAGCACCGGCGTCGTGGTCTCGCTGTCGAGCAACGGCCGGCAGCGGTCCATGCTGACGGATCGCGGCGTGGGCACGGCCCTCGATGCGGGCGCCGTCAGCCCCGAATGGCTGGACGGCTGCGAGTGGCTGCACCTAAGCGGCTACGCGCTGGCGCATGAGCCGATGCGCTCCGCGGCTGTCGCGATGGCGCGGGCAGCGACCCGGCGGTCAGTGCGCCTGGCCGTGGACCTGGCCTCCACCGCCATGATCGAGGCATACGGAGTGGCGAGCTTCCGCGGCCTGATCACCGCGATTAAACCGGACGTGGTTTTCGGAAACGAGGCGGAGGCCGCGCTCCTCGGCGACGGCCGCGGGCCCGGCCAGCGTGCGCTGATCGTTAAGCTGGGCGCCGAGGGCGTCCGCATCGGCGACAGGCACTTCCCCGCCGTGCCCACCGTCCCGGTCGACTCAACCGGAGCGGGCGACGCCTTCGCGGCCGGGTACCTGCTCGGCGGAGTTGAACTTGGCCTGGCCGCGGCGGCCCGGGCGGTAGCGAAGATGGGGGCCATGCCGTGACCAACGCGCCGCAGCTGACAGCCGAGGTGGCCGAGGCGCTGCGGCTCGGACGCCCTGTCGTCGGGCTGGAGACGACGCTCGTTTCGCACGGCTTCTCCGCAGGCCGCGGGCTGGATGCCGCGCTGGAATCGGAACGGCGGGTCAGGGCCGCGGGCGCGACCCCGGCCACGATCGGCGTGCTCGATGGCGCCGTGCGGGTCGGCCTGGACGCCGCGGAGCTCAAGCGCTTCGCCGATGCCGGAACGGCCGCCCGCAAGCTGGGCGCGCGCGACATCGCCGCGTGCGCGGTTCAGGGCGCGCTGGGGTCGACGACGGTCGGCGGCACGCTGGCTGTCTGCCGGGCTGTCGGCATCCGCTTTGTCGGCACCGGCGGCATCGGCGGCGTGCACCGCGGCTTCGCCGACACCCTCGACATCTCCGCGGACCTGCCACAGCTCGCGCGGACCCAGGCGGTGGTCGTCTGCTCCGGCGCCAAGTCGATCCTCGACGTCAGCGCCACCGCCGAGGTGCTGGAGACGCTCGGAGTCCCCGTCCTTGGCTGGCAGACCCCCACGCTGCCGATGTTCTACAGCGCTGCGGGAGGCCCGCCGGTCTCGGCGACTGTCGCCGATGCGGCCGAGGCCGCCCGGGTAGCGGCAGCGCACTGGCATCTCGTTTCCCCCGGCGGGCTGATCCTCGCCCGTCCGCCGGCCGATGGCCTTGATCTCGAGGCCGTGGTGACAGCGGCGGTGGAGCAGGTGCGCCGGGCCGGCGTGACCGGGCAGGCCATCACGCCGGCGGTGCTGACAGCCGTCGAGGAACTCAGCGGCGGCCGCAGCGTCGAGGTCAACCGGCGCCTCATCGCCGACAACGCCGAGCTCGCCGCGAGGGTCGCGGTCGCCTACGCCGACCTGTCGCCAAGGTCGACGATGGCGGCGACCGGACCGCCGCCGTCGGGTCCCTGATGCGCCGCTGACACCGAGACGAACACGGCCGGGTCGCCGCTCACCGCAGCCGCGACGCCGCCGACGCAGGCCTTGATCTGCCGGTGCCAGTGCACGTCGGAGTCGTCCAGCATCGC
>DASPWG010000074.1:0-2141 GCA_035621915.1 Streptosporangiaceae bacterium
GCTCCTGGCACCCGATTCCCTCGCTCCGGCTGATCGCCTGGGCGCAGGCCCTCGCGATGGCGATCGGCCTGGGACGCACAGACGACATCGCCTACCTAGCCGGGCAGTTCGAGCCGCTGCGCGGCCGGCACATCGCGAGCGGCGCGGGCGCCGGATCGTATCTCGGGCCGGTGGAGCTGCACCTGGGCAAGGCCGCCGCGGCGCTCGACGCACTCGATGCGGCCATCGACGACCTGGAGACGGCCGCCGGGACTTGCGACCAGATCGGCGCGCTCGGCTTCGCGGTGGAGGCGCAGGTCGAGCTCGCCACGGCCCTGGCCCGGCGCGGCACCCGGGCCGACACCGACCGGGCTCGCATCCTGCTGGCCCCGGCCGCGGCGGGCGCACAGCGCCTCGGCATGGCGCCGTTCTCGCAGCGAATCGAGCGGCTCTGCGCCCGCCTGGCGGCAGCCGGGCCGCTGCCGCTCAGCCCGCGCGAGCGGGAGGTCGCCCGCCTGGTCGGGCAAGGGCTGACCAACCGGCAGATCGCTGCGGCGCTGTATATCTCCGAGCGCACCGCGCAGAACCACGTTCAGCACATCCTGACCAAGCTCGGCTTCGCCAACCGCAGCCAGATCGCCGTCTGGTCAAACGCGCAGCCTGCGCCGCCGATGGAATGAGTATCGGGCCTGAGTATTTCGGCCGATGGCGCGGCCGCGGCCGCCCCGTAACGTCCGTCTTGCCCGTTGACTCGTATCCGAGAGGCAGGAACCATGACCTACGTCCACTTCACCGCCGCACCCGGCCTCACGGTCGATGACTTCAATAAGGTCAACGCCAAGACCAACCCGCCCCAGGACATCGACGGCCTGATCACCTGGGCGGCCGGCACGGACGCCAGCGGGCTGCACGTCGTGGCCCTGTGGGAGTCACGGGCGCACGCGGAGCGGTACGCGGCCGAGCAGCTGTTCCCGGCGTTCCAGGAGTCCGGCCTAGCGCCCGACACGATGGAGACGACCGACTACGACGCGGACGAGTTCTACCTCCGGCCGTAAAACGCGCCGAGTTCACCGGCCGGGACGGACGCGGACCGCCCCGGCCGCCGGTGGTGCGAGCGCAGAGCTGGTCTTTGTCGCCAAGTCAGACTCCGGGAGCCGCACCCCGGCTCTGCGCCAGATTCGCAGGTGTGGGAGCGCCATCGACCGCTATGCGAGCGTCACTACATGGAGTGCCTTCAAGTCATGCCGACAACCGGCCACCAGGTGCACCGGGCAGGTTCGGCCATGTTCATGGGCTGTCAGCATGTACGTAAGCGTGTGTCCGAGCGGGACTTGAACCCCCATGGCTGTGACCTGCGGTGTTGCTCACTGTCCCATATAGGCAAGCAGATAACCGCAGGTCAGAGAGTTGCATTCGTGCCCGAGGCCCGAGTTGAACCATTTGCACATCCAGTCGCCCTCACCACAGGGTTCTCGCTAGTACTCCAGCAGTAGATCGTTATGGCCGTGGAGACCGGGGCTGTCAGTTCCGGGTGGTGCACGCGCGGCGGTCAGGCGCGAATTGTCTTCAGCCTTCCGGCCCGAGTTCGGTATCGAGGCGTGACTGCCAGTCCTCATCGGCAAGCCCGGCTCCGGCCAGCACGTCACGCCAGTCGAGCTTGGCCAGCTGGCACGCATCGCGCAGGCGGTCAAGCTGGCCGCGCGCGCAGAAGACTACGGCTGCCTGGATGCGCTCGGACTGGCTGGCTGCTGCGACCATCGCGGCCACCGAGGTGGCGCTGCCCGGAGCGGGAAAATCGTGTTCGATACGGCGGCGGAGGCGGTCCGAGACACCCGGCATGGCCCAAGCCTGCCAGGCTCCGCGCCGGGCCGTCGTGCGGGGGCAGCCTGTCAGAGTGGACAGCGCAGGTTATCGGTCGTCGGCGGCTTGCCGCTGGTAGTGGCAGGTGCGGGCGGTGTGCTGGTGTCGCCTGCGCCAGGCGGGCCAGCGCTGCAGGTAGCCGGTGTCGCAGCTGGGCTGGCAGATCACGGCGGCGGCCAGATGGGCGATCTCGTTGCGGGTGAGCGGGATCATGCCGGGCGGCGGGGGCTGGGCGTGCTCGGCGGCCGCGGTGATGGTCAGGAAGGCCAGCGCGAGCATCACCAGGGTGACCCACCGGTGCC
>DASPWG010000075.1:0-52888 GCA_035621915.1 Streptosporangiaceae bacterium
TGTTCCCCGGCGCGCACCCGCTTTGTCCCTGCCGCAAACCAAGCTTCGGTCAGCGCAAGGCGATCGGGGGATCTGCAGGTCCGCCGTCAATACGGCAGGATCAGCGGCATCACTGGCCTCGCGGCCGTCGATGACGCGACAAAACCGGCTGCCAGGCCTGACACTGTCGCCGAGCGGCCAGGCCGGGTCAGCCATTGGCATCACAGTCTGGCCAGGCCCGCATTGTCACGAGCGGCCAGGCCCGGTCAGCCATTGGCATCACAGTCCGGCCAGGCCCGCATTGTCCAGAATCAGCCGCCGGCTCCCGGACTGATATCTACTTTGCAACTAGGAATAATTGATATTTATCGTAGGCTTGTTCTTGCCCATGGTCGTAATGCCGGCTGCAGAGGGGATAAGCCTGCCATGTCGAAGACTGACGAGTTCCTCGAGAACAACCGCCACTATGCCGAGTCCTTCGGTGGCCAGCTTCCGCTGCCACCCGCGGCGGGCGTTGCCGTCGTGGCGTGCATGGATGCCCGGCTGAGCGTCTACGCCATCCTCGGCTTGAAGGAAGGCGAGGCGCACGTCATCCGCAACGCGGGCGGCGTCATCACCGACGACGAGATCCGCTCGCTGGCCATCAGCCAGCGCCTGCTAGGCACCAGGGAGATCATTCTCATCCACCACACCGACTGCGGCATGCTGACCTTCACCGACGACGGATTTAAGGCCGCCATAGAGGAGGACACCGGCATCAAGCCGCCGTGGGCCGCGGAGGCGTTCGGCGACCTGGACGCTGACGTCCGCCAGTCGATCAGGAGGATCACGACAAGTCCGTTCATCCCGCACACCGACGCTGTCCGCGGCTTCGTCTTCGACGTTGCCACGGGGCTACTGAACGAGGTCAAGTGAGCTAGCCAGGGCTTGGCGGATCGCTGGCGGTCCGATCCGGTGCCCGGAGGAAGCCGGCCCCGCTAGCCACCGTGCAGGGCAGTCACATCCAGGCGGCGCGGACCCGGAGCTAGAGGTCCGGGTTCTCGCCCCGCCCCTGCTGCTCGGCGAGGAATTGCTCGAACTGCGCACCGAGTTCTTCAGCCGTCGGCATCGGCTCGCCTTCCTGGGCAAGCAGGTTCTCCCGGTCGGCGGCGAAGGCGTCGTACTGCTGCTCGAGTGCGCGCACCACCTCGGCCACCTCGTCCGATCCCTCGACCTGCCTGGCGATTTCCAGGTCCGTGCGGCGTGCCGCCTCGCGCAGGGCGTCTGCGGGCAGTTCAAGCCCGGTGACTCGACGTACCGACTCAAGCAGCGTGACCGCCGCCGCCGGGTAGGCGGCCTGGGCCAGATAGTGCGGCACGTGCACGGCGAAGCCGATGGCCGCGCGGTTAGCCTCCCCGAGCCGGTACTCAAGCAACGCGGCGGCACTCCCGGCCACCTGCAGCTTGTCCACGAGCGGACGGTTGCCAGCGATCAGGTCCGGCTGGGTGGCGTGCGCGGTTACCCCGAGCGCGCGCGTGTGCGGCACTCCCATCGGGATGCCGTGGTAGCCGACGGCGACCCGGACGCCGAGCGCTGCGGACAACTGCTGCACCGCGCTGGTAAATGCGTCCCACTCCCGGTCCGGCTCAAGGCCGGTCAGCATCAGGAACTGCGTGCCTGCGCTGTCGTGCAGCAGCGACAGCGAGAGCTCGGGCGCGTCGTAGTCCTCCCAGTGGTCCTTGGCGAACGTCATGATTGGCCGCCGGGAGCGGTAGTCGAGCAGTGAGTCGATGTCGAAGCGGGCGATCCGCTGCGGGTCGAGCGCAGTCATCAGATGGGTGGAGAGCAGTCGGCCTGCCGCGCCGGCGTCGATGAACCCGTCAAGGTAATAGAGCATGACGAGGTCCCGGTCGGGCGTCGGTGCCCCGGGCTCCGCCTCGTAGAGGTCTGCCGGATTGCGCGCCACGTCTTCGGGCCTTTCTCGTTGCCGTCAGTACCAGTCTTACCAGCGCCAAGACGGCGGTGGTTAATCCCGCGAGGTCAGTCACCAGCACCGGGCTGCTGCTGCCAGCGCGCCAGCAGGCCCGCTATCTCGGCGGAAATGAATTCGAAGTACCGCACAGTCTCGGCCATTCGCGTGCCGGCAGGCGAGCCGGGGCCCAGTATCTGGACCCCGTCTTTCAACTCGGCCGCCCACCTGGTGAACTGCCGATCCCTGAGGCCCACGATGTCCTGCCACACGGTCAGCGGCATGCGGTAGTGCTGGCGGCGCGATCCAGGCTCGCCCTCGGCGGTGATCAGCCCGACCTGAAGCAGATAGCGCACCCCGCCAGATACCGATGCCGGGCTGGACTGCAGCAACTCAGCTAGTTCCGCCGCCGTCATGCTGCTGGAGTCGGACGTCAGCAGAGCGACAAAGATCCGCGCCGGGGTGCGCGGGAAGCCGGTCTGGGCGAGCAGGGCAGTGAAGCGCTCAATGAACTGCCGTACCGCCGCCGGGTCGCGCTCCGCGGCTGGGTCATCAGCCCTGCTGGACAGGCTGCGTTCGGCTTCCGTCACTAGATCCTCTCTCGGCCGTCGGCTCGCGAGCGGCAATCCACGCCAAGCGGCCCGTTCCGGATGCTGGCGGCCTGGCTCGGCGGGCCGGCGGTCCTCCGGCGGAACTGGTCCGTCCGGGCTCGTGCCGGACCAGCGCCGGCGGGCCAGCAGTCCTCCGGCGGAACTGATCCGTCCCGGCTCGTGCCGGACCAGCGCCGGCGGACCGGCAGTCCTCCCGCCGAACTGGTCCGTCCGGGCACGTGGCGGACCAGCGCCGGCGGGCCGGCAGTCCTCCCGCGGAACTGATCCGTGCGGGCACGTGGCCGACCAGCGCCGGCAGACCGGGAGTCCCCGCGAGGCCGCCCGTTTCTATATTCAGTAGTTTATGAATTTGGTGTATGGTAGCTCTCCGTGAACGCTATCGAAGTCTCAGGCCTGCGCAAGTCGTTCGGCAAGACGGTCGCGCTCGACGGCCTGGATCTCGCGGTCGCTGGCGGGGAGGTGCATGGATTCCTGGGCCCGAACGGCGCGGGCAAGACCACCACGATCCGGGTGCTGCTCGGTTTGCTCCGGCCCGACGGCGGGAGCGCGCGGCTGCTTGGCGGCGATCCCTGGTCGCAGGCGGTCGAGCTGCACCGCAGGCTCGCGTACGTGCCGGGCGATGTCACCCTGTGGCCGAACCTCACCGGCGGCGAGGTGATCGATCTGCTGGGACGGCTCCGCGGCGGGCTCGACGCTAAGCGCCGGGCCGAGCTGCTGGACCGGTTCGACCTCGACCCGACGAAGAAGGCGCGAGCCTATTCCAAGGGCAACAGGCAGAAGGTGGCGCTTGTGGCGGCGCTGGCCTCGGACGCGGAACTGCTGGTCCTGGACGAGCCGACGGCCGGACTCGATCCGCTCATGGAGGCGGTGTTCCGCGCGTGTGCGCAGGACGAGCGGGCGCGCGGCCGCACAGTGCTGCTGTCCAGCCACATCCTGTCCGAGGTCGAGGCGCTCTGCGACCGGGTGACCATCATCAGGGCCGGCAAGACCGTGGAGACCGGGTCGCTGGCCGAGCTGCGGCACCTGACGAGGACCTCGATCGCAGCGGAGCTGTCGGGCCGGGCGGAGGGCCTTGACCTGCTCGCGGGGGTGCACGACCTGGTCGTGGACGCGGTCGCCGATGGCGGCAGCCGGGTCCGGTGCGAGGTCGACTCCGACAAGCTGAACGCGCTGCTGCGGCTGCTCGTGCCGGCCGGGGTCCGCACGCTGGTAAGCCAGCCGCCCACGCTCGAGGAGCTGTTCCTCCGGCACTACGCCGGTGATGACGGGCAGCTGGCGGCAGACGGTCACGACGGGCCGGTGCCGGCGTGAGCACCGCGACGTCAGCGCTGCCGCGCAGCGCCGGGCGGGGGAGCGGCGGATCCATGGCGACGGCCGGGACCCGCGAGCTGATCCGGCTTGCCGTCCGCCGGGACCGGATCATGCTGCCGGTCTGGGCGTACGCGCTGACCATCATCGCGGTGTCCGGCGGGTACGCCCTGAAGGAGGTCTACAAGACCCCGGCAGAGCGGGCGTCGCTGGCGGCGACCGTCTACCACGACGCCGCTCTGTCCTTCCTGTACGGCCAGCTGCACGGCAGCTCGGCTGGCGCGATCCTGGCGTGGCGTTACCTCTCCTACGCCGCGCTGGCTGCCGGGCTGATGAGCATCTTCCTGGTGATCAGGCATACCAGGGCGGACGAGGAGGCGGGCCGGCTGGAGCTGGTCGGCTCCACGGTCGTTGGCCGTCATGCGCCGCTCGCCGCCGCCGTCCTCGTCGCGGTGGTGGCCAACGTCGTCGTCTTCGTGCTCGGCGCGGCCGTGCTCATCGCCAGCGGGCTGCCGTCAGCGGGGTCGGTCGGCTATGCACTCGCGGAGGTGTCCTGCGGGCTCGTCTTCGCGGCCGTCGCCGCCATAGCGGCGCAGATCAGCGGGACGGCGCGGGGCGCGCGGGGCATAGCGATCGCGGTTCTTGGCATCGCGTTCTTTCTCCGGGGCGTCGGTGACTCGGGCACCAGCCACGGCCTGCGGTGGATGACCTGGCTGTCACCGATTGGCTGGGCCGAGCTGGTCCGGCCGTTCACGGGAAACCAGTGGTGGGTCCTCGCCCTGCCCGCGGCCGCCACGCTCGCCGGCATCGGCGTCGCGGTCGCGCTGGGTGGCTTTCGTGATCAGGGTGCCGGGATGGTGCAGCCGCGGCCGGGGCCGGCCCGGGCCGGTCCGCTACTGACCGGGCCGGTCGGACTGACCTGGCGGCAGCAGCGAGCTGCCCTGGCCGGCTGGGCAGCGGGCTTCCTGGTCGCCGGGCTGGCAATCGGAGTGGTGGCGGACGGAATCGGCAAGCTGGTCGGGTCCAGCGCGGCGGTGACCAAGGCGCTGCGTAACATCGGCGGCCAGGCCGCCCTGACCAACGCCTACCTGGCGGCGTGCATGAGCCTGCTCGGCCTGGTCGCGGCCGCCTATGCGGTCTCCGTCGTGCTGCGGCTGCGGGCGGAGGAGGCAGACGGCCGCAGCGAGCTGGTGCTCACCACTCCGGTCAGCCGGCTGCGCTGGGGCGGCAGCCACCTGCTGGTTACTGCTCTGGTGACCGCGGCCGTGCTGCTAATCGGCGGCCTTGGCATGGGCGTGGGTTACGGCGTGGCAATAGCGGCGCTCGGCACGCAGCTGCCTGGCCTGCTCGGCGCCGCGCTGGCCCAGCTGCCCGCGTCGCTGGCCGTGGCTGGCGTCGCGGCCGCGCTCGTCGGGCTGCTGCCGCGCTGGAGCGTGCCGGGAGCCTGGACGGCGGTCGCGATTTGCGGCTTCATCGGCGTGTTCGGCCCGGCGCTCAACCTGCCCCAGGCCGTGCTGGATATCTCGCCGTTTACTCACACGCCCAAGCTGCCTGGCGGGACACTCACCGCTGCGCCGCTGATCTGGGTCGCCGCGGCAGCGCTCGCGCTGGCCGCGGCTGGCCTGGCCGGCCTGCGCCACCGCGACATCGGGTGACGAGGGCTCGCCTGCCGGGAGTTGACTGACAGGCCCGCGTGCTTGACTGGCGGGATGGATCCCGGCGACCTCCCGGTACGGTCGTTCCCCGATGCTGCTGCTTGGCGCGAGTGGCTGGTTACCGAGGGAGCAACGGCGGCAGGCGTCTGGCTGAAGACCGCCAGGAAGGGCGCTGCCGAGCCGACCGTCTCCTATGCCGAGGCAGTCGAAGTGGCGCTGTGCTTTGGCTGGATCGACGGGCAGAAACGTCCGCTGGACGACAGCTACTGGCTGCAGCGCTTCACGCCGCGCAAGCCTGGCAGCAGGTGGTCCCTGATCAACACGCAGAAGGCGGAGGCGCAGATCGCCGCTGGCCGGATGCAGCCGGCCGGAATGCGTGAGGTCGAGGCGGCTAAAGCGGACGGCCGCTGGCAGCGGGCCTACGCCAATCAGCGCAGCGCGGAAGTACCTGAGGATCTGCGGCAGGCACTGGCGGCCAATTCGGCCGCGGCCGAATTCTTCGCGACCATCAGCCGCATCAACAGGTACGCGATCCTGTACCGGATCCAGACCGTCAAGCGGCCGGAGACCAGGGCGAGGAAGATCCAGCAGTACGTACAGATGCTCGCGGAGCACAAGACGATTCATCCGTGACGGGCTGTCTGCAGCGGCTGGCCGGATCGAGGGTTCCGACGTGACCGCCCTCGGCCGCGGCGCTGGGCTTGGTCCGTGTGCGCGAGCCCGGCCGCGGAGCTGGGTTTGATCCGTGTGCGCGAGTCCGGCCCCCGGCGCTGGGCTTGGTCCGTGTGCGCGAGCCCGGCCCCCCGGCGCTGGGCTTGGTCCGTGCGCGCGAGTCCGAGGCCATATCGGGTCAATTCGCTGGCCGGCCTGGTTCTGTGCCTTCCTGGCGGTGCTATAGCACCGCTGCAGCCTCACAGTAGGATTTGTAGGAAATTGATTTGTTACTATTTAGCTAGTTACGTGCTTGATAGCCGAGGGCTCGCTTCTGGTCGTTTGCTCAGCCGGGAGCCCGCCGGGCGCCGTTAGGCCGCGCCGGGAGTCAGCCGGCGCGCGCTGTGGGCCGCGCCGGGAGCCCGCCGGGCGCTGTGGGCCGCGCCAGCCAACGCCAGGCGTGGCGGAGTTGCCGGTAGCGCTGCCAGTCGGGGCGCGGGCCGGGTGCGCAACGGTCCGAACCGCGCACGGATTGAGAGCGGGCTGGGCTTCACGGGGGCGCCGGAGAGGCGCGGAGCGTGGCCAGCCGGGACGCGGCGGTCAGAGCGGGGCCTGGCGGGCGCCGGTCGCTGGATCTCGAGCCGATCGGCGGGCCTGCTAGGCGGAGGCAGCGTCCGGATCAAGCGCCGACGGAGGGATACTGAAGTAATGGGTCCGGCCGAGCTAAGTCATCAGCGGCGGCTGCTGGTACTGGCTATCTGCTGCATGAGCCTGTTCATCGTCGGCCTCGACGTCACCATCGTGAATGTCGCGCTGCCGTCCATCGGCCGCGAACTGCATGCCGGGGTATCCGGTCTGCAGTGGACGGTGGACGCGTACACGCTCGTGCTCGCGAGCTTGCTCATGCTGTCCGGGTCGACGGCGGACCGCTTCGGCAGGCGGCGCACGTTCCAGATGGGCCTTGCCCTGTTCACTCTGGGGTCGCTGCTGTGCAGCCTCGCGCCCGGCCTCGGCTGGCTGGTCGCGTTCCGGATGGTGCAGGCCGTCGGCGGTTCCATGCTCAACCCCGTCGCGATGTCGATTATCACCAACACCTTCATCCACCCCGGCGAACGGGCGCGCGCGATCGGCATCTGGGGCGGCGTGGTCGGCCTCAGCATGGCGCTCGGCCCGCTGGCGGGCGGGCTGCTAGTCGAGTCTGTCGGCTGGCGCGGCATCTTCTGGGTCAACATTCCGGTCGGAATCGCGGCGATCGTGCTGACCGCGCTATTCGTGCCGGAGTCGAAAGCGGCCAGAGCGCGGCGGCTGGATCCGGTCGGCCAGGCGCTGGTGATCGTCCTGCTGGCGTCGCTGGTCTACGGCCTGATCGAGGGCCCGGGCCGGGGGTGGGCCTCGCCGGAGATACTGAGCTGCTTCGTGCTCTCGGCCGCCGCGCTGGTGGCACTGATCGCGTATGAGCCAAGGCGCGAGGAACCCTTGATCGACGTGCGGTTCTTCCGCAGTGCGCCGTTTTCGGGCGCGGTCGCGATCGCCATCTGCGCCTTCGCCGCCCTCGGCGGGTTCCTCCTGGTGAACACCCTCTACCTGCAGGACGTCCGCGGCTACTCGCCGCTGCTTGCCGGCGTCTTCACGCTGCCCATGGCCGCGATGACGGCGATCTGCTCGCCGCTGTCCGGTCGGCTCGTCGCCTCGAGAGGCACCCGCCCGCCGCTGATCGTCGCCGGGTGCGGCATCGCCGCCGCTGGGGCGCTGCTCGCGCATGTCACCAACAGCACGGCGGCAATCGTGCTGATCGTGACCTACGCCCTGTTCGGCCTCGGCTTCGGCATGGTCAACGCGCCGATCACCAACAGCACGGTGTCCGGCATGCCGCGGGAGCAGGCAGGCGTGGCGGCGGGGGTCGCATCCACCAGCAGGCAGATCGGGTCGTCCCTTGGCGTCGCGATCATCGGGTCCGCGACGATCTCCGCGTTGCACGGCTCGATCCACACGCACTTCGCCGCGGCAAGCCACGCCGGCTGGTGGATCGTAGCGGGCTGCGGCCTTGCCGTGCTCTTCCTCGGCCTGCTCGTCAGCGGGCATTGGGCCAGGCAGACGGCAGTGCTCACGGCACAGCGACTCGGTAACACTGAGGCGATAGCCCCCAGCGTGACCGTCGGCGACTGACGCTACGCCCCTGGCCTAGTCAGGCCGGGCGGGCCGACTCAGCCCTCTTGCTGGCCGTCGGCGCTCATCACCGCGAAGACCGCACCCTGGTCGTCGGCGACGACCGCCATCCGGCCGTAGGGCGAGTCCCAGGCGCGGGCGATCACGCTGCCGCCGAGCTCAGTGACCTTGGCGATGGCCGCGTCGGTGTCGGCCACGGCGAAGTAGGTACCCCAGCTGGCCGGTGTCCCGGCGGCCCGCCCGGCGCCGATCTCGCCGATGCCGCCGACCGGGCGGCCGTCAATGTCGAGCGTCGCGTAGTTCATGCCTTCCGCGCCGATGTCACCGAAGTGATAGCCGAACACCGAGCCGTAGAAGGCCTTGTTGGCCTCGTAATGCCCGCTCATGTTCTCGTTCCAGATCTGCGATCCCGGCTCGTTCACGACCTGGGCGCCGGTATGCGCCCTGGCCTGCCAGACGCCAAACACGGCGCCACCAGGGTCGACGGCGATCATCATGCGGCCGACGTCCATGACGTCCATGGGCTCCACGATGACCTGGCCGCCGCCCGCCTTGATCTTCGCCGCAGTCTCGTCGGCGTCGTCTGAAGCCAGGTAGGTAGTCCAGGAAGAGGGCGCGTCGTCCTGGCCCTTCGGGCCGATGCCGGCCACCGGGCGGCCGCCGATGTTGGCCAGGCTGTAGCCGCCGGCCTCGGGCGGCCCGTCCGGGATGTCCCAGCCGAAGAGCGCGCCATAGAAGGCCTGGGCCTTGGGGACATCAGTTACGCCGAGGTCAACCCAGCACGGGGTGCCCTCCGGCCAGGCAGTGTTGCGAGTGACCATGGTTTCCTCCGATTTCCTGCGGTCTGCCGCGTCCTTGCGGCGGCGAGGCGGCGGATGTTCGCTAGGCGCCAGGAGCCTACTGCCGCGGTGTGACAGTCGGCCGTCAGGAACCTGGTACTACCCGGCCCGGCCCTGCCTCCTCATCCTGCGTATACCGCGGCACTGCGCGGCGGGCAGAATGAATCGCCGCTCAGTTTTGGTTGTCGGCTCAAACGTGAATCCCGGCTCACCCGGCCGGCTCACCGATCAGACACGCTGGGAGCAGCATGCAGACCTGGGACGCCATAACCTCGCGCCGCAACGTGCGGTCCTACTCGGACCGGCCGGTGCCCGCCGAGCACCTCGATCAGATCCTGGAGGCGGCCCGCCGGGCGCCTTCCTCCCGCAATAACCAGCCATGGGATTTCGTACTGGTGACCGACCGCGCTCAGCTGCAGGAGCTGGCGACCGTCTGGGTCGGTGCCGGGCACGTGGCGACGTCGGCGGCAACCATCGCGATGGTCGTCGGCGACGATGCCGAGCACGCCAGGCGTGCCCAATTCGACCTCGGTCAGGCGACCATGAGCATCATGCTGGCAGCGGCGGACCTCGGTGTAGGCAGCTGCCATGCGGGGGTTGGCGACCAGGGCCTGGCAGACCGGCTGCTCGGGCTGCCCGAGGACCGCAGCTGCGCGTTCCTTATCTCGCTCGGCTATCCGGCCGACCGGCCGCTGGCGCCTATCGCCAGGCCAGACCGGCGCCCGTTCGACGAGGTTGTGCACCGGGGCAGCTGGTAGCCGCGTGCCATCAGGTGCCACCGCGACGACCCGCCGGGACCGGCGCGCTGGAGCAGCACCCTCCCCGGCCGCGCGACACCGGCGAGCCCCAATCACCCGTACTATTCCAGTCAATTTCATGGTTTAGCCTGGTGGCCGGGTGTTTCCGAAGCCCGCTGGCGATGCCGGAGGGCGCCGCGCGGCGCGGTCTCGAACGTGCCCGGCGGCGCGGCCCTGGTCCCCGGCCTGCGCCTGACGGCTCAGGCGCAACATCGACGCGAAGGCAGCCGACTAGTGCAGGTCGGTCACGGAGGTAACCGCCGTGCGAGCTGAAAGGCTCTGGCGCAAGGCTGGCGGCGCAGCGGCCACGGCCGCGGCCGCTGCCGCCGTCCTGACCGCTGTCGGCTGCTCGTCCGGCCCTGCACCCGGCCATGTCGGCCATCCCGGCACGAACAGCTCGCCGGCTGAGAGCCCGCGGGCCGCCAGCCCGGCGGCCAGCCAGCAGTCGGCTGCCGCGGCCGCCGCGCAGGCTCTGCAGGGCCCGGCGGCGGTAGCCACTCCCGCCCAGCTCGCCGCGCTGCGGGCGCAGCAGCATGAGATCGCACAGCTGTCCCCCGCGCAGCAGGCAGGCCAGCGAGTCATCTACAGCTACAACGGCCTGTCCGCGCCCCCTGGACTGCTGTCCGACATCAGGCACGGCCTGGTCGGCGGGGTGATCTTCTTCGGCTTCAACATCTCGAGCGAAGCCCAGATCAGCGGAGTGATCGCGCAGATGATCGCCGCCAACGACAGCCCGACCAATCCTGCCCGTGGCTACCCGCTGCTGCTGATGACGGACCAGGAGGGCGGGCTGGTCCGGCGCCTGCCAGGCCCGCCGCTGGAGTCAGAGGCCCAGATCGGTGCCGCGGCGAACCCGGCCGCCGCGGCCGCCGCCGCGGGCACCAGCGCCGCGCAGAACCTGCGCGGCGTCGGCATGAACGTGAACCTGGCGCCGGTCCTGGACGTGTACCGCCAGGCCGGCGACTTCGACGACCAGTACCAGCGCTCCTACAGCATGAACCCGCAGATCGTGGCCGAGGCCGGCGCGTCGTTCATCACCGCGCAGCAGGCCGGCGGAGTCGCGGCGACGGCCAAGCACTTCCCCGGCCTCGGCGCGGCCGGAGCGAGCCAGGACACCGACAACGAGCCCGTCACGATCGGGCTGGCAGCCGCGACGCTGCGCACTGTCGACGAGGCTCCCTACCAGGCTGCGATCCAGGCCGGGGTGAAGCTGGTCATGGTGGACTGGGCCAGCTATCCCTCGCTCGGCACTAGCCTGCCTGCCGCGCTGGCGCCCGCCATCGTGCAGGGGCAGCTTGAGCAGGGGCTCGGCTTCGAAGGCGTGACGATCACCGATGCGCTCGGCGCGGGCGCGCTGCAGGCCTACGGCGACCTGCAGAACCGCACGCTGCTCGCGGCGAGGGCGGGCATGGATGCGTTGCTGTGCACCGCCGAGAAGCCGCTGCCCGGCTGGAAGTGCGCGGCCGGCCTGCAGGACGGCTACTCCGATGGCGCGCTGCCGAAGACCGCATTCGAGGCCCAGCTAGCGCAGTTGCTCCAGCTGCGAGCGAGCCTGCCGACGTAAGGCGTAAGGGCCAGAAGCCCGGCGGCTGGCGTTATCAGTTCGTTAGCATTGGCCGGGTTCGGCCCGCCGCCTGCCCGGTGCGCGCGTGCGGGCGCCCGCCTTTCCGGGAGGTCGCGCGCGTTGCTGTCGCTCCGGGCTGCCGGCCTCGCGGCTGTCGCGGTCGCCGCCATGCTGGCGGGCTCAGGCCCTGCGGCCGCCACCGCGCCCGTCCGCAGGCCCGCCAAAGTACCCGCTCGCGCCGCGCATCCACAGGACGGAAACGGCGAGCTTGCAGGAGCCGCGCTCATCAAGCCCGCTGGACTACCGGGGTCAGCGTCAGGCAGCGAGGCAGCGGTTGCCGCGACGATGACAGCGCGCCAGCTTGCGGGCCAGCGCGTGATCTACAGCTACTCGGGGCTGACGCCGCCCGCCAGCCTGCTGGCGCTCATCCGGCACGGCGAGGCCGCCGGTGTGGTCTTCTTCGGCGGGAACTACAAGGACCGCTCGCAGTTCACCGCCGCCGTCAAGGCGCTGGAGCAGGCCAACGGCAGCGCCAGCAACCCGGCGCGAGGGTACCCGCTGCTGCTGATGACCGACCAGGAAGGCGGGGAGGTCAGGCGGCTGCCCGGCGCTCCCGAGCTGTCGGAGAAGCAGATCGGCGACATCACGCCGCTGTCGGCCGCGGAGAAGGCGGCCAGGCAGGCCGGCGCCGGCGCGGCCGCCAGCCTGCTCGGCTACGGACTGAACGTGGACCTTGCGCCGGTCCTGGACGTGTACCGCCAGGCCGGCGACTTCGACGATCAGTACCAGCGCTCGTACAGCATGAACCCTGATGTGGTGTCGGCACTTTCGGCCAGCTTCATCAGCGCCATGCAGGCCGGCCAGGTAGCGGCGACAGCCAAGCACTTCCCGGGCCTCGGCGCGGCAACGGCAAGCCAGGACACTGACGTCGGCCCGGTGACCATCAGCCTGTCCGCGAAATCTCTGCAGGACGTGGACGAGTTCCCGTACCAGGCGGCCATCACCCGCGGTGTCAAGCTCGTCATGGTGTCCTGGGCGGTGTACCCGCACCTGGGCTCGATGCTCCCCGCGGGCCTGTCGTCGGCGATCGTCCAGGGCCAGCTTCGGGGGCGGCTCGGCTTCACCGGCGTCACAGTCACCGACTCGATCGGCGCGGGCGCGCTGAACCGCTACGGGTCGATTCAGAACCGCGCACTGCTGGCGGCGCGGGCCGGGATGGACCTGGTCCTGTCGGCCGCGGAGAGCTTCAGCTCAGGCGTCGACAGCATGGACGGGCTGGAGAACGGCTACCGCGACGGCACGCTGGCCGCGGCCGGATTCCGTGCCGTGGTCGCCCAGATCCTTGCGCTGCGGGCGAGCCTGCCGGCCTGAGGCCGCAGCCGCGCGAACGCCGCCGCGCGCTCGTGATGCCCTACAGTGAGCCGGTGCGGCGGGTCTCGGTGGTCGGCAACAGCGGCTCGGGCAAGACGACCGTTGCCGCTGCCATCGCGGACGCCCTCGCGGTGCCGCATCTGGAACTCGACGCTGTCTTTCACCAGGCAGGCTGGCAGCCGCTGGAGCGCGAGGTGTTCCGCGCGAGGGTCGCGGAGTTCATCGCGGCCGACGGCTGGGTGGTCGACGGCAACTACAGCGCGGTCAGGGACCTGGTCTGGGCCCGAGCCGACACCGTGGTCTGGCTTGACCTGCCCCGGCGCCAGGTCATGTCCCAGCTCACCCGGCGCACGCTGCGGCGCATGCTGACGCGCGCCGAACTGTGGAACGGCAACACCGAGCAGCTTCGCGACCTGTTCCGGATCGACCCGGAGCAGTCGATCCTGCGCTGGGCCTGGACCCAGCACGGCAAGTACGCCGAGCGTTACGGTGCCGCTCAGCACGACCCGGCCAACCAGCATCTGACCTTCATCCGGGTGCCTGACCACGCTGCGGCCGCGGCGCTCGTGGCCGGGCTCGCCGCCGCGGCAGGTGATCAGTCGGTGACCGGAGGCGCGGCCGCGGAATAAGCGGTCACGAAGAACCCGCGCACCGGCCACGCGATGCTCAGGTTCTGCCTGAACGTGACAGGCCCTGCCGCGTCCCCGGTGTCGAACGCGATCTGCACGTGATCGTCCGGGCCGCTGTTCGGGTCGTACACGGCGAGGGTGACCGTGCTGCCCGATATCGAGTAGCCGTAGGCCAGCACCTGGTGGTTGCGGCCGAGCACGCCCGGCCAGGCCGACGCCATCGTTATCACGCCGAGCGCAGCCGGCGTGCCGGCGTCGATACTCGCCCGCACCAGCGGCCACTGCCGGGTGACGGTGCGCCAGCCCAGGCCGCGAACGGTCAGCCGCCACCCGCCCGCCTCCCGGCTGGCGTCAGCGTCGGGCAGGTTCATCCAGAGGTAGTACCGGCCCACGCCCGCCGGGACGTGCCAGGAGTCGATCAGGCGGCGCACGATGAACTTGTACAGCGGGCTGCCCGGGGCCGGCCTGCTCGCGGGCGGCGGGCGGCCGGCGTGCCAGTAATCGAGCGCCGCGAACACCATTCCACCGCAGAGACCGCGCGCGGCGTTTCCTATCCCGATCCTTCCAATCGGGGAGGGCACCAGGACCCCAGGCGCTGGCGGCCAGGAATTGGGAAACGGGAAGCCGTGGCGCGATGGCTGGAAGGCGCGCCGCGGTGGTCCCACGAAACCCAGTATGCGGCGTCCGCTGGCGAGCTAACGGGCCATGCCGTCGATGGTGGCCTGCTCGGCGTTCGTGAGCGCGAAGCTGAACAGGTCGAAGTTCGAGGCGATGCGATCGGGATGCGACGACTTGGGGATCACGGTGATGCCGTGCTCCAGGTGCCAGCGCAGCACGACCTGGGCCGGCGTGACCCCGTGCGCGGCGGCGATCTGCGTGAGCACGGGATCGCCAAGCCTGGTGTTCTTCAGCGAGCTGTAGCCCTCCACGGCGATGGCCCGCTCCGCGTGCCCGGCCAGCACGCCGGCGTCGTACAGCGTCGGTCCCCAGTCGATCTGGTTGACCGCTGGCTGCTGGCCCGACGACCTGGTCAGGTCGTCGATCTGCGCCAGGCTGTAGTTGCTCACCCCGACGTCCCTGACAAGGCCCTCGGCGTGCGCCGCAAGCAGCTCGCTCCATAGCTGACGGCCTTCTGAGGTGCTCCGCGGCGGCCAGTGCACGAGCCACAGGTCCAGGTACTCCGTGCCGAGAGCGCGCAGCGACGCCTTTAGGACCTGGCGCGCCCGGCCCGCGTCCGACGGGCGGATCTTCGTGGTCACGAAGACGCTCGATCGCTGCAGGCCGCTGTCGGCCAGCGCCAGCCCGACCTCGGACTCGTTGGCGTACATGGTGGCGGTATCCACGTGCCGGTACCCGGTCCTGAGCGCTTCCAGCACCGCCTGCCTGGCCTCGCGGCCGCGCAGCTTCCAGGTGCCGAAGCCCACCATTGGCATCCGCGCGCCGCTTGGCAGCGTGACCGTCGGGACGTCGCCTGGCTTAGTCATGCGGCTCATTATCCGCGCGCGGACTGCCTGGCTAGCAGACGACGGTGCCGGTCGCGGCGGTCAGCTGCGCGAACATCTCGGTCAGCATGGCCGTGACCGGGCCGGGCTTGCCGGTGCCGATCGCGCGGCCATCCAGCGACAGCACCGGGGCCAGGCCGCCCATGGTGCCGGTGACGAACAGCTCGTCAGCGGTGTAAAGCTGGGTCAGGCTGAAGTCGCCGATCAGCGTGTCGATGCCGGCCTGCGCCGCGAGTTCGAGCACGGCCTGCCTGGTGATCCCCTCCGGGCAGGCCACCGCGGCCGGCGTGCCAAGTCTGCCGGCGGTGACCAGGAAGATGTTGGTGGCGTTGGTCTCGGCCACGAAGCCGCGATGATCGAGCATGACCGCGTCGTCCGCGCCCGCCACGTTCGCCTCCACCTTCGCCAGGATCGAGGTCAGCAGGTTGTTGTGGTGGATCTTCGGGTCGAGGCTGTCCGGGGCGGTGCGGCGCACGCTGGCGGTGATGAGGGTGATCCCGTCGGCGTCGTAGACAGGGGGCTTGTGCTCGGGCAGCACGATCAGCGTCGGACCCGACTGGTTCAGCCGCGGGTCCATCCCGCTGGTGATCTTCACGCCGCGAGTGAGGGTGAGCCGGATGTGCACGCCGTCGGTCATGTTGTTCGCCGCCAGCGTCCGCCGGATCTCGGCGGTGATCTCCTCGTCGGAGGGGACCTGCTCGAATGCCAGCGCCTGCGCCGAGCGGCGCAGCCTGGCCAGGTGCTCCTCGAGCCGGAAGATCTTCCCGTTGTACAGCCGCAGTCCCTCCCAGACGGCATCGCCGCCCTGGACGACGGAGTCGAAAGGGCTGACTGCCGCCTGGTCCCGGTGCGCGAGCCGGCCGCCGACGCTGACGATCAGGTCGCGGTTGCGCTCGTCAAAGGTCTGCAGCATCGCGTCACGCTCCTTGGCTCGGCGGCATCAGCCCGCAGGATAACCACTGGCGTGCCACCACCAGCGGCTGGCACAGTATCGCCGATGCGGCCCGATTACTTCGACGAGCCAGAGGCGCAGCGCTACGACGCGGACTCCGCGGAGATGTTCGAGCCGGCGGCACTCGATCCGGCCGTCGCCTTCCTGGCCGGGCTGGCACGCGGCCGCCCGGTGCTCGAACTCGGCATCGGCACCGGGCGCGTCGCGCTCCCGCTAAGCCAGCGCGGTATCCGCGCCCACGGGATCGACCTGTCCGAGGCGATGGTCGCGCGGCTGCGGGCCAAGCCCGGCGGGCAGGACATCGACGTGACGATCGGCGACTTCGCGACGACGATCGTGGCGGGCGGCCCGTTCCGGCTTGCCTACCTGGTGTTCAACACGATCATGAACCTCACCACCCAGGACGGGCAGGTCGAGTGCTTCCGCACCGTGGCGGCCCAGCTGGAGCCCGGCGGATGCTTCGTGATCGAGGTCTCGATCCCGGACCTGCGGCGGCTGCCGCCCGGCGAGACGGTCCGGCCGTTCACGGTCACGCCCGCCAGGCTGGGCTTCGACGAGTACGACGTCGCGGCGCAGGGACTCATCTCGCACCACTACCGGGTGGCCGGTGACGGGCTGCGGACCTTGTCCATTCCGTTTCGCTACGTCTGGCCGGCCGAGCTGGACCTGATGGCGCGGCTGGCTGGCATGACGCTGCGCGAGCGGTGGAGCGGCTGGAACCGCGAGCCGTTCACCAGCGAGAGCCCCGCGCACGTGTCGGTGTGGCAGAAGCTTGCCTAGATCTCGCGGGAGGGCAGGCACCGTCTTTGCTGCCCAGTGAAAGGCAAGCTGTGACCGGGCAACCTTTCCGTGCTGCGCGCGTGCACTTAGTGTGAGTGACTCAGCGCCGGGCCGTGCCCTTGCGGCAGGCGAGCTGCAGGGGGCAGCGATGGCATCCAACGGCGTAGGCCGGCTCGGTGAGGCACCCGCTGCCCGGCAGCTTGACGGTGAGACAGGAACCGGCGGCGCGGCGGAGGGCAGTAGTGTCGCCGCCTTGTTCCGCGAGCATCATGTCGGGCTGGTCAGACTCGCGACGCTGCTCGTGCGGAGTCCCGAGCTGGCCGACGACGTGGTCCAGGACGTTTTCACCAGCATCCAGGCCAGGCCAGTCGAACTTGCCAGGCCCGAGGCGGCGCTGCCGTACCTGCGAGCCGCCGTGCTCAATCGCTGCCGGTCCGTCCTGCGCCGTCAGGCGGTCGCGCAGCGGTTCGGCGTGCTACGGGATGCGGATTGGGGGCTGACCCAGCTCTCGGCGGAAGCCGACGCCATCCGTGCCGAGGATCGCCGGCAGGTGCTGGCCGCGCTGGCTTCCCTGCCGAGGCGACGCCGCGAGGTCCTCGTCTTGCGCTACTACCTGGGGTTGTCGGAGTCAGAAATCTCGCAGACCCTCGGCATCAGCCAGGGAACGGTGAAGTCCACGGCCGCCCGCGGCATCGCCGCCCTTGCTCGCAAGCTTGGAGAGGAAGCATGACCAGGACAGAGGAGCGGCTGACGGATGCGCTCGACGCGGCGGCGCGGGCAGTTCGCGGCGACAAGCTCAGTCCGCTGCCCGAAGATGCGACCGCAATCCGGCAGCGGCCGCGGCTGGGCCGGCGCAATTTGCTCGCGGCGGTTGCGGCGGCGGCCGGTGTCGCGCTGATTGCCTGTTTCGCGCTTGTCCCGGCGCTGGGGCACAGGTCAGGTCCGGCAATCGGCACCAACGGAGGTGCCGCGCCGGTCGTCGGAGTTGGCGGCTTCCCGACGGGCATCGCGGTCGACTCCGCCAACGGCACCGTGTACGTGTCCTCCGGTGACGACAACGAGCTGACGTTGATCAACGCCAGCACCTGCCATGCGGCCCTGGGCAAGCTGGCGGGCTGCGCCCGCGCCGGTGAAGTGGCGACGCATGGCACAGACCCGATCGGCGTGGCGGTGGACGAGCAGACGCACACGATTTACGCGGTCAATGGCGCGTCAGGCACCGTCGCCGTCATCAACGCCGCGACCTGCAGTGCGGCTGACAGCGCTGGCTGCACGGCGAGCCCGGCCCTGGTGAATGTCGGCAGCGAGCCGGAGTTCCTGGCCGTCGACTCGGTCACGAACACGATCTACGTGGCCAACACCAGCTCGGGCAGCGTGTCAGTCATTGACGGCAGCACCTGTAACGCGACCGACACCGCCGGCTGCGCAAGCGCACCGCCGACCGTCCAGGTCGGCGCCGGGGCGTTCCCGATCGCCGTCGATGCGGCCACCGACACGGTGTACGTCGGCGTGAACCAGGGCCTGGCGGTCATCGACGGGAGCGACTGCAGGGCCGGAGACGTGACGGGGTGCTCCGCTAAGCCTGCCGTCGTGCCGCTGTCCGGTCTTGCTGGCATCGCGATTGACGACAGCGCGGGCACCGTCTATGCCAGCAGCGAGTCGGGCACGGTTGCCGTCATCGACCGGGACACCTGCGACGCGCAGGTGACCACCGGCTGCGGCCGGCCGCTGGCCTCGGTCACGGTCGGCAGCGACCCACGTGGCGACGCCTTCGACCAGGCGACCGGCACCGTCTACGTGACGAACGCCGGCTCCGACACCGTCTCCCTGATCAACACTGCCGCCTGCAGCGCATCGGACGTGTCCGGCTGCGCTGGCACGCCGTTTTCCTTCCCGGTCGGCCTCAGCCCGCGGCGTGTGGCCGTCGATCCGGCGACCGGCACGGTATTCGTGGTCAACGTCGGTGCCAGCACCGTGGCGGTGATCGACGGCCAGTCCTGCAACGCCACCATGACGCGCGGCTGCCCGAAGAAAGCCCCGCTGGGCACGCGGCAGCTGGCCATCGCGGGCGGCGCCGGCATGCGCTCGAACTGCAGTCCGGCCGTGGTGGCCTCCGCCTCCGGGGGGCCGGCCGCGGAGTACACCGCCGCCGCGACGCAGGTGGCCTCGGGCACGGTGGCGGGCCGTTCCTGGAGCCTGTGGGTCAAGAAGGGTGCCTCGGAGCCCGGGGCGCTCGAGAACGGCGGCCTCGTGCTGGCCGGGCGCTGGTACGGAATGTGCGCGGGCTATCCCAACATCCTGGAAACGCAGTTCATCGACACCGGCAGCCAGGGCATCGCCTACGGCTATATGGCCCTGCCCGGCTCGCTCACCGTGACGATGACGCCGGCGCAGTCGCTGCTGTCGCCGCGCTTCGTCCGGCTCTCCGGCGCCTCGTTCTTCATCGCCACGCTAGCCAAGTCCGCCTGCGCGTACCCATCTGTGGTGCTGCACGCCTCGACGCCATCCGGCAGCGCCATGCACCAGCTGGGTTTCGGCAGCTGCCAGCCCGGCCGGACCGTCGCCATTACCGGCAGTGACGGCGAGTGGGGGCCAGGCCAGGCGTCCGCCTCCCTCCCCGGCTTGGGCCTGGGCGGATCCGGCAGCACGGCGGGAAACGGCGGGCTGGTGACGGTGCAGGAGACCTGCAGCCCCGCGCAGACCGACTCGGCGTCCGGAGGACCGGCCGGCGCTCAGACTGGGTCGGAGGTGGAGGTCGCATCGGGCACGGTGGGCGGCCAGGCCTGGAGCCTGTGGTCGAGCAAGGGCGTCAGCGGTGTCGGCGGTATCGAGGACGGCGGGATGGTGCTTGGCGGCCGCTGGTACGGCCTGTGCCCCGGCTTCCCGAACCCGGCCGAGTTCGAGCTGATCGACACCGGCGGGGCCGGAATCGTCTACGGTTACGTCGCCAACCCTGGCGCCTACGCCATCCAGCTGACCGGCACCGGGGCGCTGCCCGCGCCGGCCACGACGCGGGTGCAGGGCGGCACGTTCTTCATCGGATTGCTGCCGGCGTCGGCGTGCGACTACCCGGCCATCGTGCTGAACGCGACCACCAGCGCCGTGTCAGACTTGCACCACCTGGGTTTCGGCAGCTGCCAGCCGAACCGTCTTGTCGCGATCAGCGAGAGCAACGGCGTCTGGTAGCCGCCGTGGCCGTGGCCATGCGGGCCACCGGCCTGCGCCGCGAGTGTCGGTGCTCGCAGCATGATGCGAGACACTGGCATGGTGGAGCTCCTGATCGCACGGAACCCTGACCCGGAGTCGAGCCTGCCGTATCTGCTCTGGGTACCGCTCGGCAACGGGCTGGTCTTCCGCGCCAGGGACGTATGGCCGCGGACGAAGGCCGTGTACCTGCACCCCGTCTGGCTCGATGAGTGGCCCGACTCGCCGGAAATCGTGGACCGGGCGGCGGTCCGTTCCTGCGTGCGACGCGGGGCGGCAATCGACCTGATCCTGGACCGCGGCCGGGAGAACCGCTCGCAGATCGTGTACACGACGGCCCGCGGCAGGGAGATGGTGTTCTGGCAGTCGCCGCGCACCCGCAAGCAGGCACGACCGAACGTGTCGGTCCCGAGAGCGCGCGCAGCGGCGCTGCCCGATCTTGCCATCATCGTCGACTCCTACGAGCGGTATGCATACAAGTTCAGCGACAAGGCGGTCACTGTCGTCCGGCAGGCGCTGACCTGCGGGGACTATGGAATTCAGCGCGACGGTCGGCTGCTCGCGTCGGTGGAGCGCAAGAGCCTGCCCGATCTGGTCACGTCGCTGGTCAGCGGGAGGCTGCGGTTTGCGATAGCAGAACTGGCCGCGCTGCCGAACGCGGCCGTGGTGGTCGAGGATCGGTACTCCCAGATCTTCGCCCAGACTCACTTCAGGCCCGCCGCGCTCGCCGACATGCTGGCGGAGCTGCAGGTCAGGTACCCGAGCGTGCCGATCGTGTTCTGTGAGACGCGCAAGCTCGCGGAGGAGTGGACCTACCGCTTCCTGGCGGCCGCGCACGTCTGGAGCGAAGCCATTTCCGGGGCCAGCGGGAGCGCCGCCGAGGGTGCCCTGGCCGCGCTGGTAGCGCAGGACGGGCGGGACGGGCGGGACGGCACCGCGCCCATTCCTTTGCAGCCGCTGGCGGACCAGCCGTCCACGGCGGAGGTGCGCACCTGGGCGCGCCGCAGCGGCATCGCGGTGCCCGACCGCGGGCGGCTGCGGCCCGAGGTCATCGCCGCCTGGCGGCAGGCCCACGGCCGCTGAACGCAACAACCGGCCGGCAGATGCCGACGCAGCTCAGCGCAGGACACAGCGGGCAAAACTGGCTCCATGTCGGTTTGAGTCACTTCCTCGCCGGTTACGGGCTGGTTTGTCCCGCACAAGCCGTCATGGTGTCAGCGTCGAGCCAGTCTCGGCTTCGCGTGAAACTCGAGGAATCACTCCGTCCCTGCGCCTGGCTGTTCTCGCTCGGCCATGGCAGGCGGCGGCCGGACACGGCTCAGACTTGCAGCCGGCGCGCGGCCAGTTCCTCGTAGAACGGCTGGCACTGCGCGGCCAGCGGCTCCAGGTGCGCGGGCAGCTCGGCCGGGCCGGACTCCCGGTACGGGCCGAACCCGGTGGACCGCCACACGCTGTCATACCAGTACCGCGCCCACACCCCGTCGTAGGGCTGCGGCCCGGCCGGCCAGGACAGCATGGCCGGATCGAAGCCGATCCCGAGCGCGCCGCACAGTGCCTCAAGCGCAGCTCGGGGCGCCCGCAGGATGTCCGCCGAGTCGATCACCGGGCCGCCGAACGCGCGGAATATCTCGGCCTGCTGGGCCAGCCCCAGGTCGGCGAGCACCGGCGCCGACCGCACTCTGGCGTAGGAGGCGAGCAGTCGCCGCGGATCACGGATCAGGAACGCGTGCCGCAGCCCGGCCAGCGCCGAGCGGTCTACCTCGGCCAGCAGGTGATGCGTCATGTGCTTCTGGTAGTACACGGACTTGCCAGGCGGCAGCGGCGCGCGCGCAAGCTCGTCCAGCACCACCCTCCAGTCCGCGGGCATGCTCGCGATGATCTCGTCGCGGCCCGGATGGTCGACGCCCGACTGCTTCAGGTAGTACGCATACAGCGGCTCGTCCGCGACCGCCGTGTCCGGCCGGTTCCCGAACGAGCGCATCAGCGCTGTCGACACTGTCCGCGGCCCGGACCACATCGCGATCCGGACCCCCGCCGGAGCCTGCGTCACAGCAGCACGACCGAGCGCAGCACCTCCCCGCGCTGCATCTTGGCGAACGCCTCCTCGACAGCGTCGAGCGCGATCGTCTCCGACACGAACTTCTCCAGCGGCAGCCTGCCCTGCAGGTGCAGGTCGACCAGCATGGGGAAGTCGCGGGTCGGCAGGCAGTCGCCATACCAGGAGGACTTGAGCGAGCCGCCGCGGCCGAACACGTCGAGCAGCGGCAGCTCCAGCCGCATCTCCGGGGTCGGCACGCCGACGAGCACGACGGTCCCGGCCAGGTCGCGCGCGTAGAAGGCCTGCTTGTAGGTCTCCGGCCGGCCGACGGCCTCGATCACCACGTCCGCGCCGTTTCCCTCGGTGAGCTCGCGGATCTGCTCCACCGGGTCGCCGGAGCGCGAGTTGATGGTGTCAGTGGCGCCGAACTGCCTGGCCCACTCCAGCTTGCGGTCGTCCACGTCCACCGCGATGATCTTGCGGGCGCCTGCCAGCCGGGCGCCGAGCACTGCGGCGTCGCCGACGCCGCCGCAGCCGATCACCGCGACCGAGTCACCACGGCCGACGCCCGCGGTGTTCAGCGCTGCGCCGAGTCCCGCCATCACGCCGCAGCCGAGCAGCCCGGCCACCTCTGGCTTGATCGCCGGGTTGACCTTGGTGCACTGGCCCGCGGCGACCAGCGTCTTGTCCGCGAACGCCCCGATGCCGAGCGCGGGCGACAGCACCGTGCCGTCGGCCAGCGTCATCTTCTGCCTGGCGTTATGGGTGGCGAAGCAGTACCACGGGCGGCCGCGCAGGCAGGCACGGCACTGCCCGCATACCGCGCGCCAGTTCAGGATCACGAAGTCCCCGGCCGCGAGACCGGTCACGTCCGGGCCGACCGCCTCGACCACGCCGGCGGCCTCGTGCCCGAGCAGGTAGGGGAAGTCGTCGCCGATGCCGCCCTCGCGGTAGTGCAGGTCGGTATGGCACACCCCGCATGCCTGGACGGCGACCAGCGCCTCGCCCGGCCCCGGATCGGGCACGACGACGGTCGTGACGGTGACCGGTGACCCTTTGGCGCTGGCGATGACGCCCCTGACCTCGTGTGCCATAGTGCTGCTCCTTTGCTGGCTTCCCTTTAGGACGGGAACGCGCTTGCCCGCCGCCGGTCATGCTGGCATGCCGGACGGGACAAAGGGAACCCGCGTGCGGCGATGATACGACCCGGCCGTTCGTCAGCGCCGGGCAGTCACGGCCGGCTGGGCCTGCGCGGGCTTGCGCGCCGGCGGGATCGTGACCCGCCGCGTGACCTTGATCGTCTTTACCGGCAGCGGCAGCGTGGCCGGCTTGGAGGTGGCGAGCACCATGCGCAGTTCGGCCGGCGTGACCTCACAGACCTTGACCAGGTAACGCGGCGGGTCCTCGCGGGCGGCGGTCAGGGCCGGCCGGCCGCGGCCGAATCCGACCGGCATGACCAGCGAGCCAAGCAGCATCAGTGCCTGCCGGGCGGGCCCGGGCCTGTGCACGATCCTGGCGGCCGGGCTGAGGGTGATCTCCAGCAGCACGCCGTACCGCCTGGCCTTCATGCGCAGCTGGGCTATGTCGGTCCATGCGAGGTGGATCTGGCGCAGCTTGGGCCGCTTGCGGGTGGTGCGGACGCCAAGCCAGATCCCGTGGCCGCTGACCCGGAAGGCGTGCCGCCGGTGCGTCGCCAGCACCGCGAACAAGGTGAGGCCGGCGATCAGCATGCTGCCGATCTCGGTGAGTCCCAGCCAGAGCGGAAGGCCCCCGCCGAGGCGGCGCCCGGCGAGTACGCCTGCCAGCCCGAGGATGACGAACCAGGCTGGCGTCAGCCAGATGTAGCCGCGCGGAAAGCGGCTCGAAGGCCCGCGGACCAGGAATGTGTACATGTCATCCAAGGTCCGCCACCTCCCCGTGAAAGCCGCTTTGGTCCCTGACGTGATCATCGGTCCTGCGACCCGTTCCCGCAAGGGCTGAATCCGGCGACGGCAGGCCGAAAGCGCAGGTCCGCGGGGGCATTGCGGCCGCCGTCCGGCGGTGTCTTAGCCTGGGGAATTGCCCGCCATCCGGATCTGCTCGACGAGGAACAGCCGCATGCCGATTGCTGAGATCACCCGCTTCGAGACCACCGAGCGCGCTCGCCTGCTGGACGTCGGCGGGTACGACGTCCACCTCGACCTGACCCGCGGCGAGAAGCTCTTCCGGTCCATCTCCGTGATCAGCTTCGAGTGCGCCGAGCCAGGCGGGTCCAGCTACGCAGACCTCATTGCGGCCGAGGTCGTGGAGATCACGCTGAACGGGGCAGCCATCGACCCGGCCGCTGCGTACTCCGACGGCCGGATCACGCTGACCGGCCTGGCCGCGCAGAACGAGCTGCGGGTAGTGGCCGATTGCGCCTACACCCACGACTCCAAGGGCATGCACCGCGCGGTCGACTCCGCCGACGGCCGGGTGTACCTGTACACGAACTTCGAGCCCGCCGACGCGCGCGGCGTTTTCGCCAACTTCGAGCAGCCCGACCTGAAGGCGGCCTTTACCTTCCACGTCACCGCGCCGGAGCACTGGGCCGTGCTATCCAACCAGCCCGCGCCGGAGCCCGAGCCCGCCGGCGGCGGCCGCGCCGTCTGGCACTTCCCGGCGACGCCGCGGATCTCCACCTACCTGACCGCGATCGCCGCCGGCGAGTATCACCTCCAGAGCGCGTCGCACACCACTCCGGCCGGGCAGGTGATCCCGCTTGCCCTGGCGTGCCGCCAGTCCATGGCGCCCTTCCTTGAGGCCGGCGACATCCTGACGATTACTGCGCAGGGCCTTGACTACTACACCGCGCTGTTCGACCAGGAATACCCCTTCGCCAAGTACGACCAGGTATTCGTGCCCGAGTTCAGCGCCGGGGCCATGGAGAACGTCGGCTGCGTAGTCCTGTCCGAGCGGCTGCTGTTCCGGTCCAAGGTCACCGACATGATGTACGGGCTGCGCGCCACGGTGATCCTGCACGAGATGGCACACCAGTGGTTCGGCGACCTGGTCACCATGAAGTGGTGGGACGACCTGTGGCTGAACGAGTCGTTTGCGGAGTTCTGCGCCGCCATGTCGGCCGCCGAGGGCACCAGGTTCAGCGACGCGTGGACCACGTTCTCCGCAGCTCGCAAGACCTGGGGGTACCGCCAGGACCAGCTGCCGTCCACGCACCCGATCGCCGCGGACGTACCGACGCTGAGCGAGGCGATCGCGAACTTCGACGGGATCAGCTACGCCAAGGGTGCCTCGGTGCTCAAGCAGCTAGTTGCCTACCTGGGGCGGGAGCAGTTCTTCGCCGGGATCAGGGCGTACTTCGCACAGTACGGCTGGGGCAACGCCATGCTCGCGGACCTGCTGCGCGCACTTGAGGCAAGCTCGGGGCGGAGCCTGGGGGACTGGTCGAAGGCCTGGCTGCAGACCGCCGGGCCGAACACGCTGCGCGGTCATTTCGAGGTGGATCGCGGCGGTGCGTTCAGCTCGTTCGCGGTGCTCCAGGAGGCGCCCGCGGAGTATCCGACGCTGCGGCCGCATCACATCGCGATCGGCCTGTACAACCGGGTGGACGGCCAGCTTGTGCGCACCTACCGGGTCGAGGCCGACGTCGCCGGTCCCCGTGCCGAGGTGCCGGAGCTAATCGGTCAGCCGCGGCCGGACCTCGTCCTTCTCAACGACGACGACCTTGACTACGCACTGGTTCGCTTCGATGACCGGTCGCTGGGAACGCTGACGCGGTCGATCGCGCAGTTCGTCGATCCGCTTGCGCGCACGGTCTGCTGGACCGCCGTGCTGGACATGGTCCAGCAGGATGAGCTGTCGGTTCCGGCGTTCGTCGAGATCCTGGTCGGCGGGATGGGCGCGGAGCCCGATATCTCGCTGCTGCAGGGCCTGCACATGACGGCCGCCCGGCTGATGGAGACCATGGCCGATCCCGCCTGGCTGGCGGCCGGCAAGACTCAGCTGGCTAGCGCGTCGCTGCCGCTGCTGCGCGCAGCCGAGCCCGGCAGCGATCACCAGCTGGCCTGGGTTCAGCTGCTGGCCTGGACCGCCACCACGCCCGAGCAGCTGGACGTGCTGGCCGGGCTGCTGGACGGGACGGTCGAGGTTCCCGGCCTGACCGTCGACACCGAGCTGCGCTGGTCGCTGCTGCGGCGCCTGGCGGCCACCGGCCGGGCCGGCGACGACCGGATCGATGCCGAGCTAGTGCGGGACGCGACCGACGCCGGCCGGCGATACGCGGCCGCAGCCCGCGCCGCTATCCCGGACGCCGCGCACAAGGACGCCGCCTGGCGGCTGCTTGCCGAGTCACAGGAGCTTGGCCACGACGGCGTGATATCCGTGGCGGCCAGCTTCGGCCAGGCCGACCACGCGGCCCTGCTCGCGCCGTACGTGCAGGCCTATTTCCGGGTGCTGCCCGACCTGTGGTCAAGCCGCGGCGACCACATCCGCAGGGTGCTAGCCGACAGCCTGTTCCCCTACGCGCAGGCATCGCCCGAGCTGGTAGGGCGCATCGACGAGTTCCTCGCGGCGCAGCAGCCCGACCCCGCCCTGGCCAGGATCCTCATCGAGCACCGCGACCTGGTGGAGCGGGCGCTACGGTCCAGGCAGCTACCGTAGCGATGTGAGTGACGCAGTGCCTGCCCCGGTTACCCCTGCCGAGATCACCAGGAGCGAGACCGGCGAGCGGGCAAGGCTCCTGCACGTCGACAGCTACGACGTGGCCCTGGACCTGACCGGCGCAGAGGACGTGTTCCGCTCCGAGTCGCTGATCAGCTTCGGCTGCTCGCGGCCTGGCGCCGATAGCCACGCCGACCTCGTCGCCGACCGGGTCGAGGAGATCACCCTGAACGGGACGCGCCTGGACCCGGCCGCCTGGGCAGATGGCCGCATTGCCCTGCCCGGCCTGGCCGAGCGCAACGAACTGCGGGTCGTCGCCTGGTGCCGTTACTCTGCCGACGGCACCGGCATGCACCGCAGCGTCGATCACGCGGACGGCCGCGTCTACGCCTACACCAAGTTCGAGCCCGCCTACGCCAGGTCCGTCTTCGCGAACTTCGAGCAGCCCGACCTGAAGGCCCCGTTCACCATCCACGTCACCGCGCCCGCGCACTGGACGGTGCTGTCCAACCAGCCAGCGGCCGGCGACCCCGAGCCGGTGCCGGGCCCTGCTGCACGGTGGGACTTCCCGCCGACGCCGCCGCTGCCGACCTACCAGTTCGAGGTCGTCGCCGGCGAGTACGCGGTGGTACACAGCGCCCACACCACCCCGCGGGGCCAGCTGATCCCGCTCGGGCTGGCCTGCCGGCAGTCGCTGGCGCAGTTCCTGGATCCCCACGACATCTTCGCCATCACGGGCCAGGGCCTGGACTACTTCACCGGCCTGTTCGGCCGCGACTACCCGTTCGCCAAGTACGACCAGGCCTTCGTGCCCGACTTCAGCGCCGGGGCGACGGAGAGCGCGGGCTGCGTGGTGTGGACCGACGAGTTGCTGTTCCGGTCCAGGGTCACCGACAGGATGCTCGAGGTACGGGCCAGCGTGGTGCTGCACGAGATGGCGCACATGTGGTTCGGCGACATGGTCACCATGCGGTGGTGGGACGACCTGTGGCTGAACGAGGCATTCGCGGAGCTGTGCGCGATGCTGGCCAGCGCCGAGGCGACCAGGTTCGCCGACGCCTGGGCCACCTTCAGTGCGGGCCGCAAGGCATGGGGCTACCAGCAGGATCAGCTGCCGTCCACCCATCCGGTGGCCGCGGACGTGCCGACGCTCAGCCAGGCGATCGCGAACTTCGACGGGATCAGCTACGCCAAGGGCGCCTCGGTGCTGCGCCAGCTGATGGCCAGGCTCGGCCGGGACAGCTTCTTCGCCGGGATCCGCGCCTACCTCGCTGGGCATGCGTGGGGCAACGCGGATCTAGCCGACCTGCTGGCCGCGCTGGAGTCCAGCGCAGGCGCGAGCCTGGCCGACTGGTCCCGCGCCTGGCTGCAGACCTGCGGCCCGAACACCCTGCAGGCCGAATTCGAGCTGGACGGAGCGGGCGCGTTCCGGTCCTTTAATGTCGCGCAGCGGGCAGCATCGGACAGCTATCCGACCCTGCGGCCGCACCGCATCGCGATCGGCCTGTACACCGACGACGGGGCCGGGCTGGCGCGCACGCACCGGGTGCTGGCCGATATCGCCGGGCCTCGCACCCCGGTGCCCGAGCTGGCCGGGCTGCCAGCGCCGGACCTGGTGATCGTAAACGACGACGACCTGACCTACGCGCTGCTGCGGTTCGACGAGCGTTCCATTGCCGCGCTGACCACGTCGATCGGCACGCTCGCCGATCCGCTGGCGCGCGCGGTGTGCTGGTGCTCGGTGATCGACATGGTGCGCCAGGCCGAGCTGCCGGTGCCGGCGTTCGCTGCGATGGTGACCGGCGCGCTGGCCGCCGAGCCGTCGGTGGCCGCGCTGCAGACGCTGCTGGACGCGCTGGAGACGACGATGGAGCAGCTCGCGGATCCGGCGTGGCTGCCCGAGGGCAGGCGGCTGCTCGCCGAGGCAGGCGCGCGGCTGCTGGCGCAGGCCGAGCCGGGCAGTGACCACCAGCTCGCCTGGGCCCAGCTGCTGTGCTGGACCGCGACCTCGCCCGGCCAGCTCGACCTGCTCGCGGGCCTCCTGGACGGGACTGCCGCGGTTGCCGGCCTTGCCGTCGACAGCGGGATGCGCTGGTCACTGCTGCGACGGCTGGCCGCGGCGGGGCGGGTCAGCGCCGCCGATCTGGATGCCGAGGTGGCCCGCGATGCCACCGACTCCGGCCGCAGGCATGCCGCCGCCTGCCGCGCAGCCCTGCCTGACGCCGGGCAGAAGGCCGCGGCGTGGCGGCTGCTCACCGAATCCGACCTGCCGGTGACCAGCGTGATCGAGATCGCGGCCGGCTTCCACCAGCCAGAGCAAGCCGCGCTGCTCGCCCCGTACGTGCAGCGGTACTTCGAGGTGCTGCCGGGCCTGTGGGCGACTCGCGGCGGGCATCAGCGGGTGCGGCTCGGCGAGGCGCTGTTCCCGCGGACGGCCAGCAGTCCCGACTTGCTCGCCCGGATCGACGCGTTCCTGTCGGCGGGGCCGCGCGATCCGGGCCTGGTCCGGATACTGGCCGAGCGGCGCGACCTGGTCGTGCGGGCGCTGCGCTCGCGCGCGCTCGGGGCTGACTGGCGTGCTCAGTAGGCTCGCCCGAAGATGACTCGCTTGCCGTAGGCCGAGGGCAGGCCGCAGCGCACGCAGACACCGGTCTCGTGCTCGCCGTCGAGCGGGATGCAGCGGGCAGTCGCGCCGGTCTCCGCCTTGATCTCGTCCTCGCAGTCCTGCCGCCCGCAGTGCAGCGCACGGGCCCAGCCGGTGGCAACCGCGGCGACAAACTCCGGCCACGTCGTGACGGTCGCGGTGTGCTCCTCGCGGAAGTCGGCGGACCGGCGCAGCAGCATCTCCTGGAAGGCCGAGAGCTCGTCGGCGACCCGGGCGGTGATCGTGCCGAGCGGCACGGCCTCCTTGCCCGCTCCGAGCCTCCTGGCCAGCACCACGGTGCCCGCGGCCAGGTCGCGCGGGCCGAGCTCAAGCCGGATGGGCACGCCGCGCAGTTCCCAGTCGCTGAACTTGAAGCCCGGCGTCAGCTGCGGGCGGTCGTCGATGTGCACCCTGATCGCGGCGGCGCGCAGGTCCGCGGCGACTGCCTGTGCCGCCGGGAGCACGTCCTGGCTCAGGTCGCCGCGGCCCACCGGAACGACGACGACCTGATAGGGCGCCAGGGCCGGCGGCAGTACCAGGCCCCGGTCGTCGCCGTGCGTCATGATCACGCCGCCGATCATCCGGCTGCTCATGCCCCACGACGTGGTGCGGCACAGCTCGAGGTCGCCGCTGGCGGCGGTGTACTGGATGCCGAAGGCCCTGGCGAAGTTGGTTCCCATGTAGTGGCTCGTCCCGGCCTGCAGGGCCCGGCCGTCGCGCATCATGCCCTCGATCGTGAACGTCCGCTCGGCCCCGGCGAACCGCTCGCCCGCCGTCTTCTCGCCCCGCACCGTGGACATGGCGGCCGTCTCCGCGGCCAGTCCGTAGTAGATGTCGAGCGCCAGCATCGTCTCGGCCAATGCGTCGGCCTCGTCGGCGTGCGCAGTATGCCCTTCCTGCCAGAGGAACTCGGTCGTCCGCAGGAACATCCGCGGCCGCAGCTCCCACCGCACGACGTTGGCCCACTGGTTGAGCAGCAGCGGCAGGTCACGGTAGGAGCTGATCCACTTCGCCATCATCTCGCCGAAGATCGTCTCGGAGGTAGGCCGGATGACCAGCGGCTCGTCGAGGTCCTTGCCGCCGGCGTGGGTGACGACCGCAAGCTCGGGCGCGAAGCCTTCGATGTGCTCAGCCTCCCGGCGGAGGTAGCTCTCCGGGATCAGCAGCGGGAAGTAGGCGTTCTGGTGACCGGTCGCCTTGATCCGCCGGTCGAGGTCGGCCTGGAGCTGCTCCCAGATCTGGTAGCCGTACGGTCGGATGACCATGGTGCCGCGGACCGGGCCCCGGTCGACGAGGCCTGCCTTCATGACCACCTCGTTGTACCAGGCCGAGAAGTCGTCACTCTGCGGAGTCACGCCGCGCTGCTCAGCTGCCATCTGCGCAGGCTAGTACCGGCTCAAGACCGGCGGCCAACCGATTTGTGGCGTGGAAACGCAGATAACGTAGCGGTTACGGCCGGGCGTTCGGCATGATGTAGTGACTCCACATCGGGAAGAGACGCCGCATCTGTCTCAGGAGTAACGCGCCTCATGAGCACGGGATGGCCGCAGAATCAGCAGGATCTGCGGTGGCCCTCCGTTGACGACGGCGACGATGAGTTCGGCTCCCGCCCGCCCGCGCAGGCACACCCCAGCGGGCCGCTGCCGGTGGGCCGCTCGCGCGGTTCGGCGCTGCGGGGCCGGGGACGCGGGCGCCCGCGCGACGCCGACCTGGCCGCCGAACTCGAGAACGATGCCGACTACGACTGGATCCGCTATCTCGGTGCGGCCGGGCCTGCCCAGGAGCAGCGGCGCGGGCCTGACTCCGGACAGGCCGGCAGGCAAGGAACTGCGCCGGCACGCTCCAGCGCGCCCGGCGACTCCTGGAGCACCCTAGGCTCGCCCGGCCGGGATTCTGCCTGGCCCGACGCGCCGGAGGCGGCATCACGGACTGCGCCGCCCGCTGCGCCCGCGCCTCAGGGCCCGGGCACAGGCGCTCGCCCTGCGGCCCCAGGTCGGCATGGCGCCGTTTCCGGCCCTGCTGCGGCTGGTGCGGCGGGGCCCGGGGTGCGGCGGCCTGGGTCGGTGCCGGACGTCTCGGGTCCGATGCCGGCGGCTGGTGCGGCGGCACCCGGGGTGCGGCGGCCTGGGTCTGTGCCCGACGTCTCGGGTCCGATGCCGGCGGCTGGTGCGGCGGGACCCGGAGTGCGGCGGCCTGGGTCTGTGCCGGACGTCTCGGGTCCGATGCCGGCGGCGCCCGTGTCGGATCAGGGTGGCGTGCGCATGCGCCGACCCGACGCATCCGGCCCGCTGCCGTCGGCGTCTGGTGGCGCGGACGCGCGGCGGCCGGGCTCGGCGCCTGACGGTTACCGACCGCTTCCCTTTGTCGGTGCGCCTGGTGGTGGCGGAATCACCGCGCGCCGGTCCGGGCCAGCCGGACCGGGATCCGGCTTCGACTCGACCGGCCCGCTGCGCTCCATGCCCGCGTCGGGCCTTGGCGGCGTGAGCACCCGTCGGCCGGTGCCGGGTGGGACTGCTGATGTTTCCGGGCCAATACCGGCGGTGCCGGGATCGCGCCCGCAAGGCCCGGCCGGCCGCCGCGCGGCGCCTGTCGCGCCCGTCGGTGGCCAGCGCGCGCCGGGCAGCCGCTCGTCTCAGTTGACCGCGTCCCTCGCACCGCCGGTTCCCGGCGCGCCACAGCCGCCGTCTGTCGGGCGGGAGCGCGCGGCCGGGCACGCGGAGGCAGCCGCGCTCGCCCCTGACGCTAGGCCGGGTTCACGCCGGGAACGGGGCCGCGCGGCCGAGCGCCAGCAGCACGTGCGGCGTGGCGGAAGCCTGAGTGCGCGACAGCCGGCCCTGTCGGTCGGCGCCGTTGAGGCGCCCGCTTTCCCACGGACGCCAGTGCAGCGGACCGCTGTGCAGCCGACTACGGCGCCGCGCCGCAAGGCGAGGTCGCGGAGAGTATTGCGGCGGCCGGTCACCATCGTCGTCGGAGCTGGCTGTGCCGCTGCCGTCGCCATCGCAGCGGTGATGCTGACTGGTGGCAGCCCGTCCCATACCATCACGGCACCGCAGCGGCTCGGCAGCTACGTGCAGGCGCCAACGCTTGCCGCCGGAATGGGTGCCAGCGCGCTCCGCAGCCGGATCGTTTCCTCCAGCGGCGGCGAGGCCAGCCACGTGGTCGATGCAGTTTATGAGGCGAGCTCCGGCCCGCAGATCATCCTGTTCGTGGGCGGGAACCTGTCCGGCTCGGCCGGATCGTTCATCAGCAGCCTCACGCAGGCGCTGCCCGGAGCATTCGCGATCAACCCAGGGTCAATGCAGGGCCAGGCGGCGTGCGTTCCTGCCCGGTCTGGTCGTCTTGCTGAGTGCGCCTGGGCGGACAACGACACCTTCGGGGTGCTCGCATCGCCAACGTTGAGCGCGACAGCACTCGGTGCGGAACTGCGGACGATGCGCCCGCTAGTCGAGCACGTGGTCAAGCAGTAGCGAGCAGCCTGCGCTCGGGAGATTCGCAATCATGGCCGGTGCGTGTTTACTTGGGCGGCTGGCTGCCCTTGTCGTCGGTGGTCTTCGGGCTCCGCAGGGACAGGCGCGCTATGGCGATCGCGACCGCGCCGGCCAGGACTGCTAGGCCAGCCAGCTGTCCGCCGATGAGGCGGGTGTCCAGCGGGACCGTGGCTGATGCGTCGGCAACGCGGATGTCCCTGCGCGGCTTGACGGTCGGCCCGGCCGAGCCGGTCGAGCTAGGCCCGACGGTCGGGAACAGGTCTGACGGGTTCCCCGCCGACACGCCGCTGCCGGCGATACCGTAGCCAGGCTCCGGCTCTAGCGAGACTGGCGGCAGGGTTTCCCCTGGCACGCTGGGAGTCGGGCTAGCGGTGGATCCGGCCGCTACCTGGTCGGTGGCCGAGGCTTCGAACGAGGTCGCTCCGGTCGCGGTTGCCTTCGCGGTCAGCTTTACCTGCTCGCCGACTGCGGCCTTGTCGCCGACGGGGACCTTCGCCTCAAGCTCGTCTGCCTGTCCGACCGGGACGTCGCCGAGCTTGCAGGTCGCGCCGCTGGCCGCCGGGCAGACGCTGAAGGCCGGAGAGCTGACGTATTGCGCCGAAGCCACCGTGGCGCGCACGGTGACGCTGTCACTTGCAGCATTGGTGGTCCAGATCCAGACAGCGAAGGTGGCGTCCTGCCCTGGCTCGACCGTGGAGGGGCTGGAGAACGACTGCACCCGCACGCAGAGCTGCGCTTTCGGCGGCGATGAGGTCGACGAGCTGCTGGGAGTCGGGCTCGGGCTGGGGCTCGCGCTTGCCGTTGGCGAGTCGGAGCTTGTCGACGGGCTTGGGCTAGGGCTCGTACTCGTACTCGTGCTCGGGCTGGCGCTGGCGGAGGTTGTAGTCGCGCTCGGGCTGGGGCTCGGGCTGCTGCTAGCGCTACTGCTGGGGGACGGGCTGGACGAAGCCGGAGCACTGGTCGCCAGCAGAACTGCTTCCGTTGGCATGGAGGAACACACGCTGCTGGCGGCAGTCGCGGCCTCGGCAGCGAGTGCCTGGCTGAAGGCCGCAGAACTGATGAAGGCAAAGCCAGAGACCGCAGCTATCACCGCGGGCCTGACAAGCTGCGCCCTCACGTTTGAACCTCGCTTCGGTCCCGGCTCTGCTTCGTGCCCGTTCCGGCTAGGTCGTCCCGAGTCCTTATGATGTCCACATTATGCACCGCTGTCCATGCGGGTCCTAGTGCGCCGAAAATAGCCGTAGAACATTCACTGGTGGTTCACGCTGCGGCGCGCAGCGGACAAGCCGGCAGCGAGCCCACGCAAAACGGTGCGGCGAGCTTCGGTCCTGCGAGCCAGGTCCTGCAAACTTCGGTGCCGCAAACTTCGGTGCCGCAAACCCCGTGCTCCAAACCACGTGCTTCAAACCCGGTCCCGCAAAGCTGCGCGCTAACTAGTGCCCTAGCATGCGGTAGTTATGCGCCCCGCCGACGTGCTGTCGCGACCAGCCCGCCCGCCCGACCTGGTCATGTCCTATGGCGACCGCGAGGATCAGGTCGCAGACCTGTGGCTGCCGCAGCGCGCCGCCGGTGTCGCCGCGCCACTCGTTCTCTTCCTGCACGGCGGGTTCTGGCGCGCTGCATTCGACCGCCGTCATGCCGGGCCGCTGGCTGAGGCGCTGGCGGCTGGCGGTCTCGCGGTCTGTGTGCCCGAGTACCGCCGGGTGGGTCAGCCGGGCGGCGGCTGGCCCGGAACCTTCGATGACATCGAGGCTGCGCTGGGCACGCTGCCTGCTGCGGTCATGGACGCGACGGGCGGCGCGGCTGGCGGCGAGCAGGTGGTCCTGGCCGGCCATTCGGCAGGCGGCCACCTGGCCCTCTGGGCTGCGGGCCGCGACCACGGCCGGTCGGTCGGGATCGTGGTGAGCCTGGCGGGAGTGTGCGGCCTTGCGGAGTGCTACCGCGCCGGGCTCGGCCAGGGCGCGGCAGGCGAACTCATGGGAGGGGGACCCGAAGAGTTTCCCGACCGCTATCGCGCCGCAGACCCGATGGCGGCCATCCCGACCGGAACCAGATCCGTGCTGGTCCACGGCACCGCCGATGACCGGGTGCCCTGGCAGCAAAGCCGGGACTACGAAGCGGCGGCAGGCGCGGCCGGCGACGAAGTCCGGTGCGTGTTCCTGCCAGAGGTGGGTCACTTCGAGGTGATCGATCCGCTGTCAGCGGCCTGGCCCGCCGTCCTCAGGGAGTTTCGGTCCGCTGCGGCCGGGCTCGCGGAGCGTTCTTAGCTAGCCCTGTTGTATGCTCACCTGACGCGGCGAAGCTGCGGCGGGCCTGGTCCGCCAGTACACCGCGCAACGCCCCCTTAGCTCAGTCGGCAGAGCGTCTCCATGGTAAGGAGAAGGTCTACGGTTCGATTCCGTAAGGGGGCTCCCAGCTCAGAGGCCGGTTCCGATCTTGGGACCGGCCGTTAGCGATCTTGAGGCTTCTCGTCGTCGCGCCGCCGCTACCGGCGCAGCTTCCTGGCTGCCACCGCGGCCAGCGCCAGGGCGACCGTGGCGGCGGCTAGCTGCGCCCAGGACCGGCGGGCCGTGACGGAGACTTGGCGGGCGCGGTCGCTGACCGCGTCCGGCATGCTGTCTGTCACGTTGCCCAGCTGACTGCTGATCTGCTTCCCCCGCGCTGAAGCCTGCCGCTTGACCTGCCCGGTTAGCCCGGCAGACCCGCGCGTCACCCGGTTCCGCAGGTCAGCCGCCGCGTGCTTGGCGCGAGCGCCGACATGTGCCTTGGCGGCCAGCTGCTCGACCGTCTCGCCGAGTTCGGCCCTGGTGCGCTCGATGTCGGCGGCGATTTCCTGCTCGGCTGCCGACGGTTGCTCGTTGCTAGCCTGGCCGGTCTCGGCCGCCTGCTGGTCTGACCGCTTCTGAGTAGTCATTGGCGTGCCCTCTCGGTGATCGTCTCGGCATCTAGCTGCACGCTGTGCATTGTTTCTTGCGGCACCAGCGGTGTTGCCGCGCTGACCTTGCGCTTGCCGGCCAGCGCGACGACGCCGGCACACATCAGCAATGCGACGCCGACGATGAGCGCGGCCAGCCAGGTGGCGAGGACTGTCGCCAGGCCGGCGACGGCGGCAGCGAGCAAGCACCCGGTGGCGTAGAGGGCGATAACGCTGCTGCCGCCGAAGAGCCCGGCACCGATCGCCAGACGCGTGCCCTTCCGGCTCATCTCCGCCTGGGCAAGTTTCATCTCGTCCCGGACCAGGCGGGACATCTGCTCGGTGAGCTGATGTATTAACTCGCCAGTTGACGGCTCGTCGGCATTCACTGGCCGAGCCTGATCGGTCATACCGCCGCCTCCTTCTGTCTGCGCATCCGGCGGCTACCCATGGCTGGGTCAGTTAACCGTCTTGCTGCTGCCGCCGCCGGTGCCCGAGCCGACGGCACTGCCCCGCGAACCCGAGCGGCAACCTGCGCAGCGGAAGATCAGCGGCGGTGCTGCTCGCCTTAGCTTGTCCGCTGCCGTCGCCTTGGCCGGCCCGGAAACCCTATGTCTGATACGCTGCCCGGCGGAGTCGTACCGAGGCTGACCGCCCAGGCGGTGGCGGGCAGCATCCGGGCACGGCCGATCGGGGTCGAGATAGGTGCCGCAGGCCATGATCTGCGCCCCCGCACCTGGCCAGGCCAGAGCATCCTGGCCTCTGGTCGCGGGGAATGTGTCTGCAGTTCGATTCCGTAACGGGCTCTGGTCATGACCGGGCTCGTCGGCCGGGCCTCAGCCGGCCGTGTGCCGGTCTAAGGCCCGACGGGCCTCGGTATTCGGCGCTCGGGGGTGAGCACGGTTCAAGGCGAGGGGGGCTGGCGGACCGCACATATCCTTACCGGTAACGCAGGTCAGTTATTGTCACTTCACGTGGGCAATCGCGGAGTTGTGGAGAGTTCTCGTCCTATGGTCAGCAGCCAAGCCCTGAGGCGGCCATGGAGAGCGCGCCCACCAGGCTCCGCTGTGGCCATCACTGCCATGGTTCTGCTGGTAGCGGCTCTCTACTCGACCTACTCACTCTTCCGCTTCTACACCTTCAACTCTTCAACGTTCGACCTGGTGATCTTCGATCAGGCAATCCACTCCTATTCGCATTTCCAGCCCGGCATATCTATCGTCAAGGGCCTGCACAACGGATTCGGCCCGCATTTTTCCGAGCTTGGCGATCACTGGTCGCCAATCCTTGCGTCGCTTGCGCCGCTTTACTGGATTCACAACGGTCCGCAGGACCTGCTGATCGCTCAGTCGGTGCTCTTCGCGCTGGCCATCCCGCCCATCTGGCTCTTCACCCGCAGGGCGCTCGGCGGCAGCAGGAAGGCCACCGTGGCCGCCTACCTGGTGTCTGGTGCCTATGCGCTGAGCTGGCCAATCGCGTCGGCTGTCGCCTTCGACTTTCACGAGGTCGCGTTCGCGCCCGTGCTGACGGCGATAGCCCTGGAGCGCATCCAGGCGGGCAAGATCCGCCCGGCCCTGCTTGCGCTCGCCGCGCTGCTGCTGGTCAAGGAGGACATGGGGCTGCTGGTAGCCGGGGTCGGCTGTTATCTCCTGGTCTCGCGCCACCAGCTGAACAGGCAGCGGATCCTGGCGCTCTGCATCATCGCCATCGGCCTCGTTGACACTGGCGTTGCGACGTACGTCCTGATACCGCTGTTTGGCGGGCGGTCGGATTACTACTGGGCCTATGACGCGCTCGGCCGCAACATGCCGCAGCTAGCGTGGCATGTGGTCAGCCACCCGCTCCGCGCGCTCAGGGAGCTGGTAACCCCAAGGATCAAGCTGGAGACGATGCTCTGGCTGTTCGGGGCCTTCGCGTTCCTGCCGCTGCTCTCGCCGATCTCGCTCGCGGCCGTCCCGCTGCTCTTGGAGCGCATGCTGGCCAGCTCGTTCCCCAACTGGTGGGGCGTCCAGTTCCAGTACAACGCCTTCATTGTCGTAATACTGCTGCTTGCCGCCGTGGACGGCGGGGTGCGGCTCGGCCGGTGGGTCGAGTGGTTCCGCGCCCGACGGTCGGCGCAGGCAGCCCAGGCGGCGGGCGGGCTGGCCGCTGCGGGAGTTGGAGCCGACCTGGCGGTGGCCGGCGTCAGCAGGGCGGGACTGCCGGCCGCGGGGCCTGTATCGGACGGCCCGGATACGCCGCTGCCCGCCGGGCGCGCGACCAGCAGTACGGCCACCGGCCCGCCGGTCCGGTGGCGCACCAGGGTCAGCCGCAACGTACCACTCGGGGCTGCAGCGCTCATGCTTGCGCTGGCTGTGATCCTCATTCCCAGCTTCGCGTTCGACCAGGCGCTGCATCCGGCCTTCTACAAGCGGGATGCAGCGATGGACGCGGCAGCGGCCGCGGTGGCCCACGTCCCGAGCGGCGTCATGGTCGCGGCCGCGGGGCAGCTTGGCCCGCAGCTGACAGCGCGGGATACAGTCGTGCTCTGGGACGGCGACGGAAGTACGCCACCGTTGCTGGCTCCCTGGGTGGCGGCGAACGTGTCACAGCCGCAGTTCACCTTCAAGACCATCGCCCAGCAAAAGAAGAGCGTAAAGTTCCTCCGGGCCCACGGCTACCGGATGGTCTTCGCGCGTGACGGGTACATTGTCCTGCACCGCGTCACCTGAGTGGGGGGACTCAGAAACGCCTGAGGGAGGCCCGTGATGAGCGCCGGCGCTCAGACGAAGCCATCCGGCCCGTCGGCCGCCGGAGAATCGGCCGGCGGCCTCTGCAGTGCCGGGGGCACCGCTGCCGGGCGGCTGTTCGCACGGCTAACGCTGCTGCCCGCCCTGCTGGCCGTGGCCTGGATCCTGGTCGGACTGCCGCTGCTGATGGCGGGCCTGTTCACGCCGGTACTCATGCTGGTCTTCGCCATCCCAGTAGCGGTCGGGCTGGTGTACGCAGGATTCCGGCTGGTACCGGCCCGGCGGGCGGATCCGCAGCTGGCCGGCCAGCCGTCGATCGGCAGCAGCACCTGGTGGCCGGTGCTCGGCGTGCTCGTCGTGGTCGTGGCCTTCGTCGTCGACCAGTTGATCTTCAACTCACAATTCATCATCATCACTCGCGACCCGGCGTCCTACATCCAGTTCGCGGCCTGGATATCAGGCCACGGATCGCTCCCGATCCCGCAGGACCTGGCGGCCTTCGGGGGTCGCGTCCCCGGCCTGTCCTTCTACAGCCCCGCCTACTACCAGGTCGGCAGCACGATCGTGCCGCAGTTCATGGCCGGGCTGCCGATGGTTCTCGCTGGCGCCTTCTGGGTCGGCGGCGTCAGCGCTGCCGTGGCGATGGGCCCGGTCCTCGGGGCATGCGCGATCTTGACCTTCGGCGGGCTGGTGGCCAGGCTGGTCGGCCCGCGATGGGCGCCGCTGGCGGCGCTCGCGCTGGCGCTTGCCCTGCCCATGCAATTCACCAGCCGGTCGACCTACAGCGAGACGCTCGCCGCCGTCTTGTTCCTCGGCGGCCTGAGCCTGGCCGTTGACTGCCTGGGGACAGGCGGCGCCGCGGCCCGCGTCCTGGCCGGGCTGGCTGGCCTGGCCCTCGGCCTGACGTTCGCAGTACGCCTCGACGGGGCCAGCGACATCCTGCCGGTGATCCCGTACTGCGGCCTGCTGTTCCTCACTCGCAGGCAGCAGGCACTGCCCATGGCCGTCGGGTTCACGGTGGGGGCCGTGTACGGGGGGATCGACGGGGTCCTGCTGACGTTTCCCTACCTGAAGACCAATGAGAGCTCGGTCATCCCGCTGACGGCGATCGTCGCGGTGGTCGTGGCGCTCACCGTGCTGGTGACGGTCGTCCAGCGCGTGTCGGGCTGGCTCGACAGGCGCTACCCGGACCGGGGTGGCAGCCTGCGCCGGCCATTCTCGGTACCGAAGTGGCTGCCTGACGCCATGGCCGCGCTGGCGGTGCTGGCCGCGGTCGGCCTGACCATCCGCCCGTATGTCCAGGTCGCCCGCGCCGCCTCGCCTTCGTCCTTCCAGGCCGCCATCGCGACCGACCAGATATCCCAGGGCCTGCCCATCGACCCGGCGCGGACCTACTACGACATCAGCATGAACTGGGTGTTCTGGTATCTCGGCGTGCCAGCGGTCATACTCGGCACGCTCGGGGCGGCAATACTGGTCCGCCGGTGCCTGCGCGGCGGAATGCCGGGCTGGACGCTGCCGTTGCTGGTCTTCGGCTGGGCGATAGTGAGCACCCTGTACCGCCCGGCGATCATGCCGGATCAGCCGTGGGCGAGTCGCAGGCTGGTGCCGGCCGTGCTGCCTGGCTTCATCCTGCTGGCCGTCTGGGCGGTCAGCTGGCTCGCAGGCTGGCTCCGCGCCCGCGGGGCGGGCCAGGTCGCGCGGGGCGCCATCGTTGGCTGCTGCGCGGCGGCCCTGCTCATCCCGGCCACGATCACGACCTTCGGCCTGCACCTGCGCACCGGGGGGCCGGCCGGGATCAGGCTCACCGCCGACGGCCTTGCGTTCAAGACCACCTACGCCGGCGAGATCCCGGCCGTCAACGACCTGTGCTCGGCGATGCCGAAGGACGCCACGGTCGTCTTCGTGAATGCGGGCATCGTCAAGGCCGCACCCGAGCTAGCCGAGGTGATCCGCGGAATGTGCGACCGCCCGACGGGGATCCTGATAAACCCAACGCCGGCCTCGGTGAGCCAGGTGGTCGGCAACATCTACCGGGCCGGGCGGCGGCCGGTGCTGCTGGCGGGCTTTCCCGACGCGCTGCGACAATACGGCGGCCCGCTCAGGGAGGTTATGGACCTGGTCAGCACCCAGGACGACGACTCGCTGACCAAGCCGCCGATGATCACTCGGCCGTATACGCTGGTCGTATGGATGTCGGAGCCGCCGTCGTAGCCGGCCGCGGCGCGCCTACAGTCATGCCGCCGGCGAACCAGCCTTAGACTGAGCCTTCATGAGTGATCCGCAGACAACGGAGCCGTACGTCTCGATCGTGCTTCCCTGCTTCAACGAACAGGGGCACGTGGCTGCCGAGGTCGAGCGGATCTGCCAGGCGATGGACGTGAGCGGCTACAGCTACGAGCTGATCGCCTTCGACGACGCCTCCACCGACCAGACGCTCGCCATGCTGCACGAGGTAGCGCCGCATTTCCCGCAGCTCAGGATCGTCCACTTCGACCGCAACGGCGGCTCGGGCACTGTACGCCGGATCGGCACCCAGCAGGCCAGGGGCGAGATCGTGGTCTGGACGGACGCGGACATGAGCTACCCCAACGACCGGATTCCCGAGCTGGTCCAGATCCTGGAGAAGGATCAGGGCCTCGACCAGGTCGTGGGCGCGCGGACGACCGAGCAGGGCACGCACAAGATGTTCCGGGTGCCCGCGAAGTGGTTCATCAGGAGGCTCGCGGAGGTGCTGACCAATGCCAGCATTCCCGACCTGAACTCGGGGCTGCGGGCCTTCAGGCGCGAGGTGGCCCTGCCGTACATGAGGCTGCTGCCGCCTGGCTTCTCCTGCGTCACCACGATCACGCTGGCTTTCCTGTGCAATCAGCACGACGTGCGCTACGTGCCGATCGAGTACTCCAAGCGGGCTGGCAAGTCCAAGTTCCACTTCGTCAAGGACGCCTACCGCTACATCCTGCAGGTGCTGCGGATGGTGATGTATTTCAACCCGCTCAAGGTGCTCATGCCGGTCGCGCTGTTCCTGCTTGCCCTCGGCATCGCCAAGGGCATCTACGACGTGATCGCTTCCACCGTGGCCGGCCACCCGCTGCTTATCGCGGTGAACACCGTCCTGATCTTCGTCACCGGGCTGATCATTGCGTCGATGGCGCTGCTTGCCGACCTGATAGTGCGCTCTCGCGGCGACAGCTGACGCCGCTACCCGGCTGACCGCGGCGGGTCAGCCAGCCTGGCTCGGACCACCAGGCCGGTCCCGGCCTCAGGGACGGCGCGCTGGAGCAGCCGGAACGGTACCGTCGCCCAGTGGATCGCCGTGCCGAGCGCCCTGCCGGTCGGCTGCAGCTGGCGTCCTGATCCGGTTGTGCGCTCGGCCATGGTGTGCTCCCCGCCGGCCGCAAGCCTGCGCCTCCCGACCAGGTTCCTGGCCGGCTCGAGCAGGTAGCCGAGCGGGAAGCCGTAGAGGCGGATGGTGACGTCGGTGAACCCGCAGCTGGCCAGCAGCCTGGCGATGGCCGGCGGGTCGTAGCGGCGGTAGTGGCCGACGAGCTCGTCCCAGGCGCCGAACCTGCGCTGATGCGCGGGGACCGACAGCAGCAGCCAGCCCCCTGGCCGCAACAGGCCGGCCCACTGGCGGAGCGCGGACTGGTCGTCCTCGATGTGCTCCAGGACCTCGAAGGCGCAGACCAGGTCGAACTGCTGGCCCGCCAGGTCCTCGGAGGAGACGTTCCGCACATCGCCGCGGCCGGTGGCGGCCATCCGCTCGCTGGCCACGGCCCAGGACTCGTGATCGGGCTCGACGCCCAGATAGTTGTAACGCTGGGCCAGCCGGGCGCCGAAGGCTCCCCGGCCGCACCCGACCTCCAGCACGTCGCGGGCCCCGGCCGGCAGCAGCCGCTGCACGACGTCGTAGCGCAGCCAGGCGTTCGGCGCCAGCGGGGCGACCTCGTCGACGCCCCTGCCGCCGGCCGGCGCAACGGCGGGCGCGCCTGGATCCGCATCATGAGCACGGCTGGGCGGCGACTGGCCGGCCGGGCGGAGCGCGCGGAGCAGGGGCGCCACGATCTGGGCAGGGGCGAATGTATCCGCCGCGAGGCGGCGGGCAGCGGCGCGGAGCCTGGCCAGCTCCTGCCGGTCGTCGGCCAGGCGCAGCAGCGCCGCCGCGAGCGCCTCCGGGTCGCCCGGCGGCACCAGGACCGCGGCGGCGCCGAACGCACGCCGCTGGGGCGCAGTATCGGAGGTCACGATGGCGCAGCCTGCGGCCGCGCCCTGGAAGACCTTGTTCGGCACCACGCGCAGCGCCTTCTCGCCAGTGCCGAAGATACCCAGGCATACGTGATGAGCCGCAACCACTGCCGGCAGTTCCCGGGCAGGCACCCAGTCGATCCATTTCACCCCGGGGTTAGGCGCCGCGGCGGACCTCGCTTCCGCAATGTCCTGCCCGTTTCCGATCATGGTGACGTGTACCGGAGCTCCGGCTATCTTGCCGAGAGCCGCCCCGATGACCGGCGTGCCCTGTAGCGGCGTGTAAAGGCCGTAAAAGACCACCCGCAGGGGTCCTTCCGCGTCCGATTCCGCGGGCTTCGCGGCGGCGAACCAGTTTGCGGGCGCTCCGACCGGCACCACGACGGCGCGCGGCTGGTGCCGCGCGGGCAGCGCGGCCAGGTGCTCGTCGGTATCGACCACGATGACGTCCGCGGCCCGCAGCGCCGCAGCGTCGATGAGGCGGAGGATGGCCTGCCGCGGGCCGGCGTCCAGGCGGCGGTCCCTGCCGGTGTCGCTAGCGCCCACCAGGTGGTCGAGCACGATGGGGACCCGCCGGAACAGCAGCCTGGCCAGGTGCACATCGAAGTGCCCGAGATAGCCGACCACCACGACGTCGGGCGCCGGCATCCGGCGCGCCGCGCGGGCCAGCGTCAGCCACCGGCCGGCCAGCCGCACCGCCAGGGCGGGCGCGCGCCAGGGCCGGGCCAGCAGGTCGACGCGCGCAGCGGTGTCCAGTCCGAGCGGCGCGTTGCACTCGCTGACCTGGGCGCCGGACGCGCGCAGGCCCTCGGCGATGGCGCAGACCCTCGGGTGCATCGAGGTGTCGTAGGTGCCGAATACCAGCGCGCGCATAGTGAGCCCACCCTAGCGTCACGGCGCTGCCGGACAGCCTGCGACATGGGCCCGAACGCCGGCCGGCTGCGGGCCGGAGCAGCCGCCTTACGGCGGCCTGTGACTAGGCTGTTGCCATGCCGGACCAGCCTGCAGGAGCCCCTGCCGATGCCCCGGCCGGCCCTGCCGATGCCGGCTCCGACAGCCAGCGGGCTGGCCACGTCCGGGGTGGCGATACAGGCCAGGGCACGTCGGAGGCTGGTGGCCGTTCCCGGGCCGGGAGCGCCCTGTCGGCTGTGCTCCGGGTGGCCGCGAGCAGGACGATGCGCTGGGCCTTCGTGGCGGCCGCCGTCGGCTTTGGCTGCTACGCCATCGCGAGCGACTGGTCGCATGTCCAGGCCGGTCTGTCGCGGCTCGGGCCGGTGCCCTTCGCGGCCGGCTTCGTCTGCGTGCTGGCTGCGCTGCTTGCCCAGATGCAGGTCTACAGGGAGTTGCTGAGCGCGCTCGGCTCACCGCTGCCCAGGCGGGTAGCGGCGCAGATCCTGTTCATCGGGCAGCTGGGCAAGTACCTGCCCGGGTCGGTCTGGCCGGTGATGGCGCAGATGGAACTCGGGGCCGCCCATCGGGTGCCGCGGGCCCGCTCGGCCAGCGCCTCGGTGCTTGCCATGCTGCTGTCGCTCGTCACGGGCATCCTGGTCGGCCTGGTGATGCTGCCGTTCGGGGGCAGGACATCCTCCTACTGGTGGGTCTTCCTGTTCGCCCCGGTGATCCTGGCCTGCCTGCACCCGAAGGTCCTCAACCGGATGCTGGACGGGCTCCTCCGGCTGGCCAAGCGGCCTCCGCTCGAGCGTCCGCTGTCCGGGCGGGCGATCGCAGTGGCGCTGACGTGGTGCCTGGTGGCCTGGGTTTTCTTCGGGCTGCAGATCTGGGTGCTTGCCGAGTGGCTCGGGCTGAGCGGTGGCTCCGGGGTGCTGCTCGCCATCGGCGGCTTCGCCTTTGCCTGGTCAGCGGGGTTCCTGGTGGTGTTTGCCCCGGCCGGCGCGGGTGTCCGCGAACTAGTCCTGGTCGCCCTGCTGAGCCCGTTCATCGGCAGCGGGAACGCCTGGGCCGTCGCGCTGGTGTCGCGGGTGCTGATGACCCTCGGTGACCTGGTCAGCGCCGGGACGGCGGGGTGGGCGGCGCGCCGCTGGCGGCACGGAAGCGCCGCGGCGCCGCCTAACTGAGGCGCGCCGTCGCCGCGATTACCAGGCAGACCAGCCCAACCCCGGTGACCGCCGCGGTCACCAGCAAAAGCTGCCGCGGCCTGGAGCCATCGTCGGTGGCGGGGCCGGGGAAGAACCTCGTCACTGCCCAGGTCGCTGCGCCCAGCGCCAGCACGATCACTCCTGCTACCGGGCGATCCTTCAGGATCGCGGCGCCCGCGGCGGCGAACGCTATCGCGGTGCGGGTCCAGGCCATCCGGGTCCGCTCCCTGGCCAGGCCAGGGTCGGTTTCCTCGATATCGGCGGGAACGTGTACAGGTCCGGCGCCCGCGTCCTGGTGATCGCCGGGGCTCACGGCGGCTTCACCACGGCCGACACCAGCACGACGACTGCGGCCACGATCGCCATGATCGTGATCGCCGCGGCCAGTACCCGCGGCAGCACCGACCGCGGCATGGGCTGCCCGCGGCGCAGGGCCTGCTGGCTGCGAGTCCACTGGCCGTAGCTGACCACGGCGATCACCCCGCCGATCACGATCAGCGGGACTCCCAGCACGTGCCGGCCCCAGGGCACACCGGGGAAGGGCGGCAGCAGCTGGACGACGCCGAGGCCCGCGATCATGAACGCCAGCGCGGTGCGGGTCCAGGCCAGGAAGGTCCGCTCGTTAGCGAACGTAAACCGGGCATCGGGCTCAGACTCGGCCGGGGCCTCGCGATCACTCTGGCCCCGATCGTGCCCGCCGGGAGTTGCCCCGATCAGACTCACCTCCCGGACACGCGAGCAGAGCGGGCAGCTCGTTTCCCTCTTAAAAGGCATGCGGCAGGCCACGCCAGGGTGGGCGACGGACCGCTAGCGTGGCTAACCAGTCGAGTATGCGCCTGCGCCGCTCGGCGCGCGCGGCCGGTGGGCTAACGGCGCGAACGGGCCAGGGCTACTTGGCGAAGAAGTGCAGGCCGACCCAGGCCCAGGCGACGAAGATCCCTACCCGGCCGGTTCGGGAGCGCATCACGTGGGTAAGCACCCGGCCGAGCGAGGGAAAGCTATCCGGTCGCAGCACCGAGGCGACCTGCAGCGCTATGCCCGCCGCCAGTACCAGCAGGTAGCCGAGGATTGTGCCGTCGCGGGTGCTCATCGGCCCACCAGGAACCAGCCGATCAGCAGCCAGGCGCCCAGCGTGAGCGAGCGGCCGGGATGGGAGGCGAGCAGCGGGTCTGTCAGGGCGCTGATCGTGGGGTGGGCGTAGGAGTCGGTCGTCAGGTGCGGCTGCTGCAGGAGGGAGCTGAGCTCCCACATGCCGCCCGCCACCAGGACCACGGCCCACAGCCAGGCCCGGCGCAGGGCCTGCCCGGTCAGTGCGGCGCGGCGCCGTAGCGGGCCCTGCCAGCCGACGGCGACCATCAGGCAGCCGAGCGACACCACCCCGATCGTGGCCGGCCAGGAGTACCGGCGGAAGCCGCCGACGATGCCCGCGTACAGCAGCCCGCTCGCGAGCCAGGCCCCGCCCGCGGCCACCATGCGCCCGGTGATCCGGCGCCGCTCCCGTTGCCCGGCCTGGCTGGTCGCGGCGGTAGCCGGTCCTGGCGAGCCGATGCCGGCGGCGTCGCTTTGCTGGCCGGGACTGCCGTAGCCCGCGACGTCCGGGGACGGCCCGCTCAGCCGGGTCCTGGCGGCGTCCCAGACCAGCAGGGTCGCCACTGTGAGCATGAGGAAGCCGTCGAGTGGCTTGCCGGAGATCGTGGTGAAAAAGGCGATCAGCAGCAAGATCAGGACTATCGGCTGGCGCAATCCAGCAAGTACGGCATGGGCGGGCGAAAGCACCTCGGTTGCCGCATGCTGGGCGAGCTGCTCGTCACCTGTTCCCTGGGCTGCGTCGGCCACGGACCAAACTTACCGTTTGCTTTTACCAGCTGATAGCCGGTATGTGCGCCGGCCGAGGCGGCGGCCGGGGTGGGGCTCAGGTGCCTGCCCTGAGCTGGGCGAAGATCATCTGCCTGACCTGCTGAAGATCATCTAGGCCGCCGGAGACGTTTGCCACGCCATTCTGCCGGGAAAGATTGCACTCGGTTATCGGCTCTATAACGCACGGTAATTGTGATGTCGGCCTGGCTCTGGCACCGCCCCGCGGGTGCGCAGAGTGCGGGAGCCGGGACCAGGTTACGAGGACCGCGCGACCGGAGCATTTCCCGTGCCGTCGCGTGCTCGCGCTGGCCGCCGGAGCCAATGACGGCTCCGTCTAGCCCCTCGCCAGCGTGGGCCGTAGTGCGCCCACAGTCGCCAGTGGCTGGCGCGAGCATGGCCAGCCGCTAGCGGAGCGTGATAGTCACGCGGCTCGACACGAGGAGGCAGTACAGATGCGAATCGGCCTGATTGCCCCGCCCTGGGTGCCGGTACCACCTCCGGCCTACGGCGGGACCGAGGTCGTCATCGATAACCTCGCCAGGGGTCTGCACAAGCTCGGTCACGAGGTCCGTCTCTTCACGGTGGGTGAGTCGGAGTGCCCGGTTCCCACCGACTTCCTCTACCCGAAGGCGATCGCGCCCATCGGCGTCACCGTGCCGGAGACGGCACACGTACTCGCCGCCTACGAGTCGCTGGCGGACATGGACGTCGTCCATGACCACACATTCCTCGGCCCGCTGATCTCCGGCCTGCGCGGACTGCGCAGGCCGCCGGTCGTGGCCACCAACCACGGGCCGTTCAACGGCGAGACGCAGCCCGTCCTGGCCGAGATCGCCAGGCACGCCTCGATCGTCGCCATCTCTCACTCGCAGGCGCGCCAGGCCCAGTCCTGCGGCGGCGTCGACATCGGCGAGGTGATCCACCACGGGATCGACCTGGATGTCTACACGCCAGGGCCTGGTGGCGGCGGCTACGTCATGTTCGTCGGCCGCATGTCGCCGGACAAGGGCGTCCACCACGCGGTGCGGGTCGCCAAGAAGGCCGGCAAGCCGCTCGTGCTCTCGACCAAGATGCGCGAGGACAACGAGATTGCCTACTTCGAATCGGAGGTCCGGCCGCTGCTCGGGCCTGACGACGAGATGCCGTCCGAGATCCCGCTGAGCCACAGGATCGACCTGCTTCGCCACGCCGACGCGATGCTCAACCCGATCACCTGGCGCGAGCCCTTCGGTCTCGTTATGGCCGAGGCGCTCGCGTGCGGCACGCCGGTGCTCGCCTTCCCGAACGGCGCCGCCACGGAGATCATAGATTCCGGCAGGACCGGGTATCTGTGCCGTGACGAGGAGGAGATGATCAGCGCAATTGACCGCGTGGGCGAGATCGACCGGAACCGGTGCCGGGAGGCGGCTGTCGGCCGCTTCTCGCTGGAGCGGATGGCGCGCGACCATGAGCGGTTCTACCGCCGCCTGCTGGAGCGCGAGTCCAGGTTCATGCGCCGCATCCCAGCCGCGGGACGGCGGCTCATCAGCGCGTAACGCGCACGGCGGCGTCGGCCGCCGCGCGCTAGACCAGGGCCCGGCCGCATGACCGGGCCCTGGTCATCAGGAGAACTGCCGCCCGGCCAGGGAGCTGCCTGCGCCCCTGTGACGCTGATCGAGGGATCGACTTTCTGCATCAGCGATCCGGGCGGCGACATCCTGCCTGACCGTCCGCACGGGCTGTTCGTGCGCGACACGCGGATGCTGTCGCGGTGGGAGCTGCTGGTGGACGGGCTTGAACCGCAGCCGCTCACGGTGAACACGACCGAGCCGTTCGCCGCGACGTTCCTCGGCCGGATGCCGCCCAAGGCCGGGCGCGCGGACAGCACGCTGCTGGTCGTCCGCCGCCGGTACGTGGGTGACGGCATGCGCGAGGACATCACCGTGCACAACACTTCTGCCAAGGGCAGGCGGTGCGTGCTGACCCTGACGGCCGAGTCTGACTTTGCCGACCTGTTCGAGGTCAAGGGGCGCTCCAGGCCGCGCACGGCGGCCAGCACGGTGGTCGAGGATGCCGGCCTGGTGATCGCCAGCGGGCGCCGCGAGCGCCGGCAGGAACTGCGGATCAACGGCGACGAGAACCCCGTGGTTGGCGACGGCACGCTGACCTGGCGGCTGCAGGTCGCCCCGCACTCGGAGCGGACTGTCACCGTGGAGGCGGTGCCGGTCGATGGCGGCGTTGCGATGAAGCTCAGGCACCCGCGCGGGCATCCGGTCAACCTCACCCGGCCGGCCAAGCGGCTGCGCAAGTGGCGGTCGCGGGGCCCGCAGGTGCGCACCGCCGACCGCAGCCTGGCCGAGGTGCTCAGCCGGAGCGTGGAGGATCTCGGCGCGCTGCGCATCTTCGACCCCGAGCATCCCAGCTGGCCGGTGGTGGCCGCTGGCGCCCCGTGGTTCATGGCGCTGTTCGGCCGGGACTCGCTGCTGACGGCGTGGATGCTGCTGCCCTGGGATCCTGGCCTCGCGGTCGGCACTTTGCGGACGCTGGCCGCGCGGCAGGGCAGCGAGGACGATCCTGCCTCGGAGGAGGAGCCAGGCAAGATCCTGCACGAGGTCCGGTTCGGCCCGGCCGCGTCATTCGCGCTCAACGGGCGCAGCGCTTACTTCGGCAGCGCGGACGCGACGCCGCTGTTCGTGATGCTGCTCGGTGAGCTGCAGCGCTGGGGCGGCAAGGAGACTGCGATCACGTCGCTGCTGCCGCATGCCGACCGGGCGCTCGAGTGGGTCGAGGCCTATGGCGACGCTGACGGCGACGGCTTCGTGGAGTACTGCCGCAAGACCCGCGACGGCCTGCAGAACCAGGGCTGGAAAGACTCCTGGGACGGGGTGAACTTCGCCGACGGCACGATCGCCGAGGCGCCAATCGCGCTTGCCGAGGTGCAGGCCTACACCTACGCGGCCTACCGGGCCAGGGCGCAGCTGGCCAAGTCCGCTGGCGACGCTCGCGGTGCTGCGGCCTGGCGGAAGAAGGCCAAGCAGCTGAAGAAGCTGTTCAACGAGCGGTTCTGGCTGCCGGATGTGGGCTGGTACGCGATCGGCCTGGACAAGGACAAGCGCCCGATCGACGCGCTGACGTCCAACATGGGCCACTGCCTGTGGACCGGCATCGTGGACAAGGACAAGGCTGCATCGGTGGCGGCGCACCTGATGTCCCCAGAGATGTTCAGCGGCTGGGGAATCCGCACGCTCGCCTCCACCATGGGCGCCTACAACCCGATGAGCTACCACAACGGCTCGGTCTGGCCGCACGACAACGCGCTGTGCGCGGCCGGCCTGATGCGGTACGGCTACGTGGAGCACGCCCAGCGCATCAGCGACGCGATCATCGACGCTGCCGAGCACTTTGGCTACCGGCTGCCCGAGCTGTTCTGCGGCTTTGACCGGAACGAGTTCCCCTCGCCTGTGCCGTACCCGACCTCGTGCTCGCCGCAAGCCTGGGCGGCGGCCGCGCCGCTGCAGCTGCTGCACAGCCTGCTGCGGTTCGCGCCGGAGGTGTCAAGCTCGCAGCTGTGGTGCGCGCCGGAGGTCCCCGGCCGTTACCTGCCGCTGCGGGTGAGCGGGCTGCGGGTGGGCAAGTCGCGCCTGGCGGTCGATATCGGTGACGACCACTGGGAGATCACCGGCCTGGAGCCGGTCAGCCTCGAGATCATCGCCGCGCCGCCGCCGGCCAGGTCGGGCTGACGCCCCGCTGGCGATGAGGCGGGCAGGCGCGGGATAGCACAGCCTGGGACAGTCATGATCGGCCGGGCGCGCCTGGCCGGGTAGCCTCACGCCGCCGTCAGCCGCCTGGCCGGGCAGTCTCACGCCGCCGTCGGCCGCCTGGCCGGGCAGTCTCACGCCGCCGCTGACCGCGCGGTGATGCCATCGATCGGCCGGCCTGCCCGCAGTGCCGCTGAGATCTGCTGGACGACGAGCTGCGGCTCGGTGCGCAGCTGGGCAGGCGTGAAGTGCAGCACCAGGATCCCGGCCGCGGTCATCCGGTCATGGCGGCTGAGGGTGTATGCCCAGTCCGCCGGTAGCAGGTGGTACTCGCGCGAGTCGACCTCGGCCGCTACTCCCGCGTCCTTCCACCAGGCGTCCGGCTCGGCCAGGAACTGCCCATGCAGGTACAGCCTCGGGTTGTACATCGGGGTGGGCAGGCCGGACTGGCGGACCAGGTCGCCAAGCTCAGCTTCCGGCGCCGACCTGATGCCCGCCGCGACCTCGGCCAGGACCGTCCGCAGTAAGGCGTCACGGGGAGTGTGCCGCCGGCGTATTTCCTCGGCTAACTCCGTCACCGTGCACCGGCGCTGCTGTACCGCGGCAGCGACGAGTGCCCTGGCGTCGGAGAGCCGCTGCAGTCCCGGCACCGTGTCGGCGACCGCCCGCGCGGCGAGGACGAAGGCCCGCTCGCCCTCCATGAGCGCCATCTTCGGCATCCTGCGAGTCCGATGCAGCTCGGCGAAGCCGCAGCTCGCGCGCTTGCGCTCGAATGGGATGAGCACGTCTATGGCTGATAGCCGGACGTTACCTATCTCGTGGAGTCGCAGTGCCGCGGGTCCGGTGAGGACGCTGCCTGGTCCGGCGTATAGCAGCGCCGCCATCTCCTGCTGCTCGGTCGTCGGCTGGCCGGTGACGGTCAGGTAGACGGCCGGCAGCAACCGCTGCCAGGGCCCGCCCGCCCTGGTCCGATGCAGCAACGCTGCGGGTGTCACTCCGAACGAGATCAGCTGCTGCCGGGACGCGACGCCGAGCTGCTTGCGGAGTAACCGGGAACCGTCCGTCTCATTGGCCCTCATGCGCGCAAGCCTGTCAGCTGGCGCTGACAAACCACTTCACGGCGCGGTCCACATAAGCGGACAAACCGCTCCGGGCCGAGGTTCTGTGCCTTCTCAGGTCTGCTGGGGCCTACCTGAGAAGGCACAGAAGCTTAGTGGCCGGGGTTTTTGACGATTTTCAGCTGGTTTGTGACGAGGGCGCAGAGGATCAGGCGGGCGAGGTCTGCGAGCTTCGGGCGGTTTGTGCTAACTACTCGTCGACCGCCTGGATGAACATCCGCGAGCCCAGCGGGGCGATCTTGCCGTAATCCTCGGCAGTCGCCGCGCCTGCCGGTGATCCGAACGCGTCGTCCATCGCGACCTGGTCTCTGAAGTAGAGCTCGGCAATCCGGTGATAGGTGGACTCCCCGCCATCCAGCGCGGCGGTGAAGGTCCCGGTCTCGAAGCGCTCCAAGCCGGGAATCTTGCGCACCAGCGGCACGTGCACGTTGACGTAATGCGCGTCGAACGCGGCGGGGTCGTCGGGCTGGGTGTACAGGACTACCAGTTTCACGGTCATGGACGGGACCCTACCCCCGGCGCGCGCGCCGCCGCCCAGGTCGGGTCGGTTAGCTCAGCGGCCAGCCGAACTTGTCACCGCGCCGACTCCCCGCGCGCCCCGCCCGCGCGCCCCGCCCGCGCGCCCCGGTCAGAGCGCGCCGGTCAGAGCTCCCCGGCCAGCTCCGAGGTCCACATCACGACCCTGGTGCGGTCCCCGCGGAACAGGTCCCTGGCGAACTCCAGCGGCCGGCCGGCGACGGAGTACGCGGTCCGCTCCACCAGCATCAGCGGCGTTCCCTCCTCGACCTCCAGCGCCTCGGCCTCCCTGACGCCGGCGATGACCGGCTCCAGCGACTCGCGCGCGCGGTAGGGCCGCAGCCCGTACCGCTCGTCTAGTAGCTCGTACAGCGAGCCGTCTAGCCTGCACTCCAGCAGGTCGGGGAAGAGCCCGGCCGGGAACAGCGAGTGCTCGATCACCATCGGCTTGCCGTCGGCCAGCCGGATGCGCCTGACCTCGATGACGCACTCGCCCTCGCCGAGTTCCAGCGCGGCCGCCGCTGCCGCGCTCGCCGGGATCTGCGCGGCGGCAAGCACGCGCGCGCCTGCCACCTTGCCGTGACGGCGGAGTTGCTCGGAGAAGCCGGCCAGCGTGGTCAGGTCCTGCTCCAGCTTGGGCTCGGCCACGAACGTGCCGCCGCCCCGGCCGACCGCGCGGCTGACCAGCCCGCGCTGGGCCAGCTCGCCGAGCGCGTGCCGCAGCGTCATCCTGCTGACGCCGAGCCAGGCGGCGAGATCGTGCTCGGAGGGCAGCCGGTCGCCTGGCGTGAGCGTGCCTGCGGCGATCGCGTCTGCCAGCCAGTCCTCGATCTGCGCGTGTACCGTGGTCCCGGCCTGCCGGGAGAAGACCGGCAGCTTGCGAGCCAGCGCCACAGCACGCGGCGCCACCGC
>DASPWG010000076.1:0-6535 GCA_035621915.1 Streptosporangiaceae bacterium
TCACGCACTCCGACACCGCCGCGACCGCCGCGGCGCTCGCGCGGAAGGTCTACCACCTGCGCATCCTGGACGGCGAGCGGTCCTGCGCCGAACTCGCCGCGCCACTGCTGGTGATCAGCCAGTTCACGCTCTACGCGGACACGTCGAAGGGACGACGGCCGAGCTGGCAGGCGGCCGCGCCAGGGCCTGTTGCCGAGCCGCTGGTGACCTCGTTCGCCGACGCCCTCACCGCGCTCGGCGCCAGCGTGCAGACCGGCGTGTTCGGGGCGCACATGGACGTCGAGCTGGTCAACGACGGCCCGGTGACGCTGATCCTGGAGGTGTAGCGGCCCTCGCTACCCGCCTGCGCCCGGATTGCCGGTACCTGACCTGGCCGCGCCCGCGTGCTGGCCGCCGGCCAGGTGCCTGCGGGCGAATTCCAGCGACTCGGCAAGGTCTGCCTGCCGGTCACCAAGGGTCGGCGCACGGTGCGTGCTGACCTCGAGCACGACGATTCCGTCGTAGCCGGACGAGCTCAGCCAGCCGAGCAGCTCCGCGCATGGCTGGGTGCCGCGGCCGGGAACCAGGTGCTCATCCGGCAGTCCCGGCTTCGTGCCGTCACCCAGGTGCACGTGGGCGAGCCGGGTGCCGAGTTGCTTGGCCATGGCCAGCACGTCGGAGTCGGACACTGCCGCGTGCGAGACGTCCAGCGTCGCGTGCGGGACGTCGAGCTCGACCGGGTTCCAGTGCGGCGCGTAGGCGCCCACCTCGGTCTCGCCGCGCAGCAGCGGGTAGAGGTTCTCCACCGCGAAGGCGACGTCCCCCTGCGGGGTCAGCCGCGCGATACCTTCCTCGAAGTCCCTGGCGTATTCCCGCTGCCAGCGAAACGGCGGGTGCACCACGACGATCTTGGCGCCGAGCGCCTCAGCCAGCTCCCTGGACCGCTGCAGCTTTCCCCACGGGTCGCGGCCCCAGACTCGCTGCGTGACAAGCAGGTTCGGGGCATGCACCGCCACGACCGGGATGCCGTGGTACTCCGACAGCCGCTGCAGCACGGCGGGATCCTGGCTGACCGGGTCGGCGGTCACCATGACCTCGACCGCGTCGTAGCCAAGGCGCGCGGCCGTCTCGAACGCGTCCGGCGCTCGCTCAGGGAAGACCGAGGCCGTCGAGAGCGCGACCTGGATGGCTGTCACCTGCGTGACCTGCGCAATCGAGCCTCCTCGAGGGCTGTGTACTGCCAGCTTATGCCGCCTGCCCTAGCCCGGCTGATGCCGCCCGGCGGGCACCGCAGCACGCGGGACAGCCGACTGTCAGCAGTGCCGGATACGGTGCCGGCATGGCGAAGACGGCGGCTGCCGCATTGTTCGAGTGCGCCGAGTGCGGCTGGCGGAGCAGCAAGTGGGCGGGCCGGTGCGGGGGCTGCGAGGCATGGGGCAGCGTCGCCGAGACGGCCAGGGACGACGCGCCGGTCAGGCCGGCTGGGCGGGCTCAGCTCAAGGCAGCCAGGCCAGTCGCGGCCGCCCTGCCGATCCGCCAGGTCGACGCAGCCGCGGCACGGGCCAGGCCGACCGGGATGGACGAGCTGGACCGCGTGCTTGGTGGCGGGCTGGTGCCGGGCGCCGTAGTGCTGCTGGCGGGCGAGCCCGGCGTCGGCAAGTCGACCTTGCTGCTCGAGGCCGGCGCCCTGGCCGCCGGGCACGGCCGGGTGCTCTACGTGACGGGCGAGGAGTCGGCTGCCCAGGTCCGGCTGCGCGCGGACCGGATCGGCGCTGTCAGCGATGACCTGCTCCTGGCGGCAGAGACGGACTTCGGCGCGCTGCTAGGGCACGTGCAGGAGGTGAACCCGAGCCTGCTCATCGTGGACTCGGTGCAGACCGTCAGCGCGGCAGGCGTGGACGGCGTGCCGGGCGGCGTGACGCAGGTCCGGGAGGTCACCGCGGCGCTGACCGCGCTGGCCAAGCAGCGGTGCCTGACGACCGTGCTGGTCGGCCACGTCACCAAGGACGGCTCGGTGGCCGGGCCACGGACCCTCGAGCACCTGGTCGACGTCGTCCTGCACTTCGACGGAGACGCCCGCGGCCAGCTTCGGATGGTCAGGGCGGTGAAGAACCGGTTCGGCCCGACCGACGAGGTGGGCTGCTTCGAGCTCGGCGAGTACGGCCTGCTCGGGCTGCCCGATCCGAGCGGGCTGTTCCTGTCCCAGCGGCATGATCCGGTTTCCGGCACGTGCGTGACCGTGACGCTGGAGGGCCGGCGTCCACTGGTAGCCGAGGTGCAGACGCTGGTGTGCGAGACGAGTGGCGAGCCGCGGCGCGTGACCTCCGGCCTCGACTTCGCCCGCGTCGGGATGCTCATCGCCGTGCTGCAGCGGCGCGCGAACCTGCGCATCGGGCGGCACGACGTGTTCGCGGCGACCGTCGGCGGGGTGCGGCTCAGCGAGCCGTCGGTCGACCTGGCGCTCGGGCTGGCTATTGCCAGCGCCCGCGCCGACGTCAGCGTTCCCGCCGACCTCGTCGCCTTCGGCGAGGTCGGCCTGGCCGGGGAGATCCGGCGGGTGACCGGCGTGCAACGGCGGATCGCCGAGGCCGAGCGGATGGGCTTCCGGCGCGCGATCGTTCCGGCCGGGTCAGACGTGCTGCCCGGCGGGAGCGGCGGCCAGGGCTGCTCGCAGCTGCGAGTCCGGGAGGTGACCGACATCTCCGCCGCAATTACCGCTGCCCTCAGCGGCTGACCAGTGACCACTGGTGACGGCCGTTAGACTGCCAGCACCGAGACATGCCCTGACAGCGTCCGGTAGGCAGGTGCTTGCGGTGGGGAACAAGCGGGACGAGCGGCGGCGGGCAGCGCTCGCCATGGTCGCGCCGGGAACGGAACTGCGCGACGGGCTGGAGCGGATCGTGCGCGGCAACACCGGAGCGCTGATCGTGCTCGGCTTCGACGAGGTTGTCCGCGGCATGTGCTCGGGCGGCTTCGAGATTGGCGCACAGTTCACCGCGACCGGCCTGCGTGAGCTGGCCAAGATGGACGGGGCCATCGTGCTGGACAAGGCGGGCACCTTTATCGTGCGGGCCGCCGTGCAGCTGATGCCGGACCCGGAGCTACCCACGCAGGAATCTGGCACCCGGCACCGGACCGCCGAGCGTGCCGCCAGGCAGTCTGGCCTCCCGGTCATCACGGTGAGCAAGTCCATGCGCGTGATCGCCGTGTATGCCGACGGCGAGCGGTATGTGCTCGAGGACTCGGCCGCCCTGCTGGCGCGCGCCCACCAGGCGCTGGCGGCGCTTGACCGCTACAAGCGCCATCTGGACCAGGCGACGAGCGTACTCACCGCGCTGGAGATCGAGGACCGGGCCACGATCAGGGACATGGCCGCGGTCGCGCAGCGGATGGAGATGGCCAGTCGCATCGCCGACGAGATCGCCGGCTACATGGTCGAGCTGGGCACCGACGGCGGCCTGCTCGGGCTGCAGCTGGATGAACTGACCGCCGCCGGCGACCGGGAGCGGGAGTTCTTCCTGCGCGACTATGCGCCGGCTGGCCTTTCTGGCCAGGCGGGTCTGTCCGCCCAGGCGGCGAGCGCAGACCGGCTCGCCCTGCTCAGCGCCGACGAGCTGCTTGACATGCCCGCCATCGCAGCGGCGATCCGGCCTGGCCTTGCCGAGGACCTCGATCAGCAGGTGAGCCCTCGCGGGTACCGGCTGCTCGGCGGCATCCCGCGGCTTACGGCTTCGGCCGCGGACAGCCTGATCGAGCATTTCGGCGGGCTGCAGAAGCTGCTCTCGGCGAGCGTGCATGACCTGCGGCAGGTGCCGGGGATCGACGCGGCGGCCGCCTCCCGCGTCCGTGAGGGCCTGTCCCGGCTCGCGGAGTCGGCCCTCGGGCCGTACTCCTGAACCCGATTCCTGATCCAGGTAGCGGCCGGTCAGCCCATCCGGAACGCTAGCGCGTTGCTGCTGCTGCTGCTGTCGGATGCAACCGCGGTATACGTGCCTGCCGGCGCGTCAGTGCCCGGTCCCGGGCAGCGCTGGCTGGATATCTGGCCGTCCCAGCCGATCGGCACCACCGTCGGGACGCCGCGCTGCAACTCGGTCACCAGCGACGCCTCGCCCTCAGCGCACTCGTCCGAGCTCCAGACACGCAGCGAGCCCGCGGTGATCTGCACCCACAGGTGCCTCGCCCCGATGTTGAAGGTGCACGAGCGGCTGGCGGTGGACACCACATCGACCTCGAATTCCGGTGCCTGCCGCAGCGAGTAGGCGGCCTGGCTGGAGAACAGGCTCAGTACTACGTCGCCCGCCGGGCAGGGCCGCATGCCACCGCCAGCGGCGCCTGAATCGCCCTGTTTCTGGGCGGGATGCCCGCTGCTTCCCGTACTGTGCTGCCGGGCAGCGCCGGTGCCGCCGTTGGCCTGCCCGGACGGCAGCGCGCCATGGGTCAGCCTGGCAGCGCCGCCGCCGGCCGCAGCGGGCGCCGGACCGCCGAGCGCGCCCGACAACCCCCAGGCGACCAGCGCCAGGATCGACAGGCCTCCGACCAGGGCGATGAATCGCCGTCGCCAGTAGGTGGCCGCTACGGGCCGATCCGGCGCTTGCTGACGTAACGTAGTCGTGCCCATACGTCGAGTATGCAAGAGCGTCTCGCGGCATTGGCGCCATGAACCGCACTCGGGCCGCAACTGCGCCCGGCCGCGCTGGCGAGTGATCCAGGTCCGTGCCAGCTCTCGCGGAAACTGCCCTTGGCCAGGACTGCGGCGTTCGGGCCTGGTGCGCCGCGTTCGCCCGGCCGGCTACAGCAAGGCGCGACCCGGCCAGCGACCCTGGACGCGCGTTGCCAAAGTCGTGCGACGATCGAGTGTCATGGCTTCCCCGTATCTCGCGCCAGTTTCTGGCTGGTACTCCGAGCACGCCAGGGTCCTGCCGTGGCGCGATCCCTCGGCGTCCGCCTGGTCGGTGCTGGTCAGCGAGGTGATGCTGCAGCAGACCCCGGTGGCCAGGGTGCTGCCAGCACACGCAGCCTGGCTGGCGCGCTGGCCCACGCCGGCGGCCCTGGCCGCCGCCACGCCAGCCGACGCGGTCCGCCAGTGGGACAGGCTGGGCTACCCGAGACGGGCCGTGCGCCTGCACGCCAGCGCCCGGCTAATCGTCGACCGCCATGACGGCCTGGTGCCCGACTCGGCCGAGCAGCTGCGGGCACTGCCCGGCGTCGGGGCCTATACCGCGGCGGCCGTCGCCAGCTTCGCTTACGGCAAGCGGCATGCGGTCCTGGACACCAACGTCAGGCGGGTGCTGGCGCGGGCTGTGGAAGGCCTGGGCCAGCCGGGGCCCACCCTGTCAGCGGCCGAGCGGGCCCTCGCCGAGTCTCTGCTGCCCGCTGACGGCCGCCAGGCGGCCAGATGGTCAGTAGCGGTCATGGAACTTGGCGCGCTCGTCTGCACTTCGGCCAGGCCCCGCTGCGCCGACTGCCCGCTGGCCGCCCAGTGCGCCTGGCTGGCGCGCGGCCGCCCCGCGGCCGCGCCCGGCCGGGCGGGGCCCGGCTACGAGGGCAGCGACCGGCAGTGCCGGGGACGGCTGCTGGCCATGCTGAGACAGGCCAGAGGCCCAGTGCCCGCCAGCGCCCTGGCGGCGGCCTGGGACGACTCAGGGCAGCGAGCCAGGTCGCTCGCTGCCCTGATAGCCGATGGGCTGGTCACCCGGTGCGCGGACGGCGCCGTGGCGCTGCCGGGCGACGAGCCGGCCTAGTCGGACGCCGTCGCGGTCGCCCCGCCAGCGCCGGCCTTGGACTCGACCACCGCCTCCGGCGGGGCGTCGGGCACCTCGGCCGGCTTGGTGACGCCACGGAAGATGAACTTCGCGTCCTCGCCCTCGCCCTCAGCGTCCACGATGACGATCTGGCCCGCCTTGACCTCGCCGAAGAGGATCTTCTCCGACAGGTGGTCCTCGATCTCGCGCTGTATGGTCCGCCGTAGCGGGCGCGCCCCGAGCACCGGGTCGTAGCCCTTCTGCGAGAGCAGCTTCTTGGCGGCCGGGCGGATCTCGATGCCCATGTCCCTGTCACGCAGCCGCTCGTCCACCTTGCTCACCATCAGGTCGACGATCTCGAAGATCTCCTCCTGGCTGAGCTGGTGGAAGACGATGGTGTCATCGACGCGGTTGAGGAACTCGGGCCGGAAGTGCTGCTTGAGCTCCTCGCTGACCTTCGCCTTCATCCGGTCGTAGGACCCACGCGACTCAGACGCGGCGCCGAATCCGACCGTGACACCCTTGGAGATGTCCCGCGTGCCCAGGTTGGTGGTCATGATGATCACGGTGTTCTTGAAGTCCACCACCCGGCCCTGAGCGTCGGTCAGCCGGCCGTCCTCCAGGATCTGCAGCAGCGAGTTGAAGATGTCGCCGTGCGCCTTCTCGATCTCGTCGAACAGCACGACCGAGAACGGCCTGCGCCTGACCTTCTCGGTCAGCTGGCCGCCCTCCTCGTAGCCGACGTAACCGGGCGGCGAGCCGAACAGCCGGGAGACCGTGTGCTTCTCCATGTACTCGCTCATGTCCAGCTGGAT
>DASPWG010000077.1:0-3376 GCA_035621915.1 Streptosporangiaceae bacterium
GCGTCGCCGATCGAGTTCCGGCTCGACCCCGGCTCAGGCGTGCCGACCTACCTGCAGCTCGTGCAGCAGGTAGAACACGCGCTGCGGCTGGGCTACCTCAAGCCCGGCGACCAGCTGCCCAAGGTCAGGGACGTGGTCGCCCAGCTGGCCATCAACCCGAACACGGTGCTCAAGGCCTACCGCGAGCTGGAGACCAAGGGCCTGGCCGCCGGCCGGCCCGGTCAGGGCACGTTCGTCGAGGCCACCCTCAGCCAGGTCGCGCTGCCCGAGCTGGCCGCGCTGCGCCGCTCGCTGCTCGGCTGGCTCGCATCCGCCGACGGCGCTGGGCTGGACGAAGACGGGATCGTGGCCCTGTTCACCAGCGCGTTGCGGGATTTCTTTGACCGCCATGGCGGGCAGCGCGGCAGCCGCGGCAGTGCCGGTGCAGGAACGGAGGGCGTCGCATGAACGCCATCGAGACCAGCGGCCTGAGCAAGCGCTACCGCCATGCCTGGGCGCTGCGTGAGTGCACGCTGGCGATTCCCGCCGGGCACGTGGCCGCGCTGGTCGGCCCGAACGGCGCAGGCAAGACCACGCTGCTGAACCTGGCGGTCGGCCTGGCCACGCCGACCGCAGGCGTCGTCACCGTGCTCGGGGGCAACCCCGCAGGGTCGCCGACCGCGCTGGACGGCATCGCGTTCGTCGCGCAGGACACACCGCTCTACAAGAACCTGTCGGTCACCGACATGCTGCACCTGACCCGCAACCTGAACCGGCACTTCGACCAGGGATACGCCCGCGCCCGGCTGGCCGATCTGGGCATACCGCCGGGCAAGAAGACCGGCAAGCTGTCCGGCGGCCAGCAGGCACAGCTCGCGCTGACCCTGGCGCTGGCCAGGCGTCCGCGGCTGCTCGTGCTCGACGAGCCGCTGGCGAACCTCGACCCGCTGGCCCGGCACGACTTCATGGCCACGGTGATGGCCGCGGCGGCAGGGAAGGGGGAAGGGGAGGTGGGTGGGGGGATGTCGGTCGTGCTGTCCTCGCACGTGCTCGCCGAGCTTGAGCGGGTGGCCGACTACCTCATCCTGCTGTCAGAGGGCAGGGTCCAGGTGGCCGGCGAGGTCGACGACCTGCTCGCCGCCCACCGGGTACTGACCGGCCCCGCGGCTGAGGTCGGCAGGCATGCCGACCTGGCGGTCGTGCACGCCCGGCGCGGCGAGGCGCAGGCCCATCTGCTGGTGCGGACCGGCGGGCCGGCCGACCCGGTGCCCCCCGGCTGGGAGGCGCACCCGGTCGGCCTGGAGGAACTCGTCCTGGCCTACCTGCGTGAGCCCGGCGCGGCCACCCTCCCGGGCCCGGCGCGCGCCAGAGACCTCCAGCCATCCGAGGTGACGAAATGACCGCGCTGGCTGCTGGTGCTCTCGCTGCTGCTCATCGCCGCGACCATCTGGCTGGTCCGCCGGCGCGCGGCCTGAACCGGGGGCAGGCGCGCCGCCTGCTGGACCATGGGAGGTAACAAATGACGGTGCTGACCACGCCTGCGCAGCGGGACCGACACACGACTCCACCGCCGGTGCCATGGCGACGACTGGCCTGGGTGAGCTGGCGGCAGTACCGGTACTCGGCGGTCGGCACGGCCGTGTTCCTCGGCGTGCTGGCCCTGTACCTGCTGGTCATGGGGCTGGAGATCCGCAGCTCCTACGCGGCGGCGACCGCCTGTACCTCGAGGGCCCCGAACGCCTGCGTCGCCGTGCTCAACCTGTTCAACAACGACTACCACAACGCCGCCGAGCTCACCGCGGCCGTGCTGAACGCGGTTCCGGTGCTGGCCGGGGTGTTCGCCGGCGCGCCGATCCTGGCCCGCGAGCTGGGCAGCGGCACCTTCCGGTTTGCCTGGACCCAGGGCGCCGGCCGGGCCCGGTGGACGCTCGCCCGCCTCGCGCTGCCCGCGGTGACGGTCACCGCCGCCGCGGCGGCGTTCAGCCAGCTGTTCGGATGGTATTTCTGGCCGTTCTTCGACGCTCAGCAGGCCGGCTCGTTCGCCCCCCAGTACTTCAACCTGACCGGAGTCGCCTTCGCCGCCTGGACGCTGGCCGCGTTCGCGATCGGCGCCCTGGCCGGCGTGCTCATCCGTCGGGTCGTCCCCGCGATGGCCGCCGCCATGGCCGGCTGCGCCGGGCTCCTGGGGGCCACCGTGTTTTACCTGCGCCCCCACTACATGGCCCCGCTGGTCACCAAGCCCAACGGCACGGCGCCGGGCTCCAGCTGGACCATCAGCCAGCTGTGGACCGGGCCGCACGGCCAGCGCATCACCAACTTCGACCAGATCATCGCGCTCATCCAGCACCCCCGGCGCGGCTACAGCGAAGTGACGATCTATCAGCCCGCCATCCGGTACTGGCCCTTCCAGTTCATCGAGGGCGGCTGGCTGCTCGTGTTCTCGCTGCTCCTCCTCGCCGCGACCGTCTGGCTGGTCCGCCGGCGCGCGACCTGAACACGGTCTGGTTACGGCAGCATGCCGTCGACCCGGCGGACGACGTCCCGGCAGAGCCGGCCCACGTCGCGCGGGTCGTCGGTGAACTGGGACGGCTTGATGCAGAACGTGGTGAACCCGGCCGCCACCTGCGGCGGGATCGTGGCCAGGGCCTGGCCCAGGTCGGCCACGCTGCGGTCGTCCGGGAACACCGCCCGGGTCCCGCCGACGAGTTCCAGCCCGGCCAGGTCGCGTCCGGCCGCCCGTAGCGCACCATCCAGCCTGCGCATTTCCTCGGCGGAGGGCCGGCCGAGCGGGTTGAAGCCGTCGGCGTACCGGACGATGCGCTCGGTCATCCGGCGGTGCATGCCGGCGCCGCCGAGCCACAGGGCCGGGCCCTCCGGCCGGAACGCCTTCGGCTCGAAGTACACCTCACGGAACGAGTAGTGCGCGCCCGCGTAGGACGCGGGCGTGTCCCGCCACGCCGTGGCCCAGGCCTCGAGGTGCTCGTCGAGCAGGTCGCCGCGGGAACGGAACGGCACGCCGAGCGCCGCGTACTCCTCCTCCAGCCAGGACACCGTCGGCAGCACGACCAGCCGGCCGCCGCTGAGCAGGTCCAGCGAGCCGAGCTCGCGGGCGATCAGCAGCGGATGCCGCAGCGGGGCGATGACGGCGCCAGCGACCAGCCGGATCCGCTCGGTGACCGCGGCGATAGCGGACAGCAGGACGAGCGAGCTCGGCCACGGCGTGGCCGGGTCCTGGTTGCCGGGCAGCGCGTACTCCCGCGGGTTGGGCATGATCCCGTTCGCGCCCGCCGACGGGCCCAGCACGATGTGCTCGCTGATCATGACCGAGTCGAACCCGGCGTCCTCGGCCTCGCGGGCCCACCGCACCAGGCTCGGCAGGTCACGCCCGGAGGTCATG
>DASPWG010000078.1:0-5740 GCA_035621915.1 Streptosporangiaceae bacterium
CGTCGTCGGGCCCGGCGAGATGCTGACCGAGATCAGGCTGCCGGTCCGGCCCGGTGGTGGCAGTGCCTACCTGAAGGTGGCCAGGCGGGTCGGCGACTGGCCGGTCGGCGCAGCCGGCGCCGCGGTCTGGCTCGACGGGGACGTGATCACCGACGTCGGCATTGGCCTGGCCGCGGTCGGAGCCAGGCACTTCGCCGCGGCCGAGGCCGAGGAGTACCTGCGCGGGCGGCCCGCCACGGCCGACCACCTGGCGCAGGCCGGGGAGATCGCCGCCGACAACTGCCGCCCGGTGTCCGACCAGCGCGGGCCGGCTGACTACAAGCGCCACCTTGCCTGCGAGCTGACGACCAGGGTGCTCGACATAGCGGTCCGCCGGGCCAGGACCGGGTCGTCCGCGTGAGGGTGAGCATGACGGTCAACGGCACCGAGCACAGCCGGGACGTGGAGCCGCGGCTGCTGCTCATCCACTTCCTGCGCGACGACCTGGGGCTGACCGGTTCGCACTGGGGCTGCGACACCTCCAACTGCGGCGCCTGCGTCGTCTGGCTGGACGAGACGCCGGTCAAGTCGTGCACGGTGCTGGCGGTGATGGCCGATGGGCACCGGGTGCGGACGGTCGAGGGACTGGCCCGTGACGGCAAGCTGGACCCGGTACAGGAGGGCTTCGCGGCCTGCCACGGACTGCAGTGCGGCTTCTGCACGCCCGGAATGATGCTGACCGCGCGCTGGCTGCTTGACCGAAACCCGCGCCCGACGGCGGGCGAGGTCAGGGCCGCGATCTCCGGGCAGGTCTGCCGGTGCACGGGCTACGAGAACATCGTCCGGTCCGTGCTGTGGGCCAGCGACCACCAGGAGCCGCAGTCATGACCGGCGCCTACTCCTCCATCCCCCGCAAGGAGGACGCGCGGTTCATCCGCGGCCAGGGCACATACGTGGACGACATCAGCCTGCCCGGCATGCTGCACGGCGCGATCCTGCGCAGCCCGTACGCGCACGCCAGGATCCTGTCCGTGGACGCGACGGCGGCCAGGGCGCATCCCATGGTGGAGGCGGTGCTGACGGGCGAGGACCTCGCCGCCCAGGGGCTCGCCTGGATGCCCACCATGTCTGCGGACGTGCAGGCGGTGCTGGCCACCGACAAGGTCAGGTTCCAGGGCCAGGAGGTCGCGTTCGTCGTGGCCAGGGACCGCTACTCGGCCAGGGACGCGCTGGCGCTCATCGCGGTGGACTATGAGCCGCTGCCGCCCGTGGTGGATGCCAAGAAGGCGCTCGCGGACGATGCGCCGGTCATCAGGGACGATCTGCCCGGCCGGTGCGACAACCGCATCTTCGACTGGACCGCGGGAGACCCGGCCGCTACCGACGCTGCCTTCGCGGCGGCCGACGTCGTGGTCGGCTGCGACATGGTGTACCCGCGTTCCCATCCTGCTCCGCTGGAAACGTGCGGGATCGTCGCCAGCATCGATCAGGTGAGCGGCAAGCTGACCGTGTGGTCCACAAGCCAGGCCCCGCACGCGCACCGCACGATGTATGCGCTGATGACCGGGCTGCCTGAGCACAAGATCAGGATCGTGTCACCCGATCTCGGCGGCGGCTTCGGCAACAAGGTGCCGCTCTATCCCGGCTACGTGTGCGCGGTGGCGGCGACGATGCTGACTGGCACGCCGGTCAAGTGGATGGAGGACCGGTCGGAGAACCTGATGTCCGGCTCGTTCGCACGCGACTACCACATGCACGGCGAGATCGCCGCGACCGCGGACGGCAAGATCCTCGCGCTGCGGGCCAGCGTGCTGGCCGATCATGGCGCGTTTAACGCCACCGCGCAGCCGGCGAAGTTCCCCGCGGGGTTCTTCCACATCTTCACTGGCTCGTATGACCTGCGCGCGGCCCACTGCGAGGTCACCGGCGTGTACACGACCAAGGCGCCTGGCGGGGTCGCCTACTCCTGCTCGTTCCGCGTTACCGAGGCGGTCTACCTGGTCGAGCGGCTGGTCGACACGCTGGCGCGCGAGCTTGGCACCGATCCGGCGGAACTGCGGCTGCGCAACCTGCTGCAGCCCGAGCAGTTCCCCTACACCGCGCCGACCGGCTGGCAGTACGACTCCGGCGATTACCCGCGGGCGCTGCGGCTCGCGCTGGACATGGCCGGCTACGACGCGCTGCGGGCCGAGCAGCAGGAACGGCGGGCCCGCGGCGAGTACATGGGCATCGGGCTCAGCTTCTTCACCGAGGGCGTGGGCGCAGGCCCGCGCGAGCACATGGACATCCTCGGTCTCGGCATGGCCGACGGCGCCGACCTGCGGGTGCACCCGACGGGCAAGGCAGTGCTGGCGATCTCGGTGCAGACGCAGGGGCAGGGGCACGAGACGACGTTCGCCCAGATCGTCGCGCACGAGCTGGGGCTGTCCCCGGACGACGTGGAGGTAGTGCACGGCGACACCGATCGCACGCCGTTCGGCCTGGGCACCTACGGCTCGCGCTCCACCCCGGTGTCCGGCGCGGCGGCGGTGGTGGCGGCCAGGCGGGTACGGGACAAGGCCAGGCTCATCGCCGCGGCGATGCTCGAGGTCGCGTCCGACGACCTGGAGTGGTCGGACGGCGCCTGGCGGGTGCGCGGCGATCCCGAGCAGGCCAGGAATATCGCCGAGATCGCGATGGCGGCGCACTCCGCGCTCCGGCTGCCCGACGGCGTGGACGGGCACCTCGACGCGTCCGCGGTTTACAACCCGCCGAACCTCACGTTCCCTTTCGGGGCGTACGTGTGCGTCACGGACGTCGACCCCGGCACCGGCGAGGTGCGGGTACGCCGGTTCATCGCGGTGGACGACTGCGGCGTGCGGATCAATCCGATGATCGTCGAGGGTCAGGTGCACCGCGGCCTGGCCGACGGCCTTGGCATCGCGCTGATGCAGTCCATCGTGTTCGACGAGGTGGGGAACTGCCTGGGCGGCTCGTTCATGGACTACCTGCTGCCGACGGCGATGGAGTGCCCGTCCTGGGAGCTCGGCGCTACCGTGACGCCGTCGCCGCACCACCCGATCGGTGCCAAGGGCATCGGCGAGTCCGCCACCGTCGGATCACCGGCCGCAGTCGTGAATTCCGTGGTCGACGCGCTGGCGCCGTTCGGGGTCAGGCACGCCGACATGCCGCTCACCCCGGCGAACGTCTGGCGGGCCATCCAGGGCCGCCCAGTCCGCCCCGACCTGGCCGTGGACTGACCTGTGCAGAACCGGCGCACGATGAGGATGGGACAATGAGTACATGGCTGTGAGCAACCCCCGGACGTGTCGATGAGCGAGCTAGCTGAGCAGCTGCCAGACGTGCAGAGCCTGCTGGCCGCGCTCGACCGGGTCAGCTACCTGGCCGACGAGCCGCTCGGCACGGCCCTGTTCCTCGCCGCACGGATGGGGCAGCCGATCCTGCTGGAGGGTGAGCCGGGAGTAGGCAAGACCGAGGCTGCCAAGGCGCTGGCCGATGTGCTGGATACGCCGCTGATCAGGCTGCAGTGCTACGAGGGCCTGACGTCCGCCGAGGCGCTGTACGAGTGGAACTACCCGCGCCAGCTGCTGGCGATCCGGCTGGCCGAGGCCAGGGGTGAGCGGCCCAGGGAGGCGGATCTGTTCAGCGATGATTACCTGCTGGAACGTCCGCTGCTGGCCGCGCTTGACCACCCGGGCCCGCGCCCCGCGGTGCTGCTGATCGACGAGGTGGACCGGGGCGACGATGAGTTTGAGGCGTTCCTGTTCGAGCTGCTTGCCGAGTCCGCGGTGACGATTCCCGAGCTTGGCACCAGGCGCGCCACCTACCCGCCGGTGGTCGTCCTGACCTCGAACCGGACCAGGGACCTGCACGATGCGCTGAAGCGCCGCTGCCTGTACCACTGGATCGACTACCCGAGCACCGACCGGGTCGCCGCGATCATCCGGCGGCGGGTGGCGGGTGCCTCGGTGCGGCTGGCCGACCAGGTGGCGCGCGGCGTGGCCACGCTGCGCGGCCTGGACCTCGCCAAGCCGCCGGGGGTGGCGGAGGCGATCAGCTGGGCGACGGCACTGGACGTGCTCGGCGCACGTGACCTCGATGCCAGGGCCGCGCAGCAGACCGTCGGCGCGGTGCTCAAGTATGCCGAGGACCTGCATACGGCGCGCAGCGCCGGTTTCGCGGCGCTGGTCAGTCATGACGGACGCGACGCCTGACGACCTCGCCGCAGTGGCGGCCGGCTTCAGCGCGGCCCTGCGGCGGGCCGGGCTGCCGGTCGGGCCCGGCCGCAGCGAGCGGTTCGCCGCGGCGGTGACGCTGGTGCGGCCTGCGACCTCCGTCCAGCTGCTGGACTGCGCGCTGGCGACGCTCGTGTCCAGCAAGGACCAGGCTGATCTGCTGCGGGCCGTCTTCGCCGAGGTCTTCGGGCCGGTACCAGGAGCCGCGCCGCCCGGCGCGGCGGCACGGCGCGATGCGGCGCGGCCGGCGCCTGAGTCGCTGGCCGACGCGGCCAGCGCCGCCAGGGCTCATGCCAGCATCACGGCCGTGCAGGTGGCGGACGGGGCTGACTCAGCGGACTCAGGACCCGAGGTCAGCAGGCCTTACCTTGGCAGCCAGGCCGAGCGGCTGGCCGGCACTGACTTCGCCGAGCTGTCGCAGGCTGAGCTCGCCGAACTGGCGGCCGCGATGCGGCAGATCACGCTGGCGGTCCCGGAGCGCCGATCGCGGCGGCACCGGCCGGGTTCGGCCGGCCGGCGCACTGACATGCGGGCCACGCTGCGGCATGCCCGGCGCACCGGGGGGCACGCGTTCCGCCTCATCGGACAGGTACCCCTTACCCGGCCGCGGCGCCTGGTGGTGCTGTGCGATATCTCCGGGTCGATGGAGCCGTACGCGCGGGCCATGATCCAGCTGCTGTACTGCGCAGCCGGCGGCGCGGACGCCGAGGTCTTCACCTTCGCCACCCGGCTGACCCGGCTGACCGCCGCGCTTGCCAGGTCAACCCCGGCGGCAGCGCTGCGGCGCGCGGGCCAGGCGGCACCTGACTGGCTCGGCGGCACCCGTCTCGGCGAGGCGCTCAAGCAGTTCAACGACGGCTACGGGCGGCGCGGCATGGCCAGGGGCGCGGTCGTTCTGATCATCTCCGATGGCTGGGACACCGGCGACCCGGCGGTCGTGCGCAGGGAGATGCAGCGGCTGTCGATGGTCGCGCACCGCATCGTCTGGATGAACCCGCGGACCAAGAGCGCCTCTTACGAGCCGCTGGCAGGCGGGATGGCGGCAGCCTGGCCGTACTGCGACGCCGTGGTCAGCGGCCATACGCTAGCGGCGCTGCAGGACCTGACCCGGGCGCTCGCCGACCCTGTCAGGCGCAGGTCCGTGGCACCACTGGTCGCAATCGCAGGGCCGGCCGCACCTTAATAAGTCCGCGGCTGCGCCCCTCTGCCCGAGTCCAGCGCCGTCATGTGTCACGACGACTGAAGCGAGTCAGCGGGCGCCCTCGGCCTCAGGACGCGCCAAGCCAGAAAATTACCCGCGTGTCTTTTCGGGTAATTGTCGGCGGGTGGTAATAGTATCGAACACATAAGCGATAGCCGCGGGCAGGACGGCCGGCGGCCCCGAGCCAGGCGGGAGGCGCCGATGAGCCAGCCAGGGCAGCAGCCCGGCCCGGCCGCCGCGCTGGCCGCGGTCACCACCGGCCTGGCCGCGCTGGCCGGGCTGGACGCGGCCGCGCTGACCGGCCCGCAGCAGGCCGAGGTGCTGC
>DASPWG010000079.1:0-14064 GCA_035621915.1 Streptosporangiaceae bacterium
GTACAAGCCCGACAGTCGTGACAGCATCACAGTGGACAAGTGCGGCTGCCTGGCGGGCCGGGCAACGGGCCGCCAGGCAGCCGTGCTGGGATAGGACACGGCCAACCTATTGAGGGAGACGACATATGGCCGTGCCGCTTCGCGACCGCAAGGCGTGGCAGGCGCTCGAGCGTCATCACGCCGAAATAGGTCAGCGTCATCTGCGCGAGTTCTTCCAGGACGACCCCGGCCGCGGCGAGCGGCTGACTGCGGAGGCGGTCGGTCTTTACCTGGACTATTCCAAGAACCGGATCACCGACGAGACACTTCGCCTGCTCATCGAGCTCGCCGAGGAGTCCGGGCTCACGCAGCGCCGCGACGCCATGTTCCGCGGTGAGCACATCAACGTCTCCGAGGACCGGGCCGTCCTGCACGTCGCGCTGCGGATGCCGGAGGACGCCGAACTGGTCGTCGACGGCGAGGATGTCGTGCGCCAGGTGCACGAGGTGCTGAACCAGATGAGCGTCTTCGCCGACAAGGTGCGGACCGGCGAGTGGGTCGGCTACACCGGCAAGCGCATCCGCAACGTCATCAATATCGGCATCGGCGGCAGTGACCTCGGACCGGTGATGGCCTACGAGGCGCTGCGCTTCTACTCCGACCGCAACATCACGTTCCGGTTCGTGTCCAACGTCGACTCGACCGACTTCGTCGAGGCGACCAAGGACCTGGAGGCCGACGAGACGCTGTTCATCATCTCGTCCAAGACGTTCACCACGCTGGAGACGATCACCAACGCCACCTCCGCCAGGAACTGGGTGGTCGGCGCGCTCGGCAGCGAGGACGCGGTCGCCAAGCACTTCGTCGCGGTCTCCACCAACGCCGAGAAGGTCAACGAGTTCGGCATCGACACCGCCAACATGTTCGGCTTCTGGGACTGGGTCGGCGGTCGCTACTCCATGGACTCGGCGATCGGGCTGTCCACGATGATCGCGATCGGCCCGGACAACTTCGAGGAGATGCTGGCCGGCTTCCACGCCATGGACGAGCACTTCCGCACCGCCCCGCTGGACCAGAACCTGCCGGTCCTGCTGGGCCTGCTGTGCGTCTGGTACGGCGACTTCTTCGACGCGCAGACCGTCGGCGTCATGCCCTACGACCAGTACCTCAAGCGCTTCCCCGCCTACCTGCAGCAGCTGACCATGGAGTCCAACGGCAAGCACGTGACGCTGGCCGGAGAGCGTGTCGACTACCAGACCGGCGCGGTGTTCTGGGGCGAGCCCGGCACCAACGGGCAGCACAGCTTCTACCAGCTGCTGCACCAGGGCACCAAGCTGGTGCCGGTAGACCTCATCGGCTTCGGCCGGGCACTCAACCCGCTGCGCGACCACCACGACCTGCTCACGTCCAACGTCTTCGCGCAGGCGCAGGCGCTGGCGTTCGGCAGGACGGCGGACGAGGTCAGGCAGGATGGCACGCCAGAGCACGTCGTGCCGCACAAGGTTATGGAGGGAAACAGGCCCACCAACGTCATACTCGCCCAGGTCCTGACACCACGTCTGCTCGGAACCCTCGTGGCCCTGTACGAGCACAGCGTGTTTACCCAGGGCGTCATCTGGGACATTGACTCCTTTGACCAGTGGGGCGTCGAGCTGGGCAAGCAGCTGGCCAGCCAGATCGCGCCCGAGCTGGAAAGCAGCACGGAGCCGGAGCTCAAGCATGACTCGTCCACCAACGCGCTGATCCGGCGCTACCGCGCCCTCAAGGCCGACGTGCGGTGACCCTCGCGACATAAGCAAATCAATGGAAGGCGACACCAACCATGGCAACTGACAAGCCGATGCAGCTGGGAATGATCGGACTCGGCCGGATGGGCGCGAACCTGGTGCGCCGCCTCATGCGCGACGGCCACCGCTGCGTGGCCTATGACCGCAGCCCGGACGCGGTGAAGCAGCTCGATGCCGACGGCGCGACCGGTGCCACCAGCCTCGAGGATTTCGTCAGCAAGCTGGAGAAGCCGCGGGCCATCTGGATCATGGTGCCGGCCGCCGTCGTGCAGTCGACGCTCGAGCAGCTCAAGCCGCTGCTCGCCGAGGGCGACATCGTCATCGACGGCGGTAACTCCTACTACCGCGACGACATCACCAGGGCCAAGGAGCTGAAGTCGGCCGGCATCCACTACGTCGACTGCGGCACCAGCGGCGGCGTCTGGGGACTGGACCGCGGCTACTGCCTGATGATCGGCGGCGAGGACGGCCCGGTACAGCATCTCGACCCGATCTGGAAGACCATCGCGCCGGGCGAGGGCAGCGCCGAGCCGACGCCGGGCATGAGCCTGGCCAAGAGCACGGCACCGCACGGCTACCTGCACTGCGGCCCGAACGGGGCCGGGCACTTCGTCAAGATGGTGCACAACGGCATCGAGTACGGCATGATGGCCGCGATCGGCGAGGGCCTTGCCATCATCAAGAACGCCGACGTCGGCCTGCGCCCGCCGGCGGAGTCCGACGCCGAGAACACGCCGCTGCGCGATCCTGAGGCCTACCAGTACGAGATCAGCGTCGGCGAGGTCGCCGAGGTGTGGCGCCGCGGCTCGGTGATCAGCTCGTGGCTGATCGACCTGATCGCGGCGGCCTTCGCCAAGGACCCGGACCTGAGCGAGTTCGCCGGCCGGGTGTCGGACTCCGGCGAGGGCCGGTGGACCGTGATGGCGGCCATCGAGGAGGGCGTGCCCGCCTCGATCATCACCGAGGCGCTGTACGAGCGGTTCCAGTCCCGCGGCCTCGGTGACTTCACCGACAAGGTCCTGTCCGCGATGCGCTCGGAGTTCGGCGGGCACGCCGAGCAGAAGGGCTGAGCTGTGCAGCACGATCTGGAGGTATCGCCGGACGCTGCCGCCGTCGCCGCCCAGGGCGCCAAGTACGTCGCGGAACGGGCCCGAGCCGCCGTCCAGGATCACGGCACGTTCACCTTCGCGGTCAGCGGCGGCAAGACGCCGTGGGCCATGTTCTCCGAGCTTGCGCACGAGGACATGCCGTGGGCGCAGACCGAGCTCTTCCAGGTGGACGAGCGGGTGGCACCGGACGGCGATCCCGCGCGGAACCTGACCAACCTCAAGGCCAGCATCGGCGACGCACCGGCCCGGATCCATCCGATGCCGGTCAACGACGCCGCCCTCGACGCGGCGGCGGCGGCGTACGCCCTCGTGCTCCCGCAGCACTTCGACCTGGTCCACCTCGGGCTCGGCCCGGACGGGCACACCGCGTCGCTGGTGCCCGGCGACCCGGTACTGGAGGTAACCGGCGTCCTGGTCGCGGTCACCCAGCCCTATCAGGGCCACCGGCGGATGACGCTCACCTACCCTGGCCTGGCCCGCGCCGACCAGCTGATGTGGCTGATCACCGGGCCGGACAAGCGCGACGCGCTGGCCAGGCTGCTGGCCGGCGACGAGTCAATCCCGGCCGGGCGGGTCCAGGCAGCCCGCTCGCTCGTGCTCGCCGACGCAGCAGCGGCCGGCTCCAACTGAACCCAGGAGGACCCCCGCGATGAATACCGCGCCAATGCACGGCACCGCGCAGCGCCCCGCCGACCACGTCATCGTGCTGTTCGGCGCGACCGGCGACCTGGCCAAGCGCAAGCTGCTGCCCGGCCTGTTCCACCTGGCCGCGGCCGGGCTGCTGCCGCGCAAGTTCCGCATCATCGGCAGCTCCCCGCACAGTGCCGCGATCAGCACCGAGGAGTTCCGCGCGCACGCGAGGCAAGCGTGCGCGGACTTCTGCATCACCAAGCCCGACACCGGGCCTTGGGATGAGTTCGCCCCGCACCTGTCCTTCGCCCCCGCCGACCCCGACGACTACAAGGCCCTGACCGAGGAGGTCGAGCAGGCAGAGAAGGCCATCGGGTCGAAGCGGCGGCTGTTCCACCTGGCCGTCCCGCCCGCGGCGTTCACCTCGGTGGTCGGCATGCTCGGCAGTTCCGGGCTGGCCACGCCAGAGTCCAGGGTCATCATCGAGAAGCCATTCGGCTGGGATCTGGACTCCGCGCGCGCGCTGAACAAGGCGGTGCTCGCGGTGTTCGACGAGTCGCAGATCTTCCGGATCGACCACTTCCTGGGCAAGGAGTCGGTCGACAACATTCTCGCCTTCCGCTTCGCTAACGGCCTGTTCGAGCCGATCTGGAACCGCCAGCACATCAGGTACGTGCAGATCGACGTGCCGGAGACGCTCTCCATCGAGGGCCGCGCCGACTTCTACGACAAGACCGGCGCGTACCGCGACATGATCGTCACGCACCTGTTCCAGGTGATGGGGTTCGTCGCGATGGAACCGCCGACCTCACTGAGCGCGGCCCAGCTGCGCGACGAGAAGAGCAAGGTCTTCGACGCGGTCAAGCCCATCGATCCCCGGCACGTCGTGCGCGGCCAGTACGACGGCTACCGCAAGGAGAAGGGCGTCGCGCCCGACTCGCAGACCGAGACCATGGTGGCGGTGCGCGCCGACGTGGACAACTGGCGCTGGCACGGCGTCCCGTTCTTCCTGCGGTCAGGCAAGAGCATGGGCGCCAGCAAGCAGGTCATCACGCTTGGCTTCCACCCGCCGCCGCTGCGCATGTTTACCGCGCATCGCAAGGACGTTCCTGACGGCCGCCAGAACGAGATCATCATCGACTTCGCAGATCCAGGCTCGATAACCACTCGTTTCCTCGCGAAGGAGCCCGGCGCGGAGATGACGCTATCGGCAGCGAGCATGATCTTCCGGTACTCGGATTCGTTCGCGCAGGCCAACGCGCTCGAAGGCTACGAGCGGCTGATCCTGGACGCGATGATCGGCGACCAGTCGCTGTTCACGTCCTCGGACGGGATCGAGCGGCTATGGGAGATCTCCGAGCCGCTGCTGCAGAACCCGCCGCCGGTCGAGACGTATGCCCCTGGCAGCTGGGGTCCGGCGTCGGTGAACAAGCTCATCGAGCCGTTCCGGTGGCACCTGCCGTCGTCCGGCTGACCGCTCTCGCCCGTTGACGTCTTGTGACGGAAACGGGATGTCGCATCCAGGAGGTGTCCGTTGACGCGAGGGTATGACAAGCCGCTGTACCTCCTCGCATTCGACCACCGCGGCTCGTTCGAGCAGGGGTTGTTCGGGGCTACGCCACCAGTGTCAGCCGAGGTGCACGAGGCGATCACCGGGGCCAAGGAGATCATCTTTGACGCGCACCTGAAGGCGGTGGCTGGCGGCGCCCCGGCGGACGCGTGCGTGGTCCTCGTCGACGAGGAGTTCGGGCCCGGCATCGCCCGGCGGGCCAGGCAGGAGGGCGTGCCGCTGGCCATGCCGGTGGAGCGGTCGGGCCAGGACGAGTTCAACTTCGAGTACGGCGCGGAGTTCGCCGACCACATCAAGGACTTCGACCCGATGTTTGCCAAGGTCCTGGTCCGCTACAACCCCGAGCGCGAGGCGGCGGTCAACCGCCGGCAGGCCGCTCAGCTCGCGACGCTCAGCCGCTGGCTGCGTCGCAACGACCGCAAGTTCCTGTTCGAGCTCCTGATCCCGGCCACCATCGCGCAGCTTGACCGGTTCGAGGGGCACCAGCGCGACTACGACCGGCGGCTGCGGCCCCGGCTGGTGCTGGACGCGATCGCGGCGCTGCAGGCTGCAGATGTCGAGCCGGACATCTGGAAGATCGAGGGCCTTGACCGCCGCGAGGACTGCGAGGCCGTCGTCGCGCAGGCCCGCGCGGACGGCCGCGAGGATGTCAGGTGCATCGTGCTAGGCCGCGGGGCCGACGAGCCGCAGGTCATCGAGTGGCTCAAGACCGCCGCGCCGGTGGACGGCTTCGACGGCTTCGCCGTCGGGCGGACTCTGTGGGAGCAGCCGCTGCAGGACTTCCTGGCCAAGCGGGCCTCCCGGCAGGAGGCCGTCGACCGGATCGCCGGGCGCTACCGCGATCTGATAGACGCCTATCGCGGCGCCCAGGATGGCTCCGGGGGGACGAAATGACCGGGCCGGCCGTCAAGCTGCTGCTCGCCGACGTCGACGGCACCCTGGTCACCCAGCAGAAGGAGCTGACGCCCAGGGCCGTCGAGGCCGTGCATAAGCTGCACGACGCCGGGGTGCTGTTCACCATTACCAGCGGCCGCCCGCCGCGCGGCATGGCCATGCTCATCGAACCGCTGGACATCAAGCTGCCGATCGCGGCGTTCAACGGCGGCGTGATGGTCAACCCGGACATGTCCGTGATCGAGCAGCGCGTCCTGCCGGAGGACCTGGTCGTGCCGGTGTCGGACACCATGCAGTCGTTCTCCCTGGACGTGTGGCTCTACTCCGGCGCCGACTGGTACGTGCCCAAGGCAGACGGGTCGCACGTGGCGCGTGAGTCGTGGACCGTGAAGTTCGACCCCAAGATCATGACGGACGGCGTTAGGGGACTGACTCAGGACGTCGCCAAGCTGGTCGGGGTCAGCGACGACCACGACGCCGTGCAGCGGGCGTACGCGGAGGTGCACGACAAGTTCGGCGACCATGTGGCGGCCGCCCCCTCGCAGCCCTACTACCTGGACGTCACCCACCCGCAGGCCAACAAGGGCGAGGTGGCCAAGTACCTGGCCGCTAAGTACAAGCTGCAGCCCGAGGAGATCGCCACCATCGGCGACATGCCCAACGACGTGCTGATGTTCGCGCACTCGGGCCTGTCCATCGCGATGGGCCAGGCCAGCTCCGAGGTCAAGCGCTCCGCCCGCCGGGTTACGACCTCCAACGACGACGAGGGCTTCGCCAACGCCGTGGAGAAGTTCATCCTGCGCTGACGGCCAGCATCACCTGAGCTCTGTCAGGTCGACGTACCATGATCTGGTCGTCCCGGCGATCTCGAAGCCCAGCCGGGCATTGATGGCGATCATGTGGTCATTGGCTCCGGCATTACCCGTCAGGATGCGGCCGACCCCCGGCTCGGCCTGGCCCAGCCACTCCAGCATCGCCACCTTGATGAGCAGGCCAAGCCGGTGCCCGCGGTGATCGGCGCGCACGGCCGTGATCTGCTGGAAGCCCCAGCCCGGCATGCCGGGGTCGGCGAGGACCTTGGTGACCGCGCAGATCTCGCCTGTCTGCTCGTGCCGGGCCGCAACCGTGTACGGCCTGACGCCGTAGCTGGCCAGCAGCTGGTCGACCCGCCTGATCCGGTCAGCGCCCCAGGTCCCGTGCTCCACGTCAGCGTCCCGCGGCGCATCGGCCATGGCCGCGTTCACCACGGTCACTTCTTCGATGAGGTCATCCGGCGTGGCGCCGGCCCAGGACAGCAGCGAGTAATCGGCCGCGTGCGCCTCCGCCTCCGCGCGCAGGCCCGGCAGCCTGCCGCGGACGTCGTCGTTCACCGTCAGGACCCTGATCACCTCGGTGATGCCCGCGGTAGCGCCCGTCGCGGTGGCGAACGCCGCGCCGGCCGACCCGTCCCATGCTGACCCTTCCAGCCGGGTGCGGCCCCCAAGCCGAGCCCGCTCGGCGCAGTGCCGTAGCAGCGAGCGGCCCGCTCCTTCTCGCCGCGCTTCTGGCCGGACCGTCAGGACGACCCTGGCCAGGTCGAGGTTCTCCCGTGCTGGCAAGGTCAGCAGGTAGCAGCCCACCGGCTCACCCGAGCCGTCTGTACCGATCCACGTCTCACGCGGACTGGTATCGAAGCCATCGGCCCACTTGGCCGTGAACGAGCCGAGTGACCAGCCAGCCAGGTCGGGCTGGTCCACCGCCCAGCTTGCCTCGGCGATGCCGTAGCAATCGCGCACCCGCTGGGCATCGGCCAGGCCGTCAAACTGCTCGATCCTCACCCACGCATCTAACAAGGCCCGCCGGTGAGGCGGCAACGGATTAACCGGTCACGGGCTAGGCCGAGGACGGCTCGACTTGCCTGGACTGCCCGCGAGCCGGGCGGACCGACGCTGCCCAGTACTTGGCCCGGCCTATGACTGAGTGCCTGGACAGCACCGTGTAGTGCCGCTCGACGGCGCCGAAGTTGCGTTTATAGACCGCGATGCCGTCCGTGGGGGCACCCCCAAGGTCGAAGTACGTGTCGCCGCGATCGCGGGCCGCGGTCAGGTGACTCCACAGCAGCAACGCCTGCGGACAGGCCTTGCGGTGCGCTGGATCGGTGGCCATCTGCCAGTCAAAACTGCGGTTCCCGATCGAAAAGCCCATGTTAACCGCGATCGTCTTGCCATCCAGCCTGGCGGCGTGGAAGTGCGAGCCGGCCCTGCCGCCCATCGTGTCGAAGAGTCGCTCGTAGGCGCCCGCCGGGTACTTAGGCGGCAGGCCCTGGCGAGCATAGATGGCCTGCGACCAACGGTCCATGAGGAGAAAATCGGCATGCTCAGCCGGATAGACCTGCACGCCGTCCCGCCGTGCCCTGGAAATTTCCCAGCGGCCGTTGCGGGTCATGGCGGCGAGCAGCGCCTCGTCGGACCGGCCGTCCAGCGGGACGACAAAGGTCAGATCCGTTCCAGGATTGAACTTGCCGGCAACGCCGTCGGGCACAAGGTCGGCGAACCCCTGCTGATGATGGATCGCGCCTCGCACCGTCCCTTCGGTGGCGAGCAGCGAGACGACAGCGGGAAGCAGGGATTCCGACGTCAGCGGTCCGAGATAGGGAAACGGCATCCAGTTCAGCGTGCAGAGGGGACCAACCTTCCGGACGACCAGCGGCGCGACTCCGGCCCGATCCGTGCCCTGCATGATGACCAGCGGCTCAAAGGTGCAGCGCAGCAACGTCGCTACGCACTCCAGGAACTCATAGCGATGGAAGGCCGTCGCACCGGGGTGTGCGGCTAGCACCTCGTCCCAGTCGGCCTTCGATCCCCGTTCCAGCCGGAGACCCTTCTGCAAATTCATGGCCAGAGTGTGACCGGTAACAGCCGGGGCGCGTGGGGCAAGGGCAACCTATTGGCGAAGCCGTTACATTGCGGTGCCTCGTGACCCGGCTAGTAGCTCACTGGACTGAGTCTGCGCAGGACCGGCATCGGCGCCACCCAGTACCGGGCCTTACCTATCAGCGAGTGCCTGGACAGCATTGTGTAGGGCTGCTCGATGGCTCCGAAGTTCCGCTTGAACGCGGCGATGCCGGGAGTGGGAGCGCCGGCCAGGTCGAAGACCGTGTCGCCGCGATCGCGAGCCGCGGTCAGGTGATGCCAGATCAGCAGCTCTTGCGGGTACGCGCTGCGGTGATCCGGATCGACGGCGACCTGCCAGGCGAAGCTTCGCCGCCCGAACGAGAAGGTCATATCCACGGCAATCGTCTCGCCGTCGAGCCTGGCAGAGTGGAAATGCGAGCCCGGATCCTTGCCCATCGTGTCGAAGAGCTGCTCGTAGGCGCCCGCGGGATACCTAGGCGGCAGGCCCTGACGAGCATAGATCGCCTCTGACCAGCGATCCATGAGCTCGAAATCGCCGCGCTCGGCCGGATGAATCTCCACGCCGTCCCGCCGAGCCCTGGCAATATGCCGGCGGCCGTTGCCCGTCATGCCGGCCAGCAGGGCCTCGTCTGACTGGCCGGCCAGCGGGATGACGAAGGCTTGTTCCGTTCCCGGACTGAATCCGCCGGCAATGCCGTCGGGCATGAGGCCGACGAATGCCTGCTGGTGATGGACCGCGCCCCGCCTCCTGCCTTCGGCTGCGAGCAGCGAGAGAACGCCCGGCAGCAGCGAGTCCGATGTGAGCGGGCCGAGGTAGGGAAACGGCATCCAGTTGATCGTGCAGACCGGCCCAATCCGCCTGACGACCAGCGGCGCCAGGCCTGCGCGCTCCGTGCCCAGCATGATTGCCAGTGGCTCAAACGTGCAGCGCAATGACTCCGAGATGCACTCAAGGAAGTCGTAGCGGTGATAGGCCGTCGCGCCGGGCAGAGCATCGAGCGCTTCGTCCCAGTCGTCTTTCGATACCTGTTCCAGCCGGAGGCCCGTTAGTACGCTCACGGCAACTATCGTGCCTGGCGACAGGCCGCGTCCGGGCGCAAACGCCGTATATAGTCACAGCGGTCACCTTCGGCGCAGAGTCCACTCTAAGCAGAGACCGCGCTTAGCTTGTACCTGGCCCGGCCTATTAATGAGTGCATGGACAGCGTCGTGTAGTGCCGGTCGACGCTGCCGAACTTGCGCTTGTAAGCGGCGACTGCGTCCGTAGGGCTGCCGAGAAGGTCAAACTCAAAGTCCCTCGGCGGCGAGCAGAGAAAGAACATCGGGCAGCAGCGGATCCGACGTCAGCGGCCCGAGGTAAGGAAACGGCGTCCAGTTGATTGTGCATAAGGGGCCAACCCGCCGGACCACGAGCGGCGCCACTCCGGCCAGCTCCGGGCCGCGCATGATGACCAGTGGCTCAAAGGTGCAGCGCAATAAGCTCGCCACGCACTCCAGGAAGTCGTAGCGATGGAAGGCCGTCGCGCCGGGAAACGCATGGAGCGCCTCGTCCCAGTCCGCCCTCGACGCCGGCTCGAGCCGGAGCCCGGCTCGTAGCGTCATCACCATTCGTTATGCCTTAGTAACTAACTGTGCCCAGCAACGGGCATAGGCCGACGACGATGCGCTGCGTCGCCGCCGACCCGCCCGGAGGGCTCCAGGCCGCGATAAGGCGGGCCTGTCCCTACGATGCCACCGGCCTGCGACGCCGGTAGCCTGCGATATCACGTGGCTCGGGCAGCCCGTCCTGGGCGCCGCGTCCGGACAGGGCGGCAGCGAGTTCGGTATAGGCCCGCGCCCTGTCGTCGTCCTTGGCGTGCTCAGCGCACCGGCCGCTGGGAATGTTCAGGCAATCCCAGCAGCCGCTGGCGGAAACGCCCGAGCTCCGGTACCTGGCAGCGTCGGCAAGAGCAGCAAGCACCATTTCCATCTGCCGCGGAGTTAGCGCCGCCTCGTCCCGGCCGGCCTGCCGCGCCCGGCGGAGCAGCGACCCGACGCTGACGGCATTCCGCTTGTCCCAGTGCACCAGCCTGCCGACGAACTGCCTGTCCTTCGCGGACATCTGGACGCCGGCCAGGGCGGCCTCCAGTTCCTCCCGTGCCGCTGCCCGGCCCGACGGGCCGGTTGCCAGCACGATCGCGGGCGAACTCGCCGTCCCGCTCCGTCCTCCGTGCTCCGCCGCCGTCGCGCGCTCCGCGGGATAGACCCTGTCCGCGGGCGGCATCCGGTCCGCAGGCAGCACCCGCTCTGCGGGCAGCATCCGCCTGGGCCGGATGCAGGACGGCGTGGGAACGGCAGCCTCCTGGCAGGCACCCCGCCCGTTCCCCAGATCAGTTGTCACCGTGTGGCCTCCTCGCCCGGCACCGGAAACTCCGGCAGCCGGTCAGCGGGCCCCGCCCCCGAGTGACCGCCGGCTCCCCCGCGGCGGGTAATGGCAGGACTTCGCGTGTAAGACGCGTCACAGACCAGGCAGGTTGACAAGGAGTCTCCGGCCAGTTACTGACTGTTACATGTCCGGAATCGCCCACGGGATTACCCCGCCGCAGGCCACGGGGGTGAACCACCCTTAACCCAGACGCGTCCTACAGAGCGAGCCTTAGGGTCCATGAGCCTGTACTAGAATTGGTTTCTAACCGCGTCACGCGTTACATCTGATAAGCGGTCCCCCGTGATCGCGGCGGAGGTGGCGCTGACAGGGCGGCATATATGGCCCCGCCAGGGATGATGTCCTAAATCAACCAACATGCACGCCGTCACCGCGTCTGATACCCGGCCTCGGCGCGTCGAGGAGGCCGGGAAACTGTGACCAAGCAGGTCCAGCAACTGGATCGTGTCATTATCAGGTTCGCCGGAGACTCCGGCGACGGCATGCAGCTCGCCGGGGACAGGTTCACCCAGGAGACCGCGACCTTTGGCAACGACCTGTCGACGCTGCCGAACTTCCCCGCCGAGATCCGCGCCCCGGCCGGCACCCTGCCGGGCGTCTCCAGCTTCCAGCTGCACTTCGCCGACCACGACATCCTGACGCCGGGCGACGCGCCCGACGTGCTGGTCGCCATGAACCCGGCCGCGCTGAAGGCCAACCTCGACGACGTGCCGCGCGGCGCGGACATCATCGCGAACACCGACGAGTTCACCAAGCGCAACCTCGCCAAGGTCGGCTACCAGGCCAGCCCGCTCGAGGACGGCTCGCTGGACGCCTACCAGGTGCACGCGATCCCGATCACCTCGGTGACCGTCAAGGCGCTCGAGGACTTCGAGATCAGCCGCAAGGACGCCGAACGCGCCAAGAACATGTTCGCCCTGGGCCTGCTGTCCTGGCTGTACAACCGGCCGGTCGAGGGCACCATGAAGTTCCTGGAGTCCAAGTTCGCCACCAAGCCGGAGATCCTGGCTGCCAACAAGGCCGCCTTCCAGGCCGGCTGGAACTACGGCGAGACGACCGAGGCCTTCTCGGTCCAGTACGAGGTCGCCCCGGCCAAGCTGCAGCCAGGCACCTACCGCAACATCACCGGCAACAGCGCCCTGGCCTACGGCCTGGTGGCGGCATCCCGCCGGTCCGGCCTCCCGCTGTTCCTCGGCTCCTACCCGATCACCCCGGCGTCTGACATCCTGCACGAGCTGTCCAAGCTCAAGCGCTTCGGCGTGCGCACGATGCAGGCCGAGGACGAGATCAGCGGCGTCGGCGCAGCGCTCGGCGCGTCCTTCGGCGGCAGCCTGGGCGTGACCAGTACCTCCGGCCCCGGCATGTGCCTGAAGATGGAGACCATCGGCCTGGCCGCCTCGGTCGAGCTGCCGCTGATCATCTGCGATATCCAGCGGGCGGGCCCCTCCACCGGCATGCCGACAAAGACCGAGCAGGCCGACCTGCTGATGGCCCTGTTCGGGCGAAACGGCGAATCTCCCGTGGCCATCCTCGCCCCGGCAACGCCGGCGGACTGCTTCGACACTGCCATCGAGGCCGTCCGGATCGCGGTCAAGTACCGCACGCCGGTCATCATCCTGTCGGACGGCTACCTGGCGAACGGGTCCGAGCCGTGGCGCGTCCCGAGCGTCGACGGGCTGGCCAGGCTCCGCGACGAGTTCAGCTTCGCCAGCGGGCACACCCTGCCCGAGGGCCAGGAGTTCCAGCCGTTCCAGCGTGACCCGAAGACGCTGGCCAGGCCGTGGGCCATCCCCGGCACGCCCGGCCTCGAGCACCGGATCGGCGGCATCGAGAAGGCCGACGGACCTGGCACCATCTCCTATGACCCGGACAACCACGACCGGATGGTCCGACTGCGGCAGGCCAAGATCGACGGCATCGCCACCGACATCCCGCCGCTGGCCGTGGACGACCCGGACGGCAACGCCAGGGTGCTGGTGCTCGGCTGGGGCTCGACCTACGGCTCCATCGGCGCCGCGGTGCGGCGGGTGCGGCTGTCCGGTGTCCCGGTAGCGCAGGCGCACCTGCGGCACCTGTCGCCGTTCCCCGCCAACCTCGCCGACGTACTGCAGGCCTACGACAAGGTGCTGGTGCCCGAGATCAACCTGGGCCAGCTGGCGCTACTGCTGCGCGGCCGCTACCTCGCCGACGTGGTCTCCTACAACCGGGTCCGCGGCCTGCCCTTCAGGGCCTCGGAACTGGCAGAAGTCATCGAGGATGTGATCGCCAATGTCTGACGGTTCAGCAAACGGCGGTGCAGCAAACGGCGGTGCGCTCGACCGCGAGGCTGCCGAGTTCCCCGAGCCCGGTCACCGGTTCGCCTCCCTGACGCTGGTGCCGAAGGCGGACGAGAAGCTGGCCACCAAGGACTTCAAGTCCGACCAGGAGGTCCGCTGGTGCCCCGGCTGCGGGGACTACGCGATCCTGGCCGCCTTCCAGTCGTTCCTGCCCGAGCTCGACATCCCGCGCGAGAACCTCGTCATCGTGTCCGGCATCGGCTGCTCGTCGCGGCTGCCGTACTACGTCAACAGCTACGGCATGCACTCGATCCACGGCCGCGCGCCGGCGATCGCGACCGGGCTGGCCGCGTCCCGGCCCGACCTGTCGGTGTGGGTGATCACCGGGGACGGCGACGCGCTGTCCATCGGCGGCAACCACCTGATCCACGCGCTGCGCCGCAACATCAACATCAAGATCCTGCTGTTCAACAACCGGATCTACGGGCTGACCAAGGGCC
>DASPWG010000080.1:0-85376 GCA_035621915.1 Streptosporangiaceae bacterium
CATCGCGAACGCGCTGTGGTTCTGGGCACCGCTGCGCGGAGGCGACCCACGCGACCGGCCGGCCGCGCTGGCGGACGCCGACATCCCGCACCGGGTCGCGGTGTTCGCGGACGCCTACGGCATGACAGCGCGCCAGCGCGCCGAGCTGGCACCGCTGGCCGTCGAGATCGCGCACCGCTATCACGAGGATTCCCGTGCGTCGGCTGAACTGGACCCGCTGTGGCGAAAGGCATGGGAGGACGGCGGCAAGGACGTGCTGCCGCGCGCCGAGGCGTGGGTGCGCGAGATGGCGCCGGCCATCGCGGCCCGGCTCAGCCAGCCGGGCAGCCCGCAAACAGAGCGCCGATAATGGACATTATGTAAAGTAAGCAAAAACTGAGGTGCTCTCCCCGAGGCGGATCGAGCGGCTTCGGCGTCGCCGACGCACGTGCGCTTTCGCGACGGAGTCGCCGACGCGCGGGCTGCTCTGAACGCCGTTCAGCTAAGCGGCCAAGCTTGCGCCACCGGAGCGACAGGACTTCGGCCACCTCGCGCCTCGCATGCAGATATGACGGAGCCGGACGTGCGCGCACGCTGTTAGCTGCTGTTGCTGCGGCGCCGCGCGAGGGTCAGCGCTCCTATCTGGGTGACCAGCATCACCGCGAGCGCGATGCTGAGGCCGACTGTGGGGCTGCCGTGCACGCCCTTGTCGTGGCCAGTGACGAGGATGATCACGTAGACCACCACGCCGAGGGCAGGCCAGAGGGCCAGGCCGAGGTTCTTCGGGAGCCATCGGTTGTAGCCGCCCAGGCCGAAGTGGACCGGGACCTGCGCGCCGGGCGGCAAGGTCGCTGCCCCGTAGAGGGAGACGCAGATGATCGCGAGCACCAGCGCGCCGCCGGTGATCAGCGTTGTCGGGCTCATGTCAGTTCCTTACCTCTTTACCGGGATGGCGGGTGGAGGCGGAGCCCGGCCACCTTGCCGTCGGGGTCGAAGCGCACCCAGAGCATGGCCTCCCCGGCCTCGAAATACAGCGGGACATCGACCGCGGTGCCGTTGCCGGACGGGACCGGGACTACCTCGCCCGCGGACTCATAGCTGCCGAACATGCCGATCATCTGCGCCCACCCGCCGGCGAGGAGGTCAGCGTCGTGGCGGTCGCGCATGAAGTCGTTGAAGTTCGCGAGCACCTCGTCCCAGCAGCCCGCGGTGAAGCGCTCGACGAACACGGCTGCGCGCTCTGCCGTGCCCGGCGGGACGGCGCGGGTGATCGGCTGGCCGGTGCGAGGATCGACGGGGTGGCCGAACCGCTGAAAGGCAGCCTGCCTGCTGGTGCCGAGTACGTCACCGATCTCCCTCCAGCTCTGCCCGGCAGCGCGGGCGCGGTCAACGGCTGCCTGAAGGGCTTCCTCGGCCATCGCTGACAGTTCCCGCGCCGCCGCCACCGCGCCCTGCGGTGAGCCGGGACGCCCTAGCTCTTCTGCCACCCGGCGCGCCGCCGCAGCGATCCTCGCGGCCACGGCATCCTGAGGACGAGGCGTTCCGTCAATGGTGTCAAGATATCGATGACGACGAGGTCCTGTCAAATCTGCCTTTACATTCTGCTGCTTGCTCCCCCGCTGGCGTGCCCTTTCCCGTCGCGCTGTGTCCCGGCATTTCGCATCGCAATACCGGCGCTCACGGCCTCTTCCCTGCTGAGACGGCAGCTGACGCCCGCATGCCTGGCATGCTCCAGGCTCGGCCACATTCGCCATCACTCACCCCGACGTCCTTACTCGCTCCCACGATTATGCCACGTAATTATAAATCGTGGCAACTTCGCCCCCACGAAATTGCGACCTGGTTTTCAGGACGCGGTGGCGATGACCGGTTCGGTGGGGCGGCTTGCTGGAGCGGCTCGCTGCGCGGCGTTCGGATCGGCCCGTCACGCGCCCCGCGCTTCGCAGTCGTCCAGGACGGCGTCGGCGATGGCCATGAAGCGTGCGTCGTCGGCACTTCCGGGGCTGTGCCGACGCGACCACTCCACCTGCCGCAGGCTCAGGTGGCACAGGTACACGGTGGTCCACTCCAGGCCGCTGAGTTCCAGTGCGCGCTCCCACAGCGCATCCCTGGCCGCCTCGACGTCGTAGGTGTAGAAGAGCAGGGTCGCGACGTCAAAGCCGCGGTCGCCCTGCGCGGCTCCGTCGAACGGGACGTTCCAGTCCACCACGCCGCTGAGGCGCCCCCCGGCATGCAGGATGTTCGCCGGGTTCATGTCGAAGTGCAGGATGTCCCGCGTCCGGGCGCCGTCCAGCCGGCTGCGCCGGGCGAGCGTCTGCAGGCGGCGGAGCAACGCAGCCGTGCGAGGGTGCTGGCGCATGGTGGCGTGCAGGCAGTAGCCGTCACCGCCCGTCTCGATGGTGTCCAGCAGCCATGCGGGCCATGGCGCGCGGGCCAGATCTCCTGCGTCGCGCTGCAGTTCGATGGCGGCAAGGACGCTGGGAAGCACTGCGGCCAGCAACTCCGGCTCGGGTGGCATGCCCGCCCGGTGCATGGGCTGGCCAGGCAGCCGCCGCTGGAGGGTGAAGATGGTGCCGCCTGACTCCCCGACGCCGACGTACTGCGGCGCGGGATAGCCGCGCCCGCGCAGGTCGCGGACGATGCGGACCAGCCGCCGCTGGTTTTCAAGCGCCCGCGGGGCGCTGGGGACCAGCTTGACGACTAGCTGCTCGGTGCCTGCAGCGACGCCGAAGGTCGACCGGGACTCCCCCGCCAGCATCTCCTCCAGCACCGCAACGTGATCGACGCCGGCAAGGCGCGCCACTGCGTCCAGCAGGTACCGATCAGGCTGAGCTGGCACGAGGTCAGCCATGCCGGATGGCGACCGGGATCGCGTTGCAGCAAGGCATGCCGGGATCCTGACCTCTCTGCCGTCATCCACGCCCTGCCCTCACACCTATCCTCAGCCGCACGCCGACGGCAAATACTTTTAGCCCGCGGTCGGCCGGCTGCGGGCCGGTTCGAGTGGGCGCCGCGTCGCAGCGCGACGGCCAGTCCGTTAGCCGCGCGCGGTTCGGGCGTCCTGCACGAGCAGTACCTGCGCTGCGGCCTGCGCGACCGCGACGACACCGCCTACATGCGCCGGGTCGACCCCGGATACCGCATCGCGCTCCCCCGCTGGTGACGCGTCAGGCTGGGTAACGGCGGATGGTGCCGGCGGTATCGGTGGTGACGCCGATGCGGATCCGGTCTATGGCGGCGCGCAGCTGCTCCCCGGCCGGCCCGCCCTCCTCGGCCAGCAGCGCGGCGCCCAGCCGGTCGGCCAGGATGCTGGCGACGCCCTGCGGCAGCAGCACCCGCCACCGCCGCAGCAGGCTCTGCAGCTGGTCGGCGTCGCCGCTGGAGGCCAGCGGCGGCGCGATGTGCTCGACGATGCGTCCGGCGAGGTCGCCCGCTAGCCTCTCGAGCCCGCCGGTCAGGGTTGCGATCACATCGAGCATCGCGGTCAGCGGCGCGCCGGCCTGCGTGCCGTCCGCGACCAGCGCGAGCAGCGCCGGGCTGCGGACCAGGAAGTCCTCCTCCCCCAGCGGAACGAGAAGCCCCGCGGCGACTGCCTGCCCGATGGCGCCAGCGGTCAGCGCCGGTACCCGCTCGCTCAGCTCGGGCCCGGTGATCCGAAGTGGCGTCTCGTCCAGCGCGGCGGGACCGGAGTCGACGCCGAGCAGCGTGGTCAGGTCCGCGCCCGCGTCCCACGCGGCGAGCAGGTCCCTGATCCCGGCCAGCGAGTATCCGCGGCGCTGCAGCCTGCCGATGAGCTCAAGGCGCTCGACGTGCTGGGCGCCGTAGACGCCGATCCTCCCCCGCCGCTCGGGCGGCGGCAGCAGGCGCATGCTGTGATACTCGCGCAGGGTCCGCACCGGCAGCTGCGCGCGGCCCGCGAGTTCGTCGATCGTCAGTTCCATCACCTGGACAATAACACAAATAACCGTTACGGTGAATACCGTGACGGTTGATGGTGATGTACTGACCGATCAGCTGCTGGCCGTGCTGCGGTCCGCTTCTGGCTCGCCGTCCCTGGCGTACGCGCGCCAGCCGGTACCGCTGACCGGAGGCTTCTGGGCCGAGCTATTCGCGTTCTCGCTGGCCCAGCCGCCGGACGGCTGGCCATGCGACCTCGTCGCGCGCGTGATGCCCGAGGCCTACACCGCCCGCAAGGAGACGCTGGTCCAGACGGCTGTAGCCGACGCTGGCTTCCCGACTCCGGTCGTCAGGGCCGCGGGCGGGCCTGACGACGGGCTTGGCCGCGCCTTCATGGTCATGGACCGCGCACCGGGCGCGCCGCTGCTTTCCGGGCTGGGCCTCAGCGCCGTGCTGCGGCGCGGGCCCGCGCTCTTCGGCGAGATCCCGGCGCTGCTGGCATCCACGATGGCGCGGCTGCATGCGCTCGATCCCGAGCCGGTCCGCCGTCAGCTGGCGGCCTCTGGTGCCGCGATCGTGTCCGTCGGCTCGATGCTGGCGGTCATGCGCGAGCTAGCGGCCGAGTTCGCGCGGCAGGACCTGGTGCAAGCGGCGCAGTGGCTGATCGATCATCCGCTCCGGCCTGCTCCCGACGTGATCTGCCACGGCGACGTGCACCCGTTCAACCTGCTGCGCGACGGTGACCGCATCACCCTGCTGGACTGGAGCACCGCGCTGCTGGCGCCGCGGTGCTATGACGTGGCGTTCACCTCCCTGGCGCTGGCAGAGGCGGCGCTCGCGGCGCCGGGCTGGCTGCGACCCGCGGTGCGCTGGCTGGGCCGGCGGCTCGCCGGCCGGTTCGTCCGCGAGTATCAGGCCACCGCCGGGATCGTTATCGACGGCGCGGAGCTGGCCTGGTATCAGGCAGCGGTGTGCCTGCGCGCGCTGGTCGAGGTCTCGGGCTGGGTGCATTCCGGGCAGCTGGCTGACCGCGGCGGCCATCCCTGGCTGACGCTCAGCCCGTTCCTCGCCCAGCGGCTCGCCGCGGCCACCGGCGTGGCCGTCAGGCCGCGCTGACAGCTGCAGCCAGGAGGTTGCGGGAGGATACTGTCGCAATGCCGTGGACCGTCCGTGCCGTGCCACTGCCCGATGGCGACCAGCCGGCTGACCTGTGGGTCGATGCGGCTGGATGCCTGGCAGCTGATCCCGTTCCCGATGCTGAGCTGCTGCCTGGCCGGTATGTCGTTCCCGGCCTGGTGGATGCTCATGCCCACCCCGCCGTCGGCATGGACGCCGGCCTGCCGGTCGCGCGGAGCCCGGCCGAGGCATCCGCGGTGCTAGCCCGGTGGGCCGAGTCAGGGGTGTGCCTCGTGCGCGACACCGGATCGCCGGGCGGCCTGGTCCTGCAGCTTGACATCACAGCGGGGATGCCCAGCGTTCAGGCCGCCGGCCGGTTCCTGGCACCGCCGGGACGCTACTTCCCGGCACTGCTGCCCGAGGGGGTGCCGGAAGAGCAGCTGACCGAGCTGGCGCTCGGCGAGCTGGCACGCGGCGCACGCTGGGTGAAGGTGATCGCCGACTTCCCGCCCGTGGTGGACGGAAGGCCCGCCGGGCCTGCCGCGCTGACGTACTCGCGGGATGCGGTGGCGACGATGGTCGCCGCCGTGCATGCGGCGGGCGGGCGGGTCGCGGCTCACGCGACGACCGATGCGGTCGCGGACCTGGTACGAGCAGGCGTGGATTCCGTCGAGCATGGCGTGGCGATCGACGAGCCGGCACTGCGGCTGATGGCGCAGACCGGGGCCGCGTGGACGCCGACGCTGTGCGCCGTGCTGCGCCTTCCGGACGACGCGCCAGACGCGGTCCGCCGGCGGAATGCCGAGCACCGCGAGCGGCTGCGCGAACTGCTGCCGCTCGCCCGCCGCCTCGGCGTGCCCGTGCTGGCCGGGACGGATTCCGCCGGAACCATCGCCAGGGAGGTCGCGCTGCTGGCCGAGAACGGCCTGGAGCCCGCCGAGGCGCTGGCCGCGGCGACCACGACGGGGTACCGCGTCCTCGGGGAATCTCACGGGCAGCCCGGTCAGCCGGCCACCCTCGTCACCTATCAGGACGATCCGCGCCAGGATCTCGCGGTACTCTCCTCGCCCGCCGCGATCCTTATCAACGGGGTCCGGGTCCGTTAGCCCGCACTTTGGCGGCGACGCCTCGGGCACTGCAGTGCGGCAACCGCTGGTCAGCTGCCCGCCGGCGCTGCTATCGGCTCCAGGAACTCCAGCCGGTTGCCGTGCGGGTCCGCGCTGTAGAAGCGCCGCATGCCTGGGAACTCGTCATCGAACGCCACCGGATAGCCCGCCGCGCGCAGCCGGGCCGCCCAGCGGTCGATGTCCCGCACGAGCAGGCCCGGATGCGCCTTGCGGGCCGGGCGGAAGTCGTCCTCGACGCCGAGGTGCAGCTCGATGCCGTGGCCGCGGAACCAGCAGCCGCCGCGGCTGGCGAGGGCCGGCGGCTTGTCGATCTCGGTGAGCCCGAGCACTCCGGAGTAGAAGGCGCGCAGCGCGTCCTCGGTGCCGGCCGGGCAGGCCAGCAGGACGTGGTGGATCACGGCAGCTCCTCGGGGCATGAATCTTGATGTCGAGATAATGGTACTGTGCGGCGCAGCAGATCCCAGCCGCGAGTTGCCGCCCTGCCCTCGGCGGGAACTATCGGGAAGGGATCCTCAGCCCTGGCCCCATCCGGTGAGCCGCTAACGGAGCAAACCATGGCAGTCGATGACGATGTCCAGCAGCCGGACTACCGCGCTTACGCGGCGGCCGGGATGGAGGCGCTGCAGCGCTGGTACCGCCGGTGGACCGGGCTGTGGCGGACCACCGGCTGGTGGAACGCCGCCAACGTGCTGACCGCGGTCATCGCCTACACCCAGCGCACCGGCGACCAGAGTTACCTCGGCGTGGTGGAGCGCACGTTCAGGGGGGCACGGCGGCGGCACTCGGACTTCGTCGTCAGCTTCTATGACGACAACGGGTGGTGGGGCCTGGCGTGGGTAGCCGCCTACGACCTGACCGGCGAGGCTCGCTACCTGGACGCGGCCCGCACCATCTTCGCCAACCTGCTGACCGGGTGGGACGACGCCTGCGGCGGCGGCGTGTGGTGGAACACCGACCGCGGGTACAAGAACGCGATCACTAACGAGCTGTTCCTCACCCTCGCGGCCCGGCTGCATCAGCGCTCCCCCGGCACTGGCGAGTACCTGGAGTGGGCGAGGAGGGAGTGGGACTGGTTCTGCGCGCGCGGCCTGGCCGGCCCGAGCGGCCTTATCAACGACGGGCTCGACGATGCCTGCCAGAACAACGGCGGCCAGACGTGGACCTACAACCAGGGCGTGGTCCTCGGCGGGCTCGCCGCGCTGCATGAGATCACCGGCGACGCCGGCTACCTGCGGCAGGGCGAGGCGATCGCCGATGCGGCGCTGGGCTCGCTGATCTCCCCGGTGCCAGGTGCCAGGCACGGCGTGCTGCTTGAGCCCGGCGAGGACAGCACTGCCCGCAGCGACGGGGACCGCCCGCAGTTCAAGGGCATATTCGTGCGCAACCTCTACGACTTCTACCTGCAGAGCCCGCGGCCGGCCTATGCCGAGTTCATCCTCGACAACGCGCGGTCCATCTGGGACAACAACAGGAACGCCAGCAACCAGTTCGGCCTGCACTGGGCGGGGCCGTTCGACTATCCGGACGCCAGCCGGCAAAGCTCGGCGCTCGACGTGCTCAATGCGGCCGTGCCGCTCGCCGCCGGGTGAGGTCAGGCCGCGTAGCCGGTGGCCTTCTGCACGTCCATGCGCACCACCACGCGGACGGCGCCCGGCCGGTCCTCGGCCGGGTCCCTGCCGTCGTACTTCCACGACAGCCCGGTGTCGACGCGGCGCCCGACGTCCGGCGTCATCGTGACGCGGCCGCGCAACTCGACGTAGTTCTCCGGGTCGGCGGAGTCGATGATCGTCACGCTGACGCGCGGGTCGCGCACCATGTTGCGGTGCTTGACGCGGCCCTCGATGGTCGAGAACAGCAGATCGCTGCCGTCCCGTCCCACCCAGACGACGGAGGTCTGCGGGCTTCCGTCGCGGTTCACGGTTGCGAGCACCGCGTAGTTCCTGCCGTCCAGCAGCCCCAGCGTTGCCTGGCTGAACTCGATGGCCATGGCGGGCACGCTACCAGCGCGGCGAAAGCGCCCGGCCGGCAGCCAGCGGCCCGCAGCCGGCAGTTCGCTATCCGTCCAGCTCAGGGCCGGCCTGCGCGCCGAGCATCCGTTCCAGGAGCGCCTGCAGCCGGCGCTGCTCGGCGGGCGCAAGCGTGCTGGTCAGCGGCACGAGCGCCTGCTCGACGCGGGCCCGGAAGCGCTCGGCGGCTTCCAGTCCCGCCGGGCTGAGGAACACCTCCACCGCGCGCCCGTCGGTCGCGCTCACGGCGCGCTGCAGCAGGCCCCTGCGCTCCGCGCGGTCGACCAGGCCGCTCATCGTCGACTTCTCCAGTCCCAGGAAGTCGGCCAGCGCGGTCATCCGGAGGCGCCGGTCGCGCAGGATGCCGAGCACCCGCAGTTGCGTCAGGGACAGGTCATGCTCGGCGCCCAGCTTGCTCAGCAGCGCCATCGTCACGAAGGCAGTCTGCACGAGCACGTCGACCAGGCTGTCCTGCCCGGCCGCCCCAGGCCGCGGCTGTGCTGTCACCATGACCTGAAGTCTACTTGACTTGGTTCGTAATACCAACTATTTTTAGTTCGTAATACCAACCACTTGCGCAGACTGGAGGTGGGTGATGAAAGCCGCCGTCGTTTCCTCCTTCGACAGTGCCCCCCGCTACGAGGACTTCCCGGCGCCCGTCGCAGCAGGCGGCGACGACGTGATCATCGACGTCGTCGCGGCCGGCCTGCACCCGCGCGTTCGCTCCCAGGCGGCCGGATCGCACTACACCAGCACCGACGAGCTGCCGCTCGTGCCGGGCGTGGACGGGGTGGGACGCGGCCCGGACGGGGCGCTGCGCTACTTCCTGCTCCGCGACACCACCCGGGGCTCGATGGCCGAGCAGGTCGTCGTCGACGCCCGCGGCAGCGTCGTGCTGCCGGACGATGCCGACCCCGTCGCGGTCGCCGCCGCCATGAACCCCGCCATGTCGTCGTGGGTCGCGCTGCGCCAGCGGGTGCGGTTCCAGCCCGGACAGAAGGTGCTGGTGCTTGGCGCCACCGGGAACTCCGGCCAGATGGCCGTCCAGATCACCAGGCTGCTCGGCGCCGGGGAGATCATCGCGGCCGGCCGTGACGCTGACCGTCTCGCCCGGCTGCCCGCGCTCGGCGCGACCAGCACCGTCCGGCTCGACGGCGACCCCGACGCTGTCGCCAGCCGGCTGGCGGAGGCTGCCGACGTCGACGTCGTCATCGACTACGTCTGGGGCGAGGTCACCGCTGCCGCCATGGCCGCGATCATCACGGCGCGCCCGGACCGCGGCAAGCCGCTCAGCTGGATCGAAATCGGCTCGGTCGCCGGACTCACCGCGCCTATCCCCTCGGCCGCGCTGCGCGCCGCCCGGCTGCAGATCGTCGGCAGCGGAGTTGGATCCATCGGCCCCCGCGAGTACGTCGCCGAGCTGCCGGCGCTCGCCCGCGAGATCACAAACGGAAGCCTCGTCATCGACGCACAGCCCAGGCCGCTGGCCGACGTTGAGCAGGCCTGGGCCGACGCGGCCAGCACGCCGCACCGGATCGTGCTGCTCCCGCGGCCCTAGGGTCGCTCAGGCGCTCACCCCGGCCCGCCGGCGCTGTCGAACTCCAGCCCCTCGAAGCCGCCGGCGCGGCGCCACTGGTCGATGTAGCGGAAGTAGGCCGGCGCGCCGTGCCGGTACCCGACGAGCAGCGCATGCGGGCTCGGGCCGCCGCCCTCGTTGTTGTAGTAGCCCGGCGTGCAGTTCGCCAGGAACGAGGTCATGACCGGGTTCGGGGCAAGCAGCTCCATCCAGGCCTGCTCCGCCTCCCCCGTCACCTCCACCGTGTCGGCGCCGGTAGCCGCCATGTGCGACACGATGGCGGTGACGGTCCTGGCCGCGTCGGTCAGGTTGTGCGGCACGTTGGCCACGAGGTTGCCGCCCTGCCCGAGCTGGACGAAGAAGGCGTTCGGGAACCCGCGGGCGTGGATGCCGTGCATGCTGCGCATCCCGTCCGACCAGTAGCCGGACAGCCGGACGCCGTCCCGGCCGGTCATGTCGAATCCGTACCGGCGGGTCGCTGCCGTGCCGACCTCGAACCCGGAGGCGTAGATGATGCAGTCGACGGGATACTCGGTGCCGGCCACGACGACGCCCGCCTCGGTGATGCGCTCCACTCCCCTGCCGTCGGTGTCGATGAGGCGGACCGATGGCAGGTTGTAGGAGCTGAGGTACTCGTCGTGGAAGCATGGCCGCTTGCACAGCTGGCGGTACCAGGCCTTCAGGCGCTCCGCGGTGACCGGGTCCGTGACGATCGTGTCGACCCTGGCACGGATCTCGCCCATCTTCTCGAAGTCAGCATCCTCGAAGTCGGCCAGGAATTCCTCAAAGCTTGCAGGACGGGAACGCGGCGCCGCCAGCCGGCCCCGGATCCGCTTGGCAAGGTCGGTCCAGCCATCCCCGACCAGGTCCTCGGCTGGCGACTCCGCCGCTGACATGTTCTCCGCGAAGTTCTCCAGCCAGCGTTCCTGCCATCCCGGCGTGGCGACGCCGGCGAACCAGTCCGGGTCGATCGGCTGGTTGTCGCGCACGTCCACCGACGAGGGCGTGCGCTGGAAGACGAACAGCTCCCGGCAGGCCTGCGCGAGGTGCGGGATGCACTGGACCGCGGTGGCTCCGGTGCCGATGATGGCCACCCGCTTGTCGTCCAGCCGGTCAAGCGGCGCGCCCGCAGGATCGCCGCCGGTGTAGGCGTAGTCCCAGCGGCTGGTGTGGAAGGCGTGGCCGCGGAACGTCTCGATGCCAGGGATGCCGGGCAGCTTCGCGACGTGCAGCGGCCCGGTGCCGATCCCCACGAACCGCGCGGTGAACTCGTCGTCCCGGTTGGTCCTGACGACCCACACTGCTCGCCTCTCATCCCACTCCAGGCCGGTCACCTCGGTGTGGAACAGGGCGTTGTCCGCGAGCCCGAACTGCTTGGCGATGCGGTCGCAGTGCTCGAGGATCTCGGGCGCGTGCACGTATCGCTCCGACGGAATGTGCCCGGTCTCCTCCAGCAGCGGCATGTAGATCATCGAGGCGGTGTCGCACTGGGCGCCCGGATAGCGGTTCCAGTACCAGGTGCCGCCGAAGCCGCCGCCCTTCTCGACGATCCGGACGTCCTCGATCCCCGCTTCCCTGAGCCTGGCCCCCGTGGCCAGCCCGGCGAACCCGCCGCCGATGAACGCGAACGTCACGTGGTCATGCACGGGCTCGCGCTCGGCGCGCTCGGTGTAGGGGTCCCCGAGCAGGCGCCGGAAGCCGCCCGTCAGCTGCAGGTACTGGTCGTTGCCGTCCGGCCTGAGCCGCTTGTCCCGCTCGCGCGCGTAGTGGCGGCGCAAGGCCTCGCGGTCGATGTCGGCCATGCGGTCCTCCAGGCTGGCAGTCGAGTCCGGCCGCCGGGCAGGGCAGTTTCCCGCCGGAGCGGTCGTAGCCGGGACTACGGCAAGTGACTCACGGCCGCGAGCAGCCCGTCAAGTGTCGTCCCGGCTGCCGTCCGGGCGGCCGCCTGCGGTGTCGACAAGCATGAAGATCGCATCGGCGAACCGGCGGCTGAGCCGGGCGAACTGCGCCCGGTCGCGGCCGCTCCAGCCGGCGAACGCGTCGTCGAGCAGCTTGCGCCGGCCGTCGTTGATGGCTTCCACGAGCCGGTGCCCTGCGGGCGTGACCGCCGCTGTCTTGATCCGGCGGTCGTGTGCCGCCTCCCCGCGGCGGACCAGGCCGAGCTGCTCCAGCCTGGCCAGCGAGCGGCTGGCCTTGGGGTGGTTCTGGTCGAGCAGCTCGGCGAGCTCGAGCACCCCCGTCGGGCCGCGCATGTCCAGCAGGACCAGGTACCGGGCCAGACCGGCATCGAGCGCGACGCCGGCCCGGCTGAGCAGCAGCGCCCTGAACTGCGGCCGTGAGGTACGGCCGAGCATGTCGAGCCAGACGTCGTAGTAGTCCTCAGGCCCGCCCGGCCCGCGCTGCGGGCCGGGCGTTCCCGGTTGGTGCTGGCCTACTGGCATCCCGTTCATTATGCACGCGACTGGATGCTAGCGTATATCCGTTCATAGTGAACGGATATACGAGTCCCGGAGGACGCCCGGATGAGTCGGCAGATGCATGCCGCGGTCTTGCACGCGGCCGGCCAGGCGCCGCGTTACGAGCCCTTTCCCGCGCCGGAGGCCGGGCCGGGCCAGGCCGTGGTGACGGTCACCGCCGCCGCGCTGAAGCCGTCCGACCGCCTGATGGCTAGCGGAGTGCACTACGGTCCGGCCGCGTTCCCGCAGGTGGCGGGACTCGACGGGATCGGCAGGCTGGCAGATGGCAGCCGGGTGGCGTTCTTCGGGCCGCAGCCGCCGTACGGCGGGATGGCCGAGCAGGCACTAGTACGTGACGGAGCGTGGCTGCCCGTGCCTGACGGCGTCGACGACGTGACGGCCGCCGCGGTCCTCAATCCGGGCGGCGCGGCCTGGAAGACGATCATGGTGGAGAGCGCGCTCGCAGCTGGCCAGAGCGCCCTGATCCTCGGGGCGACCGGCATGTCCGGCCGGATTGCCGCGCAGCTGGCGATCCGGCGCGGCGCCAGGGTCGTCGCCGCCGGCCGCAACCAGGAGCTGCTCGGCCAGCTGGCCGAGCGCGGTGCCGATCTCACCATCGCGGTTGACCGGCCGCGCGCGGAGCTGGCCGCGGCGATCGCCGCTGCCGGGCCCTACGACCTGATCGTCGACTACCTGTGGGGAGCCGCGGCTGAGGCGACCTTCGACGCGCTCGTCCTGGCCGGCCGCGGGCCCGCGCTGACCAGGTACATCCTGGTCGGCATGGCGGCCGGCCAGGTGGCAGGCCTGCCGGCCATGGCACTGCGCAAGGCGCCGGTGCAGCTCGCAGGGAGCGGCACGGGCGGCCGGGCGCCGCTGGCGGAGGCGGCGGCGGGCTACCAGAGCGTGCTGGCGCTGGTCCGGGGCGGCGAAGTCGTCATCGACTGCGAGCCCGTCCCGCTCGCGGATGTCGAGCGGGCCTGGGCACGGGCCGGCGGGGGGCGGCGGATCGTGCTGGTGCCCGGCCCGGCTGTCGGCGGCGCGTGATAGCACAGGCATGTGACAAGGCAGCCGATGCGATGCGGGGTCGTTCTGCCGGGCGGCACCGCCACCGAGCAGCTAGAGCAGGCCGTCGCAGCCGAGCGCGCGGGCTGGGACGGGGTATTCGTCTGGGAGGCCGCCTACGGCGTCGATGCGTGGAGCCTGCTGGCCGCCGCGGCGGCGCGGACGGAGCGGATCCGGCTGGGCACCATGCTTACCCCGCTGCCGTGGCGCCGGCCCTGGAAGGTAGCCAGCCAGGTCGCGACACTGGACCAGCTCTCCGGCGGCCGCGCCATCCTGGGGGTCGGGGTCGGGGCTGTCGACACCGACCTGCCCGACACCGGCGAGGCGACCGACCTGCGCACCCGCGCGGACATGCTGGACGAGGGAATCGACCTGATCCGCGCGCTCTGGGACGGGCAGCGGGGCTATGCGGGACGGCACTACCGCTACCAGACGGGGCGGATGGACCTGACTGCCGCGGCCCGGCCGGTTCAGGATCGCATCCCGATCTGGGTCGTCGGCGTCTGGCCGCGTCCGAAGTCGATGCGGCGCGTGCTGCGGTGCGACGGGCTCATCGCGCAGTATGACCTCGCCGGGCGAGAGCCGCGGCCTGGCGATGCCCGCGCAGCGCGCGCCTGGCTCGCTGAGCACGGGGCACCCGACGCGCTGGACATGATCGCCGATGGCGAGACCCCGGCGGGCGATCCGGCGGCAGCCGCCGAGCAGGTCGCGGGCTGGGCGCAGGCCGGCTGCACCTGGTGGCTGGAGACCCGGTGGGGTCAGGACGGGCGCGAGCGCATGCCCGAGCGGCTGGCCGCCGGGCCGCCGCTGGCGGCTGGCTAAGCCTGATCCAGGCCGAAGCTGATGACGCGGTCCGGGTAGATCCGGATGATCTCTGGCGACATCCCCTCCAGGTAGGGCGTCTGGTCGCGCAGCGCCTCGGCGTGACCGCGGATCTCGACGCAGCGCACGCGCCATGGCTGAACCGAGGCGATGTCGTCGACGACGAAGGCCACCCTCGGGTTAGCCGCCAGGTTCCTGAACTTCCGGCTCGCGCCCATATTGCGCCCGCCGACGTCGATCGTGCCGAGGTCGGCGTTGTAGCGGAAGCCGACCGGGTTGTTCTGCGGCGCGCCTGCCGCGTCGACGGTCGCGAGCCTTCCGAGCCGCTGTGACCTCAGGTACGCAACGACGTCTGCGGTGAGCTTCCCGCCGCCCGCATCTGGCATGACCTGGCCTCCTGCCTCGGTAGCCGCCGGGTTGATAACCCGGCCGGTACTCAGCCAACCATGTCGGCGCCCGCGCTGCCGCCCGGTCGGCACTGCCGTCAGCGCGGCGTGCGCGCTGTGCGGAACAGCGCGGTCAGGTAACTGCCGAGGCTCAGCGCGAACAGCGCGGACATCAGCAGCGAGCTGTAGTTCTGGCCGAAGATTAGGAAGCTCGCGCCGTTGAAGCCCGCTCCGATGAGGAAGCAGGCGCCAAGGACGGATGCCACGATCCACGTCCGCTCCCGGCTCCTGACCGCGGCGGCTACCAGGACTATCGCGGTAACGGCTAGGGCCAGGCCCAGAGCGGCGTGCGCCGCCAGCCAGATTTCGCCGTGCCCGATCGACCAAGCCACGCTAACCGCGGCCGCCGCGAAGTAGTCGCTCTCCCCGGTGCCGGGATGGTGAGTGGGCACGATGACGTAGAGATTCGTGATCATGCCAAGCACGAACTGCGCGATGAGCAGCCAGCACATGATCACTCCGTACAGGCGCAGCCGTGATCCGGCTGGCTGGGCAGATGCCATTCGGCTGTCCTCCGGTGCTCCGGGCAGCAGGCTAGGGCATCAGCCACCGCTGCCGCCACGTGCTGCCCGGCACGCTGGTCTGTGCCGGGGCCGCGGAGCGCTGCGCCAGTCCCCGCCTCCGGGCGGCTCAGAGCTGAGGGCCCGGCCGTCGCCACGTCATAAGGCCCGAATCGGTCAGCTAGCCACGGCAGGCCGCCGGGCAGGCCGAACATTCTGCCTGTTCTGTCCCGTTTGCGGCGGCGGCTCTCGCGCCGCCGAGCAGCCGACTCGGCCGTCGGCTATCCGATGGCATGTCCCGACAATGCCGCAGCAAAGTTACCCGTAAGTAGTGAGCTGGGTCTCAAGCTGAAACCGATTGCGGTGACCGTGCGTCAGACTCCCCGTTGCCCAGAGTGACGCCGACCGGGAACCCCCGTTCCCGGGCCGAGCGCCACTCAGCACCCCCGACAGGAAGGACTCCCCCTCATGCCTCGCACCACCCGCCCGACCCTCACCGGCCGCGGCAAGGTCCTGGCATTCCTGGGCACGGCCGCAGCCCTCGCCGGCGCAGGCACCGCCAGCGCTGCGAGCGCCAGCGCCGCCACCGTCGCCCACACCAACGCGCTCGGCCAGGCTCCCGTCTCGGTGAGCACCACGAGCGGCCCGTTCGACCTCGCCGGCCGCACCTCGCAGGCCAGCGGCCCGTACGACTTCGCCGGCCGGACCGCACAGGCCGGCAGCCCGCTTGCCGCCGCCGTGCGGCAGGCGCCCGCCAGCCAGCACGCCGTGGTCGCCAGCGCGCAGAGCCAGCACCAGGCCGCGGCGCCCGCGCAGCCGGCCCAGCCCGCGCAGCCGGCTCAGCCGTACGAGATGTACGACTCGGTAACCCCGTCCTCGATCCCGGCCGGCCACCCCATCGCCACCTATGCGGATGGCTCCTTCGCGGTGTCGCCGTCGCAGGTGTCCGGCAAGCAGGTGACCTGGATCGACACCAACGGCTCCGACCCGAAGGCCAACGTGCTTGACGTCGAGCCCGGCGACGCGACCCCGTCGCAGGCGGCGACCTGGGCGCAGCAGCGGCTGTCCGAGCAGCCGAACGCGCTGGCCGTCATCTACACCATGCGCTCTGACTGGTCCGCCGCGCAGGCCTCGATCTCGACCCTGCCGTCCTGGATGCAGTCCCACGTCCGCTGGTGGATCGCTGACCCGACCGGGGTTCCGCACCTGGTCCCAGGCTCCAGCGCCACCCAGTGGTACTGGGGGACCAACTACGACATCTCGACGGTCACCTCCAGCTTCTGACCGGAATGCCAGACGATGCCCCGCGCCCGCCAAGGGCGCGGGGCATCGTCGTGTCCGGGGCGGCAGTTCTCAGCTGCGGTCGAGGTACTCGATCTCGAACCCGCTGAGCTGGACTGGGTCGGCCAGCAGCGTGATCCGGGCGATCTTGCCCTGGTCCAGCGTGAAGCTGAACACGACTCGCGGCAGGCCGCCCTGCGCCCACACCAGGGCCGCGGCGCCGTCGACTAGCGCGAGACGGGCGACCCCGGCCCGCCGCACTGCGAAGACCTCTGCCACCGCGGCCGCCCCGTGGGCCTCGAGGCCGCCGATGCTGACCGCGATGCCGTCCGCTCTCAGCTCCGCCGCCGGGTCGAGCAGGTCAAGCAGGGCGCCGAAGTCGCCGGCCCGGGAGGCAGCCAGGAACGCCGCGACCACCTCGCGCTGGCGGGCCTGGCCGGCCTCAGGCTCTGCTGGAGCGCCGCGGACCCGCCGCCTGCCGCGGCTGGCCAGCTGCCGGGCGGCAGCCGGCGACCGGCCCACGATCGCGCCGACGTCCTCGAACGGCACGTCGAACATGTCGTGCAGCACGAAAGCCGTGCGCTCGGCGGGCGCCAGCGTATCGAGGACCACCAGCAGGGCAAGGCCCACCGAGTCTGAGAGCATCGCCTCCTGCTCCGGCCCGGCCACCTCGGAGGCAGCCGCGACTTCGTCGGGCGGGAGCACGCCGTGCGGCTCCTCGCGCCTGGCGCGGCGTGAGCGGAGCACGTCCAGGCAGACCCTGCCGACCACGGTCGTGAGCCAGCCGCCCAGGTTGTCGATCTGGCTGTCCGCCGCGCGGCTGAGGCGCAGCCACGCCTCCTGCACGGCGTCGTCGGCCTCGGCAGCCGAGCCAAGCATCCGGTAGGCCACTGCCTGCAGATGCCCCCGGTGGTCCTCGAACCGGGCCGCCAGCCAGTCCTGCTCGGTCATTCCGCCCATTCTCCGCCTCGCTTCGTCACTAGCACTGACGTGCCGGGGCGCGGCGATGTGACCGCTAGCTCGAGACGCGCCCGGAACCGAGCAGCTGGCCGGAGGCGGCGTAGGCGGCCCACCTCACCACCTGGTCCGCCGACAGCATCGCGTAGGCGAAGAACTTGCGGCCGCCCGCGGGCACCGCGCGCACCCTGGTGGTCTGGCCGCGGGCCGTCGTCAGGATCAGGTAGGCGACCTGCGGGCTTACCTCGTTCGAGACCACCCCGAACCTGCTTTCCACCCAGGCAGTTGCATCCTGGCTGACGAGCTGGCCGGGCTTGGCTGCCCAGGAAGTTGTCGGGAAGCAGAAGTAGGAGCCGACGCCGACGAAACAGGTCCCCCACGGTCCTATCCGTACCTCGTCCCGCCAGCTGGTGCCGTCGATGCGGCCCGAGCCGATCTCGGCGGCCGCGGGCGCCGGCAGCGCGCGCTGGCCGGGCCGCAGCCAGCGCTCGGTCAGGAGCGTTCCCTGGCCCGTGAACGGCACGGCATAACCGATCTCGCCGTGCCGCGAGTAGGCGATGATCCGGGTGACAGCCGCCGGGTACGGGGCGGGGATGCCGAAGAAGCTGGCATAGCGGCTGCCGAACACCCACTCCGGCTGAACCGTGAGCACCTGCCCGTCGGTGTAGTCGACGCGCAGGAACGTCACGTCACTGCGGGCGTAGCCCACCTCGACCTGACCCCCGGCTATCCCGCTCTCCGTGGTCATCATGAACGCGGGCGCGCCGGTGCGAGTGCTGCTCGGCGGCGGCCAGTTCGTGCAGTCGCCTGTGTAACTTGCCGCAGCGTAGCTCCAGCAGAAGACGTTGCCTGGCTGCCTGTCCACGAACAGCATCCATCGCGCGCGGCCCAGGGTCCCGTATCCGACCAGGCCGTGAGCCGAGCCGCGGCCGGGCGGGTGCACGGAGACGTGGTAGTGGCGCGGCGCCTGGGGAGCCGGCGGGCCGATGCGCACCAGGCCGAGCGGGATCGCGATCGCGGCCGCGACCAGGACCGCCACCACGGCAGCCGCTCCGGCGAGCTGGCGCCTGTGATGCACGGCGGCGCGGCGCCGCACTGCTGCGTAGCGACCGGGCGGCGCAGGCGGCTGAGCGGAGGTCATGTCCGCCAGCACCGCGCGGATCGCCGCCTCGTCGTCGATGAGCGCCATCTCACTCCCCTCCAGCCGCTGCGTGGCTGTTTTCCCCTGGCCGGTACGGGGCCAGCACCGCTTGCTCCCGCAGCCGCGCCAGGGCCCTCGCGGCCTGGCTCTTCACCGTCCCGACCGAGATGCCGAGCAGCTCGGCGACCTGTGCCTCCGACAGGTCCTGGTGGTAGCGCAGTACCACCACGGCCCGCTGGCTGGCCGGCAGGCTTGCCAGCGCGGCGCGCAGTGCCTGCCGGTGGTCAATTCCGGCGAAGCTGTCGGGCCCGGCCGCCTCCGGCAGCTGCCTGCTGGGCACTTCCCCGCGCCACTTTCGCCGCCACCACGACGCCCAGGTGTTGAGCATGATCTTGCGGACGTACGCCTCCGGATCGTCCCGCTGCACCCGCGACCAGCGCGGGTAGGCCTTGGCAAGCGAGGTTTGCAGCAAGTCCTCGGCCAGGGCCCAGTCACCTGTCAGTACGTAGCCGAAGCGCTGCAAAGCCTGGCCGCGGGCGGCCACGAACTCCTCGAACACTGCGGCTCCTGAGGCTTGGTGAGTGCCGTCTCAGCATCCACGACTGCCTGGCCACCGGAAAAGGTTGCCGGCTGCCCGATTAGGATCGCAGTGCCTCGACCAGCTCGGCCGGGCTCGCGGCCCGGATGATCCGGTCGCGGCTAGCGGGCGGCACGAAACCATGGCCGACCAGCTCATTGACGAAGCCGAGCAGCCCGTCCCAGAAGCCGTCCACGTCCAGCAGCGCAATCGGCTTACTATGCAGCCGCAGCTGCTGCCAGGTCAGCATCTCTACCAGCTCGTCCAGGGTGCCGAGCCCGCCTGGCAGCGCGGCGAACGCGTCGGCAAGCTCGGCCATCCGCGCCTTCCGCTCGTGCATCGACCCGACGATCTCCAGCCTGGTCAGCCCCTGGTGTGCTGCCTCGGCAGCGAACAGCCCGGCCGGGATGACCCCGATGACCTCGCCGCCTGCCGCCAGCGCGGCGTCGGCCAGCAGGCCCATCAGCCCGACGCTCGCGCCGCCGTAGATGATGGAAAGGCCTGCTCTTGCCATCAGTTCCCCGGTCTGCGCGGCAGCGGCTCGGAACTCCGGCCGGTGCCCGAGCGAGCTGCCCAGGTACAGTGCGACCCGCACGGCTCAGCCGGCCAGCGGCCGGTGCTGCCTGGCGGCAAAGTCCCGCAGCGCTCGCAGGAAGTCCACCTCGCGGAAGGCGGGCCAGTAGCAGTCGCAGAAGTGCAGGTAGGCGCCGGTGCCCTGCCACAGCAGGAAGTTGGACAGCCGCTGCTCGCCGCTGCTCCTGATGATCAGGTCTGGCTCCGGCTGCCCGGCCCCGGCAAGGTGCCTGGCGATGTCGGCAGGCTCGAGCGCCTGCGCGAGGTCAGCCAGAGTGCTGCCAGCGGCCGCCCCCTCCTCCAGCAGGGCACGGACTGCTTCCACGATCTCCTGGCGGCCGCCGTATCCGACACACAGGGTGATGTGCGCACCGCTCGGGCAGCCGCGCGTGACCTCCATGGCGTCCTTGAGCGCTCGCGCCGTGCTGTCCGGAAGCATGTCGACCAGCCCGGCGACGTGCACCTGCCAGGCCGGATCCCGGGTGGCGATCCTGGGCACCAGGACGTGCTCGATGATCTCCATGAGCGTGGCAACCTCACCGTCGTCGCGCCTGGCCAGGTTCTCGGCGGAACACAGGAAGACGGTGACGTGCCGGATTCCCATTGCCTGGCACCACGACAGCGCCTCCCAGAGGTGCTCGGCACCTCGCCGGTGGCCCTCGCTCGGGCTGGCCAGGCCCGCCTGCCTGGCCCAGCGCCGGTTGCCGTCGACGATAAGGCCGATGTGCCTGGGCAGCGGCCCGCCCTGCAGGCGTCGCCGCAGCCGGCGGCTGTAGAGGCGGTAGGCGAGGTCGCGTGGTGGCACGCCGGTGAATGTACTGCACTTTCCTCCAGGTTCGCCGAAGATCACCCTCGGGCGGGCTGCAGGGTTGCAGGAGATCAGCGGGTGGGTGACCAGTCAGCGCTGCGCCGGCGATGTTCGGACCGGTCAGCCGACCGTGCGGCTGCGGCCACGGAACTCCGCGACGACCTCCTCGCCCCGGCGCACGGTCACGTCGTAGATGCCGCTGCGGCCGTGCCTGGCGCGTTGCGTCGCCGTTGCGGTCAGCACGTCGCCCTCCAGGACCGGCGCGAGGAAGCTAATGTCGGCGCCGGCCGCGACGGTGGCCACGCCGTCGCTGTTGCACGCGCACGCGAACGCGGTGTCCGCGAGCATGAAGACGTAGCCGCCGTGCGCGACGGCGTGACCGTTGAGCATCTGCATCGCGATGCGCATCCTGACCACGGCCGTGCCCTGGCCGGCATGGATCAGTTCCATCCCGACGCCGCGCGAGGCCTGGTCGGCGGCGAACATGATCGCGCCGGGCCCGCGCGGGAGGTCGTGGCTCTCGCCGGCCGCGGAGTTCAGTCCTGGCATGGGGCTCCTTCGGCGGCCGGCCTGCGTCAGTCCGGGCCGCCAGGGTGATCATCCTAATGCGCGGCTGTCCGCGCTGCCCGCCACCTGCCTGGGCCGGGCCGGGCTAGGGTGCACTTCATGTCCACCTACCGCCAGCCAGGCACGGTGCTGACCGACCGCGTCTTCAGCGTGCCGCTGGACCATTCCCGGCCAGACGGGGAGCAGATCGAGGTGTTCGGCCGGGAGGTGGCGGCCGCCGCGGACGGCGCCAGGCGGCTGCCCTGGCTGCTGTTCCTGCAGGGCGGCCCCGGCATGGGGGCGCAGCGGCCGGTCGGCCGCGATGGCTGGCTCGACCGCGCGCTGCGCGACTTCCGGGTGCTGCTGCTGGACCAGCGGGGCACTGGCCGGTCCACTCCCGCCACCAGGCAGACCCTGGCCAGGTTCCCGACCGCGGTGGCGCAGGCCGACTACCTCGCGCATTTCCGGGCCGACTCGATCGTCGCCGACGCCGAGCTGATACGCAGGCAGGTCACCGGCGGCGAGCCGTGGTCGGTGCTGGGGCAGAGCTTTGGCGGGTTCTGCACCGTTGCCTACCTGTCGCGGGCACCGGCGGGGATCCGCGAGGCGCTGATCGCAGGCGGGCTGCCGGGGCTGACCGCGACCGCTGACGAGGTGTACCGGCTGACCTACGGTCACGTCGAGGCCAAGAACCGGGCGCACTACCAGCGCTACCCGATGGACGTCGAGCGCGCTCGGCAGGTCGCCCGCGCGCTGGCCGAGCGGCCCGCCGAGCTGCCTGGCGGCGGGACGCTAACGGTCGAGCGGTTCCAGTCGGCCGGCATCCAGCTCGGCTCAGGCTCTGGCAGCCATGTGCTGCACTACCTGCTCGAGGACGCGTTTGCCGGCCCGGAGCTCAGCGATGACTTCCTGCACCGGATGCAGGCATTGCTGAGCTTCGCGGCAGCACCCCTGTATGCGGTGCTGCAGGAGTCGTGCTACGCGCAGGGCGCGGCCACCCGGTGGTCGGCGCAGCGGATCAGGGCCGAGTTCGGCGCCTTCGACGCCGCGGCCTCGCTGCCCGCGGGCGGGCCGGTGATGTTCACCGGGGAGATGGTGTACCCGTGGGCGTTCCAGCTCGACCCGGCACTCCGGCCGCTGGCAGAGTGCGCCGAGCTGCTTGCAGCCCGCCAGGACTGGCCGCGGCTGTATGATCCCGAGCGGCTCGCGCGCAACGAGGTGCCAGCCGCCGCCGCGCTGTACTTCGATGACATGTACGTGCCGAGGGAGCTATCGCTGCGGACCGCGGCAGCGATCGGCAGCCTGCGCTGCTGGGTAACGAACGAGTACGAGCACGACGGCCTGCGGGTTAGCGACGGCGCGGTGCTGGACCGGCTGATCGCGCTGGCTCGCGGCGAGGCGTGAAACGACGGGAACCTAATGGCCACCTAGGCGCGTCATAGGGAGTGCCTGGCCATTCGCGGAACGGCTCATGTCAGCCGTCATCGCATTGCGGGAAGGCGAAATGACGAGGGAACGCTGGGACGAGAATGTCACCACGGTGGTGGCGCTCAGCCTTGGCGCGGTGCTCGTGGCGGTGGTCGCCACCCTGATCGCGACGGTCTGGACCGCGGCCGGTGGCGGCGCGCCCGCCAGCGGGCCGGTGCACCACGACGTGCAGGCTTCGCCGCCAGGGAAGACTGCGGCCGCTACCGTGACCGAGGCGACCGTGCACGGCGGCCTCGGGTTGCTGCTGTCGCAGGGTCCGGCCGGCCATGCCAGCAGCGGGCTGGCGCCCGGCGCCAGCACGACTGGCATCGGCAACCCCGGCCGGTCCTTCGCCCCGCCGCTGCCGGCCTGCGGAACTGACCAGACCGCTGTCGGGTACGCCGGGGTGGTCCGCGCCGGGCAGGCCGCCGCCGCGCGGCAGGCGCTGGGGTCAGCCCTGCTGGCGCAGGTTCGCGACGACACGGCCGGGCAGGTGCTCGACATCGCCCGTACCTCAGGCGGCCTGAGCCGCGCCGAGCTGGCCAGGTACTTCAGCCGCTGGCGCGCGATCTACCCGGTCGCCAGGCAGCGGCAGCTGCGATCGTGCAGCTACCTTCCGACCGAAACGCCAGCCGAGAGGCAGGTGCTGTCGGCCGCCACGGCCGCGGTCGTCAGGGCGGGATTCTTCAGGTCGGCGGCCCGCCTGCGCTCAGTGCTGCAGATCGTGCTGATCTCCGACAACCCGGTGGCGAGCCATTCGCTGATCGTCACTCTGATGGTCCCAGGGCCGGCCGAGAACCCGACGCTGCACGGCCGCCAGGGCCGCCATCCGACCCTGCACAGCCTGGTCAGCGATACCGTCCTGATGACCTGGCCGCAGTCCGTCGTGACCGGGACCGCCAGGGGCGGCCTGTAGCGGTGCCGCGTCCGGCCGGCGCGCCATAAGCGGTCACGCCGCGCAGATGCCCTGCCAACGCGCGGGCGGCCGCTAGGCTGTGCCGATGATGACGCGGACATGCCTGTGCCTGATCAGGCGGCATACAGCCAGCGGGCCGGAGGTGCTGCTCGGCCTGAAGAAGGCCGGCTTCGGTGCCGGGAAATGGGTCGGACTCGGCGGGCATATCGAGGATGGCGAGAAGCCCGAGTGCGCCGCCGTCCGCGAGGTCATGGAGGAGGCCAGCCTGGCGGTGCCGGCCGACGCGCTGCAGCACATGGCCAGCATCGAGTTCCTGTTCCCGTCCAGGCCGTCGTGGGACCAGACGGCCCAGGTCTACCAGACGTGGGTTTTCGACGGGGAGCCTGCCGAGTCCGACGAGGTCAGGTCCCAGTGGTTCAGCGAGGATGAGCTGCCGCTCGGCCTGATGTGGGATGACGCCAAGCACTGGCTGCCTGCGGTGCTGGCCGGCCAGCACCTGGATCTGACGATCACGTTCGCCGACGACTGCGCCACCGTGGCGAGCATCGACCAGCACTAGCCCTGCGGCGGGTACCGGGGCTGCCTGGCCGCTTTCCTGAAGCTGCCGGTCATGGCCGTCGCGCAGCATGTGCATGCCCGCGGCCTGCTGGCTGAGCATCCGCATCGCCATCACGGTTCGCTAGGTAAGTAGTTGCGATCAAGCAAACTTTTCCCGGTAAGCTGGTTGAACGTGGGAGCGATGAGGCAAGGGCAGGTAACGCAGGCGGAGGCAGCGGAGCAGCAGCGGCCGGACAGGTACAGGTGGATAGCCCTGTCCAACACGACGCTGAGCATCACCATGGCCACGATCGACGGCTCGATCGTGATCATCTCGATGCCCGCCATCTTCCGCGGCATCCACCTCAGCCCGCTCGCGCCCGGCAACATCACCTACGTGCTGTGGATGATCATGGGCTACCTGCTGGTGCAGGCGGTGCTCGTGGTGACCCTCGGCCGGCTCGGCGACATGTTCGGCCGGGTCAAGATCTACAACCTCGGCTTCGTGGTCTTCACCCTGGCCTCGATCGCCCTGTCCCTCGATCCGTTCACCGGCGGCGACGGGGCGCTCTGGCTCATCCTGTGGCGCGTTGGCCAGGCCTTCGGCGGGGCCATGCTGATGGCCAATTCCGCCGCGATCCTGACCGACGCGTTCCCGGCCAACCAGCGCGGGATGGCGCTCGGCATCAACCAGATCGCGGGCATCTCCGGCCAGTTCGTCGGGCTGCTGCTCGGCGGCCTGCTGGCGGCCTGGGACTGGCGCGCGGTGTTCTGGGTCAACGTGCCGATCGGCGTCTGGGGCACCATCTGGGCCTACCGAAGCCTGCGCGAGATCGCCACCACGAGGCGCGCCAGAGTCGACTGGGTGGGCAACGTCCTGTTCGCGGTCGGCGCCACCAGCCTGCTGGCCGCCATCACCTTCGGCATCCAGCCCTACGGCGGGCACGCTACGGGCTGGACCAATCCCAAGGTCGTCACCGGCCTGGCGGCTGGTGTCGTGCTGCTCGTCACGTTCTGCATCGTGGAAACCAAGATCGCCGAGCCGATGTTCAGGATGAGCCTGTTCAAGATCAGGGCCTTTGCGGCCGGGAACGCGGCCAGCCTGATGAGTTCCATGGCCCGCGGCGGACTGCAGTTCATGCTGGTCATCTGGCTGGCGGGAATCTGGCTGCCACTGCACGGCTACGACTTCACCGTCACGCCGTTGTGGGCTGGCATCTACATGCTGCCGCTTACGGCGGGCTTCCTGATCGCCGGGCCAGTCTCCGGCTACCTCTCGGACCGGTACGGGTCGCGTCCGTTTGCGACCGCCGGCCTGCTGGTGGCGGCGGCCGCCTTCACCTGCCTCATGCTGCTGCCGGTGGACTTTCCCTACTGGGCGTTCGCCTGCATCATCTTCTGCAACGGGGTGGGCTCTGGCCTGTTCGCCTCGCCCAACACCTCCTCGATCATGAGCAGCGTGCCGGCCAGGCACCGCGGCGCTGCCTCAGGCATGCGGTCGGTGTTCCAGAACTCCGGTATGTCGCTGTCGATCGGCTTCTTCTTCTCGCTGATGATCGCCGGCCTGGCGAACACCCTGCCGAGGACGCTCAGCAAGGGACTGGAGGCCCAGGGCGTGCCCGCGGCCGCCGCTAGCCATGTCGCGCACCTACCGCCGGTCAGCACGCTGTTCTCCGCGCTGCTCGGGTACAACCCCATCGCGGGCCTGCTCGGCCCGACCGGCGTGCTGGCCAAGCTGCCCAGGCACAACGTGGCGGTGCTCACCGGCCACGAGTTCTTCCCCAACCTGATCGCGGCGCCGTTCCACCACGGCCTGGACATCGTGTTCACCGCGGCGATCGCGATGTCGATTCTCGGCGCCCTGATCTCGCTGCTGCGCGGCAAGCAGTTCTACTACACCGAGCCCGAGCCGGCGGTCGTGGTCAGCCAGCCGGCGGCTGCAGCGCCCTCCCCCGTTTCCGACTGAGGATTCCGTCGCGCCGGAGGCGCGCCAGCAAGCACGCAGCCGGAGGCTGGCGCTTCCGCGAGTGTGCTAACGCCCGTGCGGCTCAGTGGGATAACCGTGGTGAGGTCGTTGCCAGAGGGGCTGGTGTGACCATTAGGAAACGGACGATTCCATGAAACTGTCATCATCCAGGCGTGCGCGGGTGCTGGTGGCTGCCGCCGCGAGTTGCGGGGCGGCAGCTGCGGTCTTCGCGGCCGCCGCCGGTTCCGCGACGGCCGCTCCCGCAGCGCGGCCGGTCGTCGTCGTGACCTGCGCCGGCAAGGCCGTGGTAAGGCCTTCCTCCTACGTGCTGGCCTGCGCAGACGCCGACACCTACCTGTCCAGGCTGCACTGGCCTACCTGGACGGGCGTGGCCTTCGGCATCGGAATCCTGCGGATCGATGCCTGCTTCCCGTCGTGCGCCGCTGGGAAGTACTACAGCTTCCCGGTGCTGGTGAACCTCTGGCGGGCACGGCTATGGCCGGGTCACGGCGGGCGCCTGTACTTCAGCAGGCTGACGCTGGTCCAGACCGGCAGCCTGAAGCTGCCGCACAACCCAGACCTGCCGCGGACGCAGACCTACGACCTCTCGCCGAGCGGCGGCCTCTGATGACCTGGCGGGCGGGCGGCGGGAGCGCCTGAGCGCGATCAGCGCCGCCCGCCCGCCCGGGTCTGGGGGCTGAAAAGGCGGCCGTGCCGGGTATCATCACGGCATGCCTCGATACGAGTACCGCTGCCGTGCATGCGGCGACACTTTCGAGCAGACTCGGCCGATGAGCCAGGCGTCTGACCCGGCGACGTGCCCGCAGGGCCACGACGACACGGTCAAGCTGCTGTCGACGGTTGCGGTCGGGGGCCGCGCCGGCTCGGCATCCCGGCCGACGGCCGGCGGCGGGTGCTGCGGTGGGGCGTGCGGCTGCGGCTGAATCGGCAGCCGCCTGCAGAGCGGACGCTGGCAGGCTCGCCGCGGCAGGCCCTGGCTCAGGCAGAGAAGCGCTCGACCTGACGCATCTTGTTGGTGGCGTCGAGTGCCGCCACTTTGTAGGACTCGGCCAGCGTCGGGTAGTTGAAGACCGCGTCCACCAGGTAGTCGACGGTCCCTCCGCAGCCCATCACGGCCTGCCCGATGTGCACTAGCTCGGTCGCCCCGGTGCCGAAGACATGCACGCCCAGCAGGGTGTGATCCACCGGCGAGACCAGCAGCTTGAGCACGCCGTAGGAGTCGCCGATGATCTGCCCCCTGGCCAGCTCGCGATAGCGCGACACGCCGACCTCGAACGGCACGCACTCCTGGGTGAGCTGGTCTTCGGTCTGCCCGATGAAGCTGATCTCCGGCAGGCTGTAGATGCCGATCGGCTGCAGCAGGTGCGCGGTATGCGCGGGCTCGCCGCAGGCATGGTGCGCGGCTAGCCTGCCCTGCTCCATCGACGTCGCCGCCAGCGCCGGGAAGCCGATCACGTCGCCCACCGCGTAGATCGAAGGCACTGCGGTGCGGAAGCACTCATCCACGCTGATCCGGCCGCGGGCGTCGGCGGTCAGGCCGGCGGCTTGCAGGTTCAGGTTGTCGGTCATGCCCTGCCGTCCGGCCGAGTACATGACGGTCTCCGCGGGGATCCGCTTCCCGCTGGCCAGCGCCGCGATCGCTCCCTCCGGCCGGGACTCGACCGCCGATACCGTCTCGCCGAAGCGGAACGTGACGGCCAGGTCGCGGAGGTGGTACTTGAGCGCCTCGACCACTTCCAGGTCACAGAACTCCAGCATCCGGTCGCGTTGCTCGATGACCGTCACCTTGGTGCCGAGGGCGGCAAACATGGATGCGTACTCGATCCCGATGACGCCTGCGCCCGCCACGACCATGGACCGGGGAATCCGCTCCAGCTTCAGGATCCCGTCGGAGTCGATGATGGTCCGGTCGTCGAACTCGACGCTGGGCGGACGGGCCGGCTTGGTGCCGGTTGCGACGATGATCTTGTCGGCGGCGACGTCGCGGCTGCGGCCTTCCGCATCGATCACCTCGACCGAGGTCGGGCCGGTGAAGTGGGCTGTGCCGGTGAGGATCGCAACCCGGTTCCTGGTGAGCTGGCTGCGCACCACGTCTGCTTCCCGGCTGACCACATGGTGCGTCCGCGCGGTGAGGTCGCCGATGGTGATCTCGTCCTTGACGTGGTAGCTCTGCCCGTACATCTCGCGCTGGTCGAGCCCGGTGAGGTAGAGCACGGCCTCGCGGAGTGTCTTGGACGGAATCGTGCCGGTGTTCAGGCACACGCCGCCGAGCATGGCAGGCCGCTCGACGATGGCCACACTGCGGTCGAGCTTGGCCGCCGCGATGGCCGCCTTCTGTCCGCCGGGACCCGACCCGATGACCAGAACGTCGAAGTCCTGCATGTGCCCAGTGTGAGGGACACTACGTTAACGGCGAAAGGGCCCGGCTGTCCTAACGCTGACGGCCTGACAATGTGAGCCCGGCGATGACGAGCAGGATCCCGAGCAGCGTCGCGTCTGCCATCAGCATCGCGCGGCTGCTCTGGACCGAGGAGCCCGCGAGCACCCTGAGCACGATGCCCGCTACCGTCAGCGCGGCTCCGAGTACTAATAACGCAGTGGCGACTCGGTTCGACGGCCGGCCAGGACAGGCCCAGTCGGCTCCGTGTACCGACCTTGGCAGGTGGCAGCGCTCGCACCTGTCGACGTTCGAGGGCTGCCGCACCCAGCTGTAGAACTGGCGGGCGATATCCGTGGAACTCGTCATGTGGACCTCCCAGGCACTGCCCGGTACAGGCTAAAGCCAGCTAACCCTGGCGCTGGCCAGTTCGCTACTTCCGTCGGGCGCCGTCCCGAGCTCGCCGGCCTTGACCCGGTCGAGCATGCTGCTCACGGCGGTCTTGATCTCCGGCACGCTGGCGCGCAGCCGCTCGGCATCGGCCTTGAGTTCGGAGTCAACCTCGATGCCGGCCCGGCTGAGCAGCCCCTCAAGGTCGGCGAGCGTCGCGGCGACCCACGCCACGGGATCAGACGACAGGTCGCGGTCGAAGACGCGCTTGCCCGGCTCCCAGCCGTGCATGCCCGGATGGTGGTGCGCGCGGTTCAGGCTTCCCGGCGGCCCGTCCGCCGCCTCGAGCAGGTCCGCACGCCATACCGGCTCAGCAATCGTGATCGGCCGGGAGGAGTAGATGGACCCGGTCAGCTCACCGGGGCGAAGCATCCTCAGCTCGAGCCTGACGCCGCGCTCTGCGCCCTCCTGGCCCTTCGCCGGTGCCGGGTCGATGAAGTAGATGTCGCCGATGACCACGCCGATCCGGTCGAATCCAAATACCTGCAGCATGCTGACGTCCTAACTGTTTCCGGCTCTGTCCCCATCATCGCCCAGCCTGCTGCGGGCAGCCAGAGCAGCGCGTCGCTGGTTCAGGCGGGCCGGCTAGCGAGGGTCGGGCCGGTCGATGTTCCAGTGCCGGACGACCGAGGCCACCCACACTCGTTCCTGGTTGTCGCCGTGCCCCTGCATCGGCTGCAGCGTGAACCTGCTGATCGCGCGCTGACCGCCCTCGTGGTCGCCGTAGAGCACGTCAATGCTCAGCAGCTCGCCGGACTGGACGGCAGCGACGGCGTTCTCGTACTGCGGGTCGGCGGGATCACGGAACGCGCCCTGCCAGAACCCGATGTCGCCAGGAGCAATCAGCAGGTCCCGCTGCTGCGGATGGAAGTCGGCGAGGTCCGGGTGACCGTCGATGGTCTCCCGCCCGGCCCGGAACCGCCAGCCGTGCAGCACCCCGATGCCCCGGCCGGCGTTCCGCAGCGAGATCGCAAGGTAGACGATGCCGCCCTCGACCTCCGCCGCGCCCCGTCCACCGAGCAGCACCTGGAACTTCGCGTCGCCGTAGAAGATCTTCTGCGAGGTGTCGTCGAGCCGGGACGGCACCAGGAGCGGCCGCACGCCGACCAGCAGCGCCTGCTCGGCGACCCTGGCGGCGCGGTTCGCGGAGCGGACCGCGCTGAAGGTAGCCACCGCCAGCACCAGAGTGCCAAAGCCCGTCACGAGCGACGAGACCGTGTCCCAGTTGACCATCGGCTGCCACGGTACCGGAAGGCGGCGGGACGTCACCCGACCGCACCGTATCGTCTGGCCGGCCAGGCACCCGAATGCTAGCGTGAGTTAACGCTGGATTAACGCAGGATGTCTGTTTATTTGTAATTGCTAAGATTCACCTTATACGAGGTCAATATAGTGCAAAATGGCTCCCGCGAGTTCGTGCTCGAAGGCGCCGGAGCCACACCGGATCTCCTGGACTCGGTAGCTCAGGGCACTGGGCACGCGTTCACATGCGGCGAGGAAGGACCAGTCCGGCGGGTCCGGCGGACATGGCTCGACACCTTCGACTGGCGCCTCTACCGAGCCGGGCTCGCGCTCGAGCAGCAGGCCGGCCGGGCGGGCACCGAGCTGGTGCTGACCGGACGCGACGGCGAGCGCCTTGCCAGCCTGCCGGTGTCGTCGGGCAACGGGCGCGCTGTCGGCTGGCCGAGCCTGGTGACGGCGCTGCCCGCGGGGCCGCTGCGCGAGCTGCTCGAGCCAGTTGCCGGCGTCAGGGCGCTGGCCCCGGTCGCGCGTGCGGTCAGCGAGGTCCGCGAGCGCAGGGTGCTGAACTCTGACCAGAAGACGGTGGCCAGGCTCAGCGTCGACAGCATGACCGTCAGCTACCCAGCCAGGGCGCAGGCCCCGCCGCGGCTGGCGGTCTGCGCGGTGCGCGGCTACCAGGCACAGGTCGGCCGGCTGAGTGCATCGCTGGCGGCCTGCTGCGGCGCCCAGGCCAGCGACCGCTCCGCGCTGGAGGCCGTGCTGGCGGCTGCCGGGCACCAGCCCGCCGCCCGCCAGGCCGAGCCGGAGCTGACGGCCGGCATGCCGGCCGCGCTGGCCATCGCGGCCATCCTCACCGTCCAGCTCGATGCGGTCGAGGGCAACCTGCGGGGCACGATCCGGGACGTGGACACAGAGTTCCTGCACGACCTCAGGGTGGCGGTGCGGCGGACCCGGTCGGTCCTCAAGCTCGGCGGCCAGGTGCTCCCGGACAGGCTCGCGGACGCCTACCGTCCCGAGTTCCGCTGGCTGGGCGACCTGACGACGCCGGGCCGGGACCTGGACGTGTACCTGCTGGGATTCGCCGCCATGGCGGGCGGCCTGATCGGGGCGGAGCCGGAGGACCTGCTGCCGTTCCGTGACTACCTGATACAGGCACGGGCGGCTGCCTATCGCGACCTGAGCCGCGGACTGCGGTCGGCCAGGTTCACGCGGCTGGCCAGCGGCTGGCGGGCAGCGCTGGCGCAGGTGCGGCCGGGGCGCAGACAGCCCGCCGCGGCGCAGTTCGCCGGAGCGCGGATCGCGGTCGCGCAGCGGCGCGCGGTCCGGGCCGGCCTCCGCATCACCGCGGCGTCACCGGCAAGCGATCTGCATGACCTGCGCAAGCGCTGCAAGGAACTGCGGTACCTGCTGGAGATGTTCGGCCCGCTGTACGACCCGGCTCAGCGCTGGCAGGCGATCCGGGAGCTGAAGGCGCTGCAGGACTGCCTCGGCGAGTTCCAGGACGCCGAGGTTCAGCACGCGGAGATCCGCGCGTTCGCCACCCAGATGGTGGCGCAGCACAGTGCCCCAGCGCAGACGCTGCTGGCCATGGGCGAGATCGCGGCGGGACTGGCCCTGCGGCAGCGGCGGGCCAGGTCCGAGTTCGACGGCCGGTTCGCTGCCTTCGCGAGGCCGGCCAGCCAGCAGCGGCTGACGGCCCTGACGCAGGTGAGCGGTGCATGAAGATATTCGCCACGTACAACATCAAGGGCGGTGTCGGCAAGACTGCCACCGCCGTGAACCTGGGCTACCTGGCAGCCAGGGACGGCTACCGCGTGCTGCTGTGGGACCTGGACCCGCAGGGCGCGGCCAGTTACCTGTTCCGGATCAAGCCCAGGGTGAAAGGTGGCGGCAAGGCGCTCATCCACGGCCGCAGGTCGCTCGACGGCGCGATCAAGGGCACCGATTTCGACGGCCTCGACCTGCTGCCCGCCGACTTCACCTATCGCAACCTGGACCTCCTGCTCGACGAGGCCAAGCGGCCGGAGCGGAAGCTGGCCAGCTTGCTGGCACCGCTGAAGAGCGAGTACGACGCCGTCATACTCGACTGCCCGCCGAGCATCTCGCTGCTGTCGGAAAGCGTTCTGCACGCCGCCGACCTGCTGCTGGTGCCGCTGATACCGACCACGCTGTCGGTGCGCACCCTGGACCAGCTCACCGAGTTTGTCAGCGGCTTCAACGGGCACCGGCCTGGAGTGCTGGCCTTCTTCTCGATGATCGACCGGCGCAAGCGGCTGCACACCCAGATCGCGGCGGACCTGCCTGCGCAGCGACCCGATTTCGCGACCGCGGCGATCCCGGCGCTGTCGGTGATCGAGCAGATGTCGGTGCACCGGGCGCCGGTCAGTGCCTTCGCGCCGCGCAGCCAGGCTGCCCGGCAGTACGCGTTGCTGTGGCAGGAGGCGCGCGCCAGGGCCGGGCTGCCCGCGCCGCTGCCTGGAGGCTAACGCGGGCCCGGCCGGGTCCCAGACCTGGCCTTCGCCGGTATGGGCGGGCGGGCGAGTTAGCGACCTGGATTGGCCCGGTAGTGAGCTGCGTCTCATTTGGGAACCGGCCAGCACCCGCGCGGCGTCAGAATCCGGTACCGTGGCAAAGTAGCAATCGATTTCAGCGTCGGGCCCTTCCCCCCAGGGTCCGTCACGGGCCCACCCCCCCAGGGCCCGCAGGGCCCGCCCCCGGCCCGCCGCCCCCTCCCCCCAGGGTCGGCTGGCCGGGGTTGCGGGTCGAGTCCGCAGCGAGGCTGACCGCCGGTATTGCGCGCCCCGCCTCGTGCGGAACTACCCCCAGGCGCCAGTGGCCGCGGTTGCTCCGGCACAGCGGGCAGGATGCGCCGGCTAGCCCAGGTCGTTCAGGAAGCGAGTCATCGCGGCATTCACCTCGGCCGGCCGCTCCTGCTGCGTCCAGTGTCCGCAGCCGGGCAGGATGATCGAGTCGGTCAGCCTCGGCACCACGTCCGCCAGGCCATCGAGCCGCGAGAAACCGATAACAGGGTCACGCTCGCCTGCCATGAACAGCGCCGGCACCAGCACCGGCGCGTGCTGCCACGCGCCGGTCAGCTCCCAGTTCCGGTCCAGGTTCCGGTACCAGTTCAGCGGCCCGGTGAAGCCAGCCTGCGCGTACTGGGCGACGTAGGCGCCGATGTCCTGCTCGCTGAGCCAGTTCGGCAGCCTCGGTGGCTGCGCGCCGGAGTCCAGGAAGCCGCCGCCGGCCGGGATAAGGGACATGCCAGGTGACTCGCCGGAAAGGCTGTACAAAATCGTGCGGAACGTGGCCACCGGGTCGCGGCTTAGCTCCGCGTCGGCGACGCCAGGCCGCTGGAAGTACACCATGTAAAAGCTCTCGCCGAACTGCGAGCGCAGGGTCGCGATGGGCGGCGTGCTGCCACGCGGGCGGTAGGGCACGCTGAGCGCGATGACGCCCCGGATCCTGTCGGGACGGAACAGTCCCGCGTGCCACGCCACTGGCGCACCCCAGTCGTGACCGGCGACGACCGCGTGCTGCTCGCCGAGGGCGTCCATCAGCGCGATGACGTCGCCGGTCAGGTGCAGGATCGTGTAGTCGCCGACCTCGGCCGGATGCTCTGGCAGGCCGGGTGGCCCGGTCTGGCAGTAACCGCGCTGGTCGGGGGCGACCGCGTGGTATCCGGCAGCGGCCAGCGCGGTGAGCTGATGGCGCCAGGAGTACCAGCTCTCCGGGAAGCCGTGCAGCAGCAGCACGAGCGGGCCCTGGCCCGCCTCGGCTATGTGCATGCGCAGCCCGCCGGCCTGGACGAACCGGTGCGTTACTCCGGGGATCCCGGTTGCTGCTGTCATGGCCTGAAGACAGCTCCAGCGCAGGTGACAGGCCGGCGACTGAGCGTCATAGCTAAGTCTTTATCACCAATTGGGCGCGCAAGTAGTGCCAGTTCGGAGCATCCTGTTATGCAAGGCTCTCATCGGTCTCAGAGGGGGGACATTGAGTCGCAGGGTGCTTCGGGTGGAGATTCCGGTCTTCCCGGAGCGCATGACGTTCCGGGTGCACGATCCTGCGGCTGACCTTGATGCGCCGGGCGGTCCGATCCCGCCGGTCGACGCGCTCATCAGCGCCGGGCGCGATCAGCTGATCGTGTCATGCGCCCAGGAGCATCTCGGGGTGCAGCTGACGATCGAGGAGTGGGACGCCGCTCCGCCGCCGTTCAGCGACGGGTACGAGGACGAGGCCAAGTGCGTCCTGTACCTGCGTGGGCAGCTCAGTGTGGACATGGGCTCTGCCGGGCGGGCCATCGAGGGCCTCCGGCTCGCTGGCGGCGTCGGCGACTACGGCGTGCACGTCTACACCAGGAACCGGGCCGCGGCACTGCACAGCTACGCCGAGCTCTTCCAGCCGGAGGCCGATCCGCTTAGCGACGAGTTCCAGCAGGCGCGCAAGCAACTTGAGGGGCTGGAGCAGTACCTGCTGCAGCTATGGCGGGAGTCCTGACAGCCGGTCCGGCCTAGCCGGCAGAGCCCGTCCGTGCCTTCAGCGGACCCCTGGCCCCTGCGGCCGTCGCGCTTGCGCTGCTGGCCGGTGAGGCCGAGGCGCGTGAGGTCGGCCTGGTCGTGTCGTGCCGGACGTGGGTGGCGAACGGGCTGACCACAAAGACCATGATCGTGATCGCCGCGATGAGCGCGAGCGCTAGCACGCCCCCGATGGTGCGGGCCTGCTGGGACCGGATCGCGCTGGATACCCGCTGCTCACCGAATGAGCCGAGCCGGGATGCCAGCCGGGGATCGTCGGCAGCGAGATTGCGTTCCATCTCATCAAGGATGCGCTGCTCTTCCATCGACAAGGCCACAGCGCCACCTCCGGCCGAAGTGCTCAAGCCAACCCTGGACCGGCGCGGCGGCCGACCCCTTCAGACGATTCTTTACTAGGCCTTTGCAGACGGCAAGAGGAAGCGAAGTAGTCGCCGGTAAATCCGGAGGTGTGTCGTGATGGCCGACGCTGCGGGCATGTCTCGAAAGTGTATTTGATCTGATCGAACAATTATTCTAGGCTCGTGCTATGCGCTGGGACACGCTCCGGCTCGCCGGTGAGGCCGGCCAGGATTTCGCGGCGGCGCCCGCGCTGTTCGACCTCGCCTCCGTGACGCGGACGTTCGACACTCCGGGCTTTCGCGGCATGACCTTTCACGAGGTGCACGCAAAGACGATCATCAGCAAGGTGCCGGAGGCGTCGCGGGTGCCGTTCCGGTGGACCATCAATCCCTACCGGGGCTGCAGCCACGCGTGCCGGTACTGCTTTGCCCGCAACACGCACACCTACCTGGACTTCGACGCCGGCCGCGACTTCGACACGCAGATCGTGGTCAAGGTGAACGCCCCCGAGCTATTGCGCAGGGAGCTGGCGGCCGCGCGCTGGCGCGGCGAGCACATCGCGATGGGCACGAATGTGGACTGTTATCAGCGTGCGGAGGGCCGCTACCAGCTGATGCCCGGCATCATCCGCGCGCTGACCGAGGCGGCTAACCCGTTCTCCATCCTCACCAAGGGCACCCTGGTGCTGCGTGACATCGACCTGCTGGCGGAGGCGGCCGAGGTCACCGAGGTAGGCCTCAACGTGTCCGTCGGCATTATCGATAAAGAGCTTTCTCGACTTATCGAGTCCGGAGCGCCCGCGCCGGAGCGCCGGCTGGCCGCGTGCGCGGCCCTGAACCAGCGGGGACTGGCATGCGGCGTGCTGATGGGTCCCGTGGTTCCTTACCTGTCCGACTCCCCCGCTGAGCTTGACCGCGCCGTGCGGGAGATCGCGGCCACCGGCGCCACGCACGTAAGCCCCATCGTGCTGCACTTGCGGCCAGGGGCCAGGGAATGGTTCCTGGCCTGGCTGCGCGAGCATCATCCCGAGCTCGTGGGCCCTTACCGCGACCTGTACGGCAGCCGTGCCTACGCGCCCGCGGCCTATCAGCGGCGGATCTGCGAGCAGGTGGCGGAACTGGCCGGCAAGTATCACGTCGGCCGGGTGACGCCGCGGGCGGCGCGGCGCGTTCCGGCTGCTCGGGATGCGCGGCGCTGGCCTCCTGGCCTCGGGGCGCAGCGGCGCGACGCCGCCGCCGGGGAAGGATCGGGCAGCGCTGCGCCCGAGCCGGTTCAGCTGACGCTGCTGTGAGCCGGGGCCAGCGTCGGCAGCCCGCTGGCCTCCCACGCGCGGAAGCCGCCGGCCAGGTCGGTGGCCCGGTGCACGCCAAGCTCCTGCAGCGCGGCGGCGGCCAGGCTTGAGGTATAGCCCTCGGAGCAGACCACGATGACGTGCAGGTCGTAGTCGGCGACGGGGAGCCTGGCGTCGCAGGCAGGATCGAAGCGCCATTCAAGCACGTTACGCTCGACGACCAGCGCGCCAGGGATCTCGCCCTCTGCCGCCCGCTGTGCGGCGGGCCGGATATCGACCAGGACGGCGCCATCGGCTACCGCGCTGCTGGCCTCCTCCGGGCCGAGCCGGGCCAGCCCGCTCCGGGCAGTGGCCAGCACCTCGTCGATACTGCGCGGGCCCGGCGGGATCACCAGTCCTCCTCCGCCAGGTCGGTGCCAACCAGCGTGAGGCCCGAGGCCGTCATGTCGTACCGCCGCATCGCGGTCAGCGGCGGTGAGTATGCGTGCACGCTGACGGCCGGAGCGGCCGAGTCGTTGCCGACGTCATGCAGGTGCTGCCTGCCGAAGGACGTCATCTTGCCCTGCCATGCCGTCCGGGCATGCACGTCACGGCTGCCTGGCCGGGCCAGGCGCTCGCGCAGTTCGCCCTGCACCACCGCGAAGGCGCCGGCTGCGTCGCCATGGTCATGGAATCCAGTGTGCTGTCCCGGCAGCCATGCCAGTACCCATATCTCGAAGCTCTCGGTGAGCTCCAGCCGGTGAAACCAGTGCCTGCTGGCCCTGAACATGACCGCGGACTGCCACTCCCCCGCATCCACCACGTCGCGCACCAGCCGGGCGAGCCGGGCGGGGCCGAGCAGCGCGGCGTTTCCTGCCTGGGCGTGATCCGCCAGCGGAGGCCCAGCGAAGGTGACCGGAGAGACCATCCTATGTCTCCCATCGAGTTAGTGGGTAATAGTGGACCACCGTATCACGCCTTGCGGCACAGGCATCTACTCTTGTCACTGTGATCGCGGGCGTTTTTTCCGCCTGCGTCGGGACGCGGCCGGTGATGGCCACAACCGCTGAGGAGGAACGCCGGGTGCCAGGCAGTGCGGGCCAGGTGGCGTCCGCCCGTCCCGTGACGCGGCGCGCACGCGGCGCCTCCGGCCCTGGCACCGCCGACCTGGCGGCGATCGCGGTGGGCGGCGGGCTCGGCAGCGCGGCCCGCTACGGCCTGAGCGTGGCGTTCCCGGCCGGGCACGGGTTTCCGTGGGCCATCTTCGCGGTGAACGTGTCCGGGTGCTTGCTGCTCGGACTGCTGATGTTCTACCTGCTCGAGGTGTGGCCGCCGCGTCGCTTCCTGCGGCCGTTGCTGGCCGTGGGCCTGCTGGGCGGGTACACGACGTTCTCGACGTACGCGGCCGGGGTGATGACGCTGCTGACCGGGCACGCGCTGGCGCTCGCGGACGCGTACGCGCTCAGCAGCATCCTGGCCGGACTCGTGGCAGTGTGGACGGGGATGAAGCTGGCCAGGGTGTCGTCGACGGGCGGGAGCCGGGCGCGGCGGGCAGGAGGCGGTGGATGAGGCTCATCGGTCCGGCGCGGCGGATCACGATCTTCATCGGCGAGTCGGACCGGTACAACCACAAGCCGCTCTACGCGGAGATCGTGCACCGGGCGCACCAGCGCGGGCTTGCCGGGGCCAGCGTGTTCCGCGGCCTCGAGGGCTTCGGCGCATCCTCGCGGATCCACACCAGCAGGCTCCTGTCGCTCAGCGAGGACCTGCCGATGATCATCATCATCGTGGACACCGCCGAGCGGACCGAGGCGTTCCTTGACGAGGTCGCCGAGCTGGTCACCGGCGGCCTGGTCATCGTGGATGACGTGCACGTCCACACCTATACAGGCGGCAGCCCCTCGTGACCGTGCTGCTGGTGCTGGTAGGCGGCATGATCGGGGCGCCGGCCAGGTACCTGGTCGACCGCGCCGTGCAGGCCAGGCACGACAGCGTGTTTCCCTACGGCACCTTCGCGGTCAACGTGGCCGGGTCGCTGCTGCTCGGCTTCCTGCTCGGCGCGCAGCGACACCTCGGGCTGCCATCATCTGTCGTGCTGCTCATCGGCACCGGCTTCTGCGGCGGCCTCACCACGTTCTCGACGTTCGGGTACGAGACGCTCCGGCTGCTGGAAGACGGTGCCATCGGCGAGGCGGGCCTGAACGTCATCGGCAGCCTCGTCGTCGCCGTGCTGGCCGCCTGGCTGGGGTTCCGGCTGGCCGGTGCGCTGTTACGTCCCGCTCCCCTCGGTCCTGGCCGCTTTGTTACCGCACGTAAAGTGGAGTCCCGTGGGAGCTGAGCAGGATCGCGGGGAAATGCCGATGCGGACGACCTTGACCGTCAAGACGGTCAAGGTGCCCGACCCCGGAGACCTGCTCGTCCGGCTGCCTGACCTGGCACCGTCGGCCTGGGTGCACCGCGGAGACGGGCTCGTCGGGTGGGGCGAGGCAGTCCGGCTGACGATTCCGGCGGGCGCGGACCGGTTCGCGGTCGGCGAGCGGTGGCTGTCCGAGCTTTTCGCCGACGCGCGCGTCACCGACGAGGTGGGCCTGCCGGGCACCGGGCCGGTCGCGTTCGGCAGCTTCACCTTCGACCCCGCCTCGGCCGGCTCGGTGCTGATCGTGCCGGCCACGATCGTAGCCAGGCGGGCGGGCGTGGCCTGGCTTACCACGATCGCCGCGGCAGGCGGCCGGCTGCAGGCGCCGGCCTCGGCGGCCGTGGCGCCGGCCGAGGTTCGCTGGAGTGACGGCAGCCAGACCGCGGTGGAGTGGGAGCGGGCCGTCATCGCCGCGGTGGCCAGGATCAAGGCCGACGAGCTGCGCAAGGTCGTGCTGGCGCGCGACCTGTTCGCCTCGGCGTCCGAGCCCATCGACATCCGCATCCTGCTCGCCAGGCTGGCCGCGAGGGCGCCTGACTGCTATACGTTCGCGTGCGCAGGCCTGGTCGGCGCCACTCCGGAGCTGCTGATCCGCCGCGAGGGGCGGGACGTGAGCTCCCTGGTCCTGGCCGGCACCATGGCCCGCGGCGGCAGCCAGGCGGACGACGCCGCGCTGAGCGCCGCGCTGCTCGCCTCGGCCAAGAACGCCGAGGAGCACCGGTACTCGGTCGACTCGGTCCGCGACCTGCTCGCCCCGCTGTGCGAGACACTCGCCGTCGATCCCGCCCCGTTCCTGCTCCGGATGGCCGACTACCAGCATCTGGCGACCAAGGTGACCGGGGAGCTTGCGGGCGACGCCTCGGCGCTGGCGCTCGCGGCGTCGCTGCATCCGACCGCCGCGATCTGCGGCACGCCTACGCTGGCCGCGCTTGAGCTGATCCGCGAGCTGGAGGGAATGGACCGCGGCCGGTACTCAGGACCGGTCGGCTGGGTGGACGCGCGCGGGAACGGCGAGTGGGGCATCGCGCTGCGCTGCGGGGAGATCGAGGCAAATCGCGCCCGGCTGTTCGCTGGCTGCGGGATCGTAGCCGGGTCGCAGGCCGAGGCGGAACTGGCCGAGTCCGAGACCAAGTTCCGGCCCATGCGCAGGGCGCTGGAAGGCTGATCCCCCGGCTGACCCGTGCCCGCTGCGCCTCCGGCGGCACCTGAGAGGATCGGTATACCGCCCCGCAAGGAAGGACGTGCCTGACGTGGCATCGCAGAGCACCGATGCTGACTGGGTCGCGCGACTGGCCGACGAGGTCATCGCCGAGTCGCAGCGGCGCGCGCCCGGCAAGGCGGTCGTGGTCGCCTCCGGCCTGAGCCCGTCCGGCCCGATCCACCTGGGCAACCTGCGCGAGGTGATGATCCCGCACCTGGTGGCGGACGAGATCAGGCGGCGCGGCATCGAGGTCGTCCACATCCTGTCCTGGGACGACTACGACCGGCTGCGCCGGGTCCCTGCCGATATCGACCAGTCCTGGACTCAGCACATCGGCAAGCCGCTGACCTCCGTGCCGGCGCCTCCCGGCAGCACGCAGCCGAACTGGGCCGAGCACTTCAAGGCGCCGATGGCCGATGCACTTTTCAGGCTCGGGGTGGAGTACCGCGGCGTCAGCCAGACGCAGATGTACACCTCAGGTGCCTACACCGACCAGGTGCTGCTCGCGATGCGGGAGCGGGAGCACATCGACGCGGTGCTCGGCCGGTACCGGACCAGGCCCCGCGCCGCAGCTGTGACCAGCATGGCACCGGCTGACGCGGGCGAGCAGGAAGCGGCGCGGCTGGCGGCTGAGGGATCCGGCGCTGCCGCCGAGGACGACGGCCACACCAGCGCCGGCTACTTCCCTTTCCGGCCGTACTGCACCGGCTGCGAGCGGGACACCACGACGGTGACCAGCTACGACGACGAGACGACAGCGATGTCCTACACGTGCGAGTGCGGGCACTCGCAAACGGTGCTGCTGCGCGACTTCCACCGCGGGAAGCTGGTCTGGAAGGTGGACTGGCCGATGCGGTGGGCCTACGAGGGCGTGGTGTTCGAGCCGTCCGGAGTGGATCACCAGTCGCCGGGCTCGTCGTTCGAGGTCGGCGGGCAGCTCGTCAGGGAGATCTTCGGCGGCGAGCAGCCGATCGGGCCGATGTACGCGTTCGTCGGCATCACCGGGATGGCCAAGATGTCCAGCTCCCGCGGTGCCGTGCCGACGCCTTCCGACGCGCTGGAGATCATGGAGGAGTTCCTGCTCCGCTGGCTGTACACGCGGCGGCGCCCGAATCAGGCCTTCAGCATCGCCTTCGATGCCGAGCTGCACCGGCTGTATGACGAGTGGGACGCGGTCGAGCGCCGGGTCGCCGGCGGGATCGCCTCCGACCTGGACGTCAGCGCCTATGACCGGGCCGTGCGCACCGCGGCCGGCGAGCTTCCGCGCACCCCGCGCCCGCTGCCGTACCGGACGCTGGCGTCCGTGGCCGACATCACCACCGGCGACCCGGTGCAGATGCTGCGCATCCTGAGCGAGACCGACCCGGACCATCCGATCGGCTCGCTGGACGAGGTCAGGCCGAGGCTGGACCGCGCGCAGTGCTGGGTGGCGACCCAGCTCCCGGCCGACCAGCGCACCCGGCTCCGCGCCGAGCCGGACCTGGCGGCGCTGGCTGCGCTGACCGACGCCGAGCGCGGAGCGCTGAAGCTGCTCCTCGACGGGCTGGAATCGCACTGGTCGCTGGAGGGACTGTCCCAGCTGGTGTACGCCGTGCCCAAGCTGCAGGCGGGGCTGCCCGCGGACGCCAAGCCAACGGCCGAGCTGAAGGCTGCCCAGCGCGCCTTCTTCGCGCTGGTATACCGGCTCATGATCGGGAGGGAAACGGGCCCCCGGCTGCCGACGCTGCTGCTGGCCGCTGGCCAGGACCGGGTCCGCGCACTGCTCGGCGGCTGAGGTGGCCGGCCGCTGCGCCCGCTAGCCCGCGCGCCAGCGCCGTCAGCGGACGGTGCCCCGGTCCACGGCCCCGGACGCGGACATCACGTACCACAGCCCCATGTCATCGGCCTGGCCCGTCGCCTGGCCAGGGGCGGTGTCACCGATCCAGAGATACAGCGGCCAGCCGTCGTACGTCACCTGCAGCTGCCCGCCAGCGCGCCGCGCGGTGCCGAGCAGGGCGGCGCGGACGCCCTTGCCCGCCAGCGGGCTGGCCACTCCGCGCGGCAGGACCAGCGGGGGCCACTGCTGCGCGCAGAATCCGCTGCAGACAGACGGCCCGCGGTTGTCCGGCGTGTACATGTAGAGCGTCAGGCCGTGGCCGTCGGTGATGATCGTGCCGAGTCCGGGCACGCTGCGTGTGAGCAGCTCATACTGAGGCGCGCTGCTGGCAGTGCTGGTACCGCATGCCGCCGCCAGGGCGGCCAGGCAGGCGGCAGCGGCGAGCAGGCCAAGCCGGCTGACGGTCCGCCGAGGGCGGCCGCCGAGGTGAGGCAGGAAAAGTACCGCGCGCGCCATTACCTGTCAGTCTCCGGCAGCGGGCCGGGCGTCGCTGATGCCCGGTTCAGCCCAGGGTAGCGCGAGGCGGCCTGTCATACTGCGGGGCTGTGAGCGGCGTGATGGCGGGCAGCGGCGTTCCCTATTACTCGCAGTGGGAGTCGCCGGAACTGGCGGGCCGCATCATCGCGGGCACGATGCGGGCCGCCGAGGATCCGCGCTGGGCAGAGTCGGGCGCGCGGACGCCGCAGGAGTACGAGTACTGGTCAGGCCGTGTCTGCGGGCTGGCATGCCTCAAGATGATCCTGGCCGGCCGCGGCCAGCCGGTCCCGCCCATGATGCACCTCGTGCGGCGCGCCCTCTTCTTCGGCGCCTACGTGCCGGACGGGGACCGCGTGACGGGGCTGATCTACCAGCCGTTCGCGGACTGGGTGGCGCGGGATTACGGCATCACCGCCGAGGTGGCCGCGGACCTGTCACTTGCCCGCGTCGCCGCCACGGCTAGCCCGGCGGCCCCGGTGATCGCCTCGGTGCACCACTCAATCCGATGGCCGGACCGGACCCCGCCGCACCGGGGCGGGCACCTGGTCCTGGTCACCGGGGCTGACGACGACCACGTCCGGCTGCACAACCCCTCCGGCCTGCCAGCAACCGGCCAGCAGGACGCGCACGTCAAGCTGCCGGACTTCGCGAGGTTCTTCGCTGGCCGCGGGGTGATCATCCGCGGCTGAGCCCGCGGCTGAGCCCGCAGCCGGGCCGCGGGAAGCCCTCAGCTGACCGGCTGATGGTCGCGGTCGTAGTGCTCGGCGAGGATGTCCGCGCCGAAGTCGCTGCGCGGCCTGCGCAGCACCGAGTGCACGTGATTGCCGTCGGCGGCGGTGTTGTCGTATTCGATCAGCAGGTCGTCGGCCTGGAGCCGGTAGTAGTGCCGGGCGCCGCGCAGCACCGGCCCCTCCCAGGCGAAGTACATCTCGCCGCCGGCGATCCTGGCCGCCTGTGCGGCGGCCAGTTCGGCGGGCAGCCGGTCCAGGTACAGCATGACCAGCTGGTCAAGCAGCGCTCGCGCGCCGGGCGCGAGCCGGCTTGCCTCGACGCCGCGCGGCGCGATGACCGGATCGGCGCGGGGCTTGGTGGCGCTGCGGATGTCGTGCGGAGCGTTCTCGGCCACGACGGCGCAGTCGCGCGCTGGTGAATCCAGGGCCGCAAGCAGTTCCCAGGCCAGGTCCTCCTCAGGGGCGAGCGGCGCCGACACGGTCCGGCCGCCCCGACGCACGTGCGCGGGGTTCGCGCCGAGGAAGATCGGCGCCGGGGAGACCTTGTCACCTCGCAGCGTCATGGTCACTGACAGGTGATGGCCCTCGAAGCGCCACGACCACGCATCACCGGCGGACGGGTCACCGAACACGCTCACGTAGTAGTCGCCGCTGAACCGGCCGTTGCGCCACCCCTCGGCGCGGTCGAGCACCTCCTCCAGGGCCACGATGGCCATGGCCTGCGCGTAGGCATGGTCGCTGAGCGCCGTGGACAGCAGCCGGTGCGCGGCCTTGCGCGCAGCGGTGCTGAGCTGCGCCAGGCAGGCTCCCGGCCGGTACTCAGGGCGGTACTCGATCCACCGCCGTGCCGCGTCGTCGGCGAGCGGGAATGCCGCCTGCGCGCGCTGGCCGTCGTCCAGTTCCCGCAGCAGGATCCCCGCCGCTGATCGCATCTGGGCCGGAACGCTGACACTGGCCATGCGTCCGGTATATCACCATCTCTGCGGATGGCCGAGCGTGCGGCGGCCCGCCCTAACGGCCCGGTCCTGGACCCGCGCGGCGCCTTATCCTGCCTTACGTCGACTTTTGCTGCCCGTTAGGTCCGTTATGCCTCAACGTAAAGCGGGATAAGGCGTCAAAGGTCGACGGAAGGCTCACTCAGGGCAGCAGCACGATCTTGCCGCGCAGGTGCCCGCGCTCCAGGTCCCGGTACGCCGCGCGAACCTCGGCCAGCGGGAACGTGGCGGCAATCGGAACCTCCAGGCTCCCGTCCGCGACCAGCCCGGCGAGCTCGGCCAGGACCTGCGCGCTGGACCCGGCGGCGTTGCCCTCGGCCTTGACGCCGTATTCGGCCACGGCCTGGAAGTTGGCGATGGTGTCGATGCGATCGGGCTGCACGCCGAGTTCGAGCGCGAGCTCGACGTAGTCGGCGCCGAAGGTGTCGATAAAGGCGTCAATGTGATCGGCGGCCTGCCTGATGCGGTCCGCGACGCCCTGCCCGTAGCTGACCGGGATCACGCCGTGGTGCGCGAGCCAGGCGTGATTGGCCTCGCTGGCCAGCCCGATCACCGTCGCTTCCGCGAGCGCGGCCAGCTGGACCGCGATCGAGCCCACTCCCCCGGCCGCGCCGGCCACCACGACGACATCACCTGGCTTGACCTCGACTGCGCGGACCGCCGCATACGCGGTGGCCCCCGCCACGTGCAGCGAGCCCGCCACCACCCACGGGACCGCGGCCGGCTTGGGCGTGAGGTTCGCGGCCTCGACCAGGACGTACTCGGCGTGGCTGGCCCGGTTGTCGGTGAAGCCGATGACCTCCTCGCCGACGGCGAAGCCGGTCACGCCCGGACCCAGCTGAGTGATGACTCCGGCCAGGTCGCTGCCCTCACCGGAGGGGAAGGTCGCGGGCCATCGCGCGTGCAGCAGGCCAGAGCGGATCTTCGCCTCGCCCGGGTTGATGCCGGCGGCCTTCACCTGCACTACGGCCTGGCCGGGCCCTGCTACCGGATCGGCCACATCCTCGACATTCAGGACCTCGGCATCTCCGTACTGGCTGAACCGTACTGCCTTCATCGCGGTGCCTCCGTTGTTCGCCGGCTCTGCGTCAACCCCGACCGGGCGGGCGTTATGCCGGGCCGCATGCCGCGACAGGTCCCGGCCGCGGGCGGCCAGGCGGACAGTCGGACAGGAGGCCAGGCGGCCAGCTACCCGCTAGTGCAGGGCCGCGGCGCAGGCCTGCCCGATCGCGGCCCGCAGCTTCGCCCCCTGCGCCCGGTCAGTCCTGACTTCCGCGAGCCGCAGCCCGGACCCGGCCAGCACGTCCGGCACCTGCCCGGCGTGCTCGAGCAGCGTGTACGGGACCCCCGCAGCGTCGGCTAGCTGCCGCAGGCCAGTGCCGTGCGGGGTGCCGAAGACCCGCTCGAACGGGCCAGCGAACGCAGCCTGCTCAAGGCTGGAGAAGATCCCGCCGCCGTCATTGTTCACCACGATCAGGCACAGGTCGGGGCGCGGCTCGACGGGGCCGAGCATCAGCCCCGGAGCGTCGTGCACCAGCGCGAGGTCGCCGAGCAGGGCGGCCGCGGCCCCGCCGCCGGCGGCCTGGTGGGCCAGCGCGGCGCCGATCGCCGCCGACACCAGACCGTCGATTCCGCTGGCTCCCCGGCTGGCCAGCACGCGCACGTCGGCGCGCGGCGTCATGTGCCGGTCCAGGTCCCTGGCCGGCATGCTGGAGGCGACCCAGAGCAGCCCGCCGGGCGGCAGTGCGGCTGCCACCTCGCGGGCAAGCAGCGGCTCGCTGAGGCTGCCGTCGGCGGCCAGCACGGAATCGGCGGCCTGCCGCGCAGCGGAGTCGGCCGCCAGCCAGGACCGCAGCCAGCCCTGCTGCGGGCTGGTCCTAGCCGGAGCGCGGGCCCCGGCGACGACGACCAGGCCCGCCACCGCGGTGGCGCTGCGCGCCGGGTCGGACCAGCGGCCAGGACCCTGACTCAGCACGACGTGCCGTCCGCCGCCCGTGCCGCGCAGCAGGGCAAGCTGCCCGCGCGACAGCCCGGCCCGGCCGGCCGAGACGATGACCTCAGGCCGGTGCGCGCGAGCGAAGGCAGGGATGTCCAGCAGGTACTGGTAGCAGGTCAGGGCGGTGCCGCCGTGCCGTGCGCCCGAGGAGGGCTCGGCAAGCAGCGGCCAGCCCGCCGCCTCGGCCATGGCCGCGACCTCCGCCGGGAACGCGGTGCCGTCGCCGCACACGACCACGCCGCGCTCGGCCCAGTCCAGCGTGAGCTCTGGCCCGCGCGGCCTCGCCCCGTCGCCACCCCCGACCTGGGTCCACGGCGCGCCACCCGCACGCCCGGCCAGCGGCTCGTGCCAGCCCGCTACGGTTTCCTCCGGCTCATCCGGCCCTGACTCGTTCACCACGGAGTCCGCCGGGTCGGGCACCAGCGGCTCGCGCAGTGGCAGGTTCAGGTGCACCGGGCCGGGAAACGACGCGGCGTCCCCGGCCGCGAGCGCCCAGGCGCGGCACGCTGTCGACCGCCAGTACCCGGCCTGTCCTGGCCGGTCCTCGGGCACGCCGGCGTCGCAGAACCAGCGGACCGCGCTGCCGTAGAGCTTCACCTGGTCGATGGTCTGGTTTGCGCCGGTGCCGCGCAGCTCAGGTGGCCGGTCAGCAGTCAGGACGAGCAGCGGCACCCCGGCCTCGTCCGCCTCGATCACCGCGGCGTGCAGATGCGCGGCCGCGGTGCCCGAGGTGCACACGACGGCTGCCGGGCGGCCGCTGGCCTTGGCCAGGCCGAGCGCGAGGAAGCCTGCCGACCGCTCGTCGATCCGCACGTGCAGCCGCAGCCTGCCCGCGGCCGACGCGGCATGCAGCGCCATTGCCAGCGGCGCGCTGCGGGACCCTGGCGCCACGACCGCCTCCCGCAGGCCGCATCGGATCAGCTCGTCCACCAGCACCGTGGCGAACGCGGTGGAGGGGTTCACTGCAGTCCCGGCAGGAACTCCGCGGCCGCCAGCAGCCGGTCCCGCCAGTGCTGCGGGTCCACCTCGAACCGCATCAGCGCGGCCGGATCCACCGCCGCGGCACGGACCGGCAGCGACCCGCCGGACTCGGCGAGCGGCTGCGCGGTGACGTCCCCGGATAGCAGGCTCATGGTCGCCAGGCCGCACGCGTACCGCAGCTCGGGCAGCGCGGCTGCCAGGGCGACTCCGGCCGCCAGCCCGACCGACGACTCGACCGCGCTGGAAACGACCACCGGGAGCCCGCACGCGGCCGCGATCTCCAGCGCCGAGCGGACGCCGCCGAGCGGCTGCGTCTTGAGCACCACGATGTCGGCCGCCCCGGCGGCGCGCACAGCCAGCGGGTCTTCCGCGCGCCTGATCGATTCGTCGGCGGCCAGCGGGACGCTGACGCGCCGCCGCAGCGCTGCGAGCTCACCGAGCGTGGCGCACGGCTGCTCGGCGTACTCCAGTTCGAGCGGGACCATGGCCGTCAGTACCTGCTCCGCCTGCTCGACGCTCCAGCCGCCGTTAGCGTCAACCCGCACGTTTCCCCCTGCGCCGATCGCGTCCCTGACCGCCTCGACCCGCGCGACATCCTGCAGCCATGGCTGGCCGGGCTCGGCAACCTTGACCTTGGCCGTCCGGCAGCCGGACCCGGCCACGATCGCATGCGCCTGTTCGGGCCCGACTGCGGGCACCGTGACGTTCACCGGGACCTGGTCGCGGAGCGGGGCCGGCCAGCCCTCGGTAGCCGCCTCCAGCGCACACGCCAGCCAGCGCGCGCACTCGCGCGGACCGTAGTCGGGGAACGGGGAAAACTCGCCCCAGCCGGCCGGGCCCTGCAGCAGCGCTCCCTCGCGAAGCGTGGTGCCGCGGAATCTCGTCGGCATCGGGATGGCGAAGGCTCGCAGCGTCGGCAGCAGCTCCGGCAGCAGCGTGGCGAGCGCGCCACCGCGGGTCTGCCCAGGGGCGCTCACCGCCGCGCCTGCCAGTCGAGCACGCCCGCCTCCTGGGCTTTGCGGGGGTTGGCGGGGGTGTCCCCCGCCGGTCCTGATCTGCCCGATTAACCTTACGACCGTGACATCCCGGCCCCTGCAGGCGGTCCTGCTGCCGCCGTCAGAAGGCGGGCGGATGCTGGCGGCGCTCGGCGCCGCGCTGGATGGCTCGGGCCCTGCCATTCTTCCGCTTGACCCCGCGCTGTCTGGTCCCGCGCTGCGGCGGATGCTCGAGACGCTCGCGCCGTCGACAATTCTGACCACGGACGAAACGGGATCGCCCGCCGTCACCTCGCTCCATCCGGCCGGTCAGGCCGTGGCCGAGGAGATAGCGGTCGTCATCGCCACCAGCGGCTCCACCGGCGCGCCGAAGGGAGTGGAGCTGAGTGCCACGGCGCTGACGGCCTCCGCAACCGCCTCGCTGCGGCGGATCGGCGCGAGGCCAGGCGAGCGCTGGCTGTGCTGCCTGCCCACGTTTCACATCGCAGGGCTCGGGGTGCTGGCCCGTTCGCTGGTCAGCGGTACAGATCCGGTGATCGTGCCCGGCGCCGACTCGCAGCTGATCGGGTCCGGCGGCTGCGCGCACGTCTCACTGGTGCCCACTCAGCTGCGGCGTCTGCTGGCGGCGCGCTGCGAGCCTGAGGGCATCCGCACGGTTCTGCTCGGCGGGGCGGCAGCAGCCGGCGACCTGCTGTCGGCCGCCAGGGCAGCCGGGTGGCCGGTGGTCACCACCTACGGGATGAGCGAGACCTGTGGCGGGTGCGTCTACGACGGCATGCCACTCGACGGGGTCAGCGCGATGCCAGACCCGGCGGACGGGCGGGTGCTCATCGGAGGGCCGGTGCTGTTCTCTGGCTACCGGCTGCGGCCTGACCTGACTGCCTCGGCGCTGGCAGGCGGCCGGTTCCGCACCGCTGACCTCGGCTACCTGACGGCTGACGGCAGCCTGGTCATCCGCGGGCGCGCCGACGACGTGATCAACACCGGCGGCGAGAAGGTGGTCCCCGGTGAGGTGGAGGCTGTGCTGGGAACCGCTCCGGGGGTTGCGGACGTTGTGGTGGTCGGGGTACCCGATGCGGAGTGGGGAGAGCAGGTCGCAGCGTTTGTCGTGGCCGAGGACCCGGCCGTACCGCCGGATCTGGAGCGGCTCAGGGCAAATGTCCGGCAGGCGCTTTCTGCGTATGCAGCACCCAGGAAGTTGTTTGTTATGCCAGTATTTCCGCTGTTGCCTTCGGGGAAGCCCGACCGGTCGGCACTGCGGGACTTCGCCATGCGAGACACCGCAACGCAAGATCAGGGGGCGCGTGAAACTGGTCACCAGCTCCCGTAGCAGGGCGCGCGGTAACCAGGCGGGAACATTTTGCCGCCACGTGCGTTACAAGATAGTGCCCCCGGTGCGTCCTGCCAAGTGCGCCGAGAGGGCCCGCCGACCAAAACGCGCCTGGCCGGGCGCGATGCCGAGCGCACGCCGATGGTGCGCCCACGAAGTGAGGTGTCTCATGCCGAGGACAGCGGCTCTTGCGTCGCCCGCCCGAGAGGATGAGGAGACCACGACGCACGTGGACGAGCTCATCCAGCGCGGGCGCAGCCAGGGGTATCTCTCCCTGCCCGAGCTCCGCGAGGCCTTCGACGAGGCCAGGGTGTCCGCGACCGAGGCACGTTCGATCATCCGCGAGCTGACCGAAGCCGGCGTCCAGCTTGGCAACGAGCCGGGCGAGACCATTGAGCCCGCAGAGCACGGCGCCGTGCGCGATGCTGCGGACGACGAGGCCGGGGCGGTCGAGACTGACTCGGCCGAGCTCGCCGGAGGCATTCGCGAGACTGACATCGCCGAGGCCCTGCCCGAGGCCGACCTGGACGACCAGACCTCGGTCATGGGCGACTCGGTGCACACCTACCTGAAGTCGATCGGCCGCCGCAACCTGCTGACAGCCGAGGAGGAGGTCGACCTCGCCAAGCGGATCGAGGCCGGCCTGTTCGCCGAGTACAAGCTGGAGACCGAGCGCAAGCTATCGGCGCGGGACCGCGCCGACCTCGAGGCGGTGGCCGAGGACGGCAGGCGCGCCAAGGCCCACATGCTGGAGGCCAACCTGCGGCTGGTGGTGTCGGTTGCCAAGAAGTACAGCGATCGCGGCCTGTCGCTGCTCGACGTGGTCCAGGAGGGCAACCTGGGCCTGATCCGGGCAGTGGAGAAGTTCGACTACACCAAGGGCTACAAGTTCTCCACTTACGCCATGTGGTGGATCCGGCAGGCGATCCAGCGCGGTTTCGCCGACTCGGCCCGCACGATCCGGCTGCCGGTGCACGTGCTGGAGATGCTCAGCAAGCTCAGCCGGGTCGAGCGCGACATGCACCAGCGTCTTGGCCGTGAGCCCACGCCCGAGGAGCTGGCCGCCGAGCTTGACCGCACGCCGGACCAGATCGAGGAGCTGCTGCGCACCAGCCGGCAGCCGATCAGCCTGGATTCCACCATCGGCGAGGACGGCGAGACCAGCATCGGGGACCTCATCGAGGACGTCGACGCACCTGAGGCGGGCGAGCTTGTAGATCGTCAGCTGATGGCCGACCAGCTGCGGCACGCGCTGGACGCGCTGACGCCGCGCGAGGCGACGATCATGTCGATGCGGTTCGGGCTGTATGACGGCAACCCGCACACGCTGGACGAGATCGGCAAGGCGCTTGGCCTGACCAGGGAGCGGATCCGCCAGCTGGAGAAGCAGTCCCTGTCCAAGCTCCGGCACCCGAGCCGCGCTCAGCCGCTGCTGGACTACGCGAGCTAACGGCCAGATCCGCCAGCCGCCGTTCCCGGCGGCAGCGCGGGCACCCCGACCAGTGAGCCGGGCCCGACCCCCCGCCGGGCCCGGCTCACTGCATGTCTGCAGGGCTGTACCCGCCTGTTACCCGCCTGGCCGTGCCTACTGAGCCTCGGGCTGCGGCGAGTCGCTGCCGTTGCCGGCCGCCGGTGCCTCCGTGCTCCAGGCGCTCTGGCTCGCCAGGCCCAGGCTTGTCATCCGCCTGGAGTGCTCGTCGGTCAGCTTGGCGAACATCCGGCCGATCTGTCCTAGCTGGGCCGGGTCGCCGCCGACGAGCAGCCCCGCGAGCGACTCGCGCTCGGCCGCCACTCGCTGCGCCTGGCTCAGCGCCTCGCCGACCAGCCGCCGTGCCCACAGCGCCAGCCGGCCGGCTACCTGCGGATCGGCCTCGATGGCCTTGCGCACCCTGGGGACCACGAAGTCGGAGTGGCCCGTGTCCGCCAGCACCTCGTTGACCAGCGTCTGTGTCGTGGGATCGAGCAGGCCGGCAATGGTGCGGTAGAAGTCCGCCGCGATGCCGTCGCCGACGTACGCCTTGACCAGTCCCTCCAGCCAGTCGGCCGGGCGGGTCCTGGCGTGGAAGGCATCAAGGGCCTGGACAAACGGCTGCATGGCGGCGTCAGGATCGGCGTGCAGTTCCTCGAGGCGGCTGAGCAGCCGGGTGAAGTGGCCGTACTCGGCCACGGCCATCCCGGCCAGGGCGGTCTTGTCGGTCAGCGATTCTGAGGCGGCTGCATCGTCGGACAGCCGGAAGAAGGCGCTCAGGGTGGCGTAGGCCAGCATGCCGAGCAGGTCGACTACCCCGCCGCGGCCGTTCCCTGACGCTGATGCGTTATCGCTCACTGCGAACCGTGGGGCGTGACAGGCCGTGGGCCTGACCTGCCCCGCCCTCCTTCAGTCCATGTGCGGGCAGGACATATCTGGCTTTAAGATCTTTGCCAGTCTATGCCAGCGGCTGGCGGAGCGCTGCCGAGCAGGCCGGGTTAGCATTTTCTGCGGCAGGAGGAGAACGATGGCAGAGCGTCGCCCGGTCCTGGATGGCTCTCCGGCTTTCTGGATGTTCCTTAAGTACGTTCTCCTAGGCCCGGCATTGCGGCTGCTTTTCCGTCCAAAAGTCACTGGGCTCGAGCATGTCCCGCGCGAAGGCGGTGCGATTCTCGCCGCCAATCACGTCTCATTTCTTGACCCGCTGCTGCTGCCGCTTGTCGTGCCACGGCGGGTTATGTTCCTGACCAAGGTTAAATACATCGATAAGCCGATGCTGCGCTGGTTCCTGACCGGTGCTGGCGTTATTCCGGTGGCCACTGACGATCCCTCCGCGGTCGGCGGAGCCGTCACGGCAGGCGTCGAGGCGGTGCGGGCCGGCCGGCTCGTGGGGATCTTCCCCGAGGGGACCAGGTCGCGCGATGGGCTGCTGCACCGCGGCAAGACCGGCGTGGCCAGGATCGCCATGGAGACCGGGGTGCCCGTCATCCCGGCTGGCATCACGGGCACCGACCTCGCCTTTCCCCGCGGCGCCAAGCTGCCCAGGCCGCATTCAGTGCACATCACGTTCGGCCCGCCGATAACGCTTGCCTGGCCGGAGGGCAAGCACGATCCGTCCCGGGGACGCATCGCGACCGATCAGGTGATGGCAGCCATCGGGGCGCTGTCTGGCCAGGAGACCGGCGAGGACTACAGCCCGGCCGAGTGACAGCCGCACGGCGCAGCCGGCGGGTCGGTCCGCTGGCCCGTCCGATCGCAGCCCTAGATGTGCACCCGGCAGCCTGCCGCCCGGCCGCGCACGCCGCCATCTCGCCTCGGCGGACGGCCGGGCCGGAGCGCGGCCGGCCGGCATTGCCAGATTTTCTATTTGATCACTGTCAATTTCAGCATAAGAACCGCAAGATTTCCTGACGGCGACGCGACCGCCCGGACGCCGGCGTCACCGCGTCGACCCGGCGTTATGCGCGGCGAGAGGCGTTGCCGTTTAGAGGCGGCTGGCAACCGGGTAAACAGCGGCCAGGCCTGCCTCAGCAGTAACAGAATTCGCTACTTGCACATATGAAACTACTGCCACCAATGCCGCCAGATCTGTCATATTATACGGCTTTTGCCTGGCGGTTGAGTCGTCATTGACACGATATCCCGTCGGGGCGTATGTGTTAGTTAACGATGCTGTTATCACTGGGCCGCGCGGGAAAGGGGATGCCATCGGTCTTATGTCGAATGGTCCGCTATAACCTAGTTAAAGGCGAAAAGACGTCGATACAGCAGAACAAATCTGACGCGTTCTGCGGGAGTAATGCATGCACTGAATTGTCTTTAATCTGCATGCCTAGGCTGGGTTAGGAGGGTAGGAGTGTCTGATATTACGCCTTTGCGGGGCGAAGGCCGTTCAATTGGCCGGATCACGGGCCTGTGGGGCGAACTGATGGCAGAGTTCCTCGGCACGCTCGTCCTGATCGCGTTTGGAGACGGCGTCGTTGCCATGGCAGTGGCCGCACTGCCCGGTTCGGGCCGGACAGCAAGTCCCACGACCATCTTCGAGGGTGTAGGCGACTGGACGCTGATCACCTGGGGATGGGCCCTGGCGGTTGCCATGGCGGTCTGGGTAGCGGGCGGCGTGTCGGGCGCGCACATCAACCCGGCGGTCACCCTGGCGCTGGCAGTACGGCGCAAGTTCCCGTTCCCGAAGGTGCTCCCCTACTGGGGGGCCCAGGTGGTGGGCGCTTTCACCGGTGCCGCCATCGTCTTCTGGGTCTACCGGAGCGCCATCAACGCGACGCTCGCGGCGGAGGGCCTGACGAAGCAGTCGGGACACGCGCTTGCTACGTACTCGATCTTCGCCACGTTCCCGGCTGCCTATTTCCATGGCTCTGCCTGGGGCCCGCTGCTTGACCAGATAGTCGGCACGGCATTCCTGCTGATGTTCGTCGTGGCGATCACCGACGCGCGGAATCAGCTGCCGGGATCCAACCTGGCACCGCTTATCGTCGGCTTCGCAGTGGCTGCCATCGGAATGTCCTATGGCGCCAACGCTGGTTACGCAATCAACCCGGCCCGCGACTTCGGGCCCCGACTTTTCGCCTGGATTGCCGGGTGGGGAAAGGTGGCCCTTCCTGGGACCGATCATACGGCTCCCTTCGCCTTCAGTAATTATTTCTGGATACCAATAGTCGGGCCGCTGGTCGGCGGCATCATCGGCGTCCTCGTCTACGACTTCTTCGTCGGCGATGTGCTGCACGCCCGGCTGGAGAAGGCTGAGCCAGTCGAGGTTCCGCCCGGCCGCGCCGCTCCTGAGCACCCGACCGGCGAGGAAACCTAAATCAATGGCTCGACGGGCCACCGCGTGGGTGCGCTGCGCACCCCGTGGTGGCCCGTCGGCCGACGACTAACCGGACCAAATCGTCACGCATCCATGCAATGGGCACCGGAGAGGCAGTGCGAGACCGATGAAGAAGCTCATTAACGACCCGGCCGACGTCGTCAAGGAGGCTCTGGAAGGCGTGGCCGCCGCGCACCCGGACCGGCTGCGGGTGCAGACCAACCCGAACGTCGTGGTCAGGGTGGATGCCCCGGTCCACGGCAAGGTGGGCCTGGTCTCAGGGGGCGGCTCGGGACACGAGCCCATGCACGGCGGATTCGTGGGCGTGGGCATGCTGGACGCGGCCTGCCCGGGTGAGGTGTTCACCTCGCCGACGCCCGACCAGATGCTCGAGGCCACCAAGGCGGTCAATGGCGGCGCGGGCGTGCTGCACATCGTGAAGAACTACACCGGCGACGTGCTGAACTTCGAGATGGCCGCCGACCTGGCCCGCGAGGAGGGCATCGAGGTCGAGGCCGTCGTCATCGATGACGACGTTGCGGTGCAGGACAGCCTGTACACGGCGGGCCGGCGTGGCGTCGGAACCACCGTGCTGGCCGAGAAGATATGCGGCGCTGCCGCCGAGCAGGGCAGGTCACTGGCCGAGGTAGCCGAGTTGTGCCGCAAGGTCAACGCCAACGGGCGCAGCATGGGCATGGCCCTGACCTCCTGCACGGTTCCGGCCGCGGGCAAGCCGACCTTCGAGCTGAGCGCGACCGAGATCGAGATCGGCATCGGCATCCACGGCGAGCCAGGGCGCGCGCGCAGGGAGATCGCGCCCGCCAGCGAGATCGTAGAGCTGCTGACCACGCCCATCGTCGAGGACCTGCCCTTCGGCTCCGGCGACAGGGTGCTGGCCTTCGTCAACAGCATGGGCGGGACCCCGCTCATCGAGCTGTACATCGTCTACAACGAGCTGAACAAGCTGCTGACCGGCCGCGGCATCGAGATCACCAGGAACCTGATCGGCCCGTACATCACCTCGCTCGAGATGCAGGGAACTTCGATCACGCTGCTGAAGCTGGATGACGAGCTGACAGCTCTGTGGGATGCGCCAGTGAACACTCCAGGCCTGCGCTGGGGTGCCTAGGGTGGCTGTTTCCTCCGCCGAGGTCGCCGACTGGATCAGGGCGTTCACCGCCGCCGTGGCGGAGAACAAGGATTACCTGACCGAGCTGGACTCTGCCATCGGCGACGCGGACCACGGGATCAACATGAACCGGGGCATGCAGGCGGTCGTCGGCAAGCTCGATGCCGGTCCCCAGCCTGACATCGGCGCGCAGCTCAAGACTGTCGGCATGACGCTGGTCTCCACCGTAGGCGGGGCAAGCGGCCCGCTGTACGGCACCTTGTTCCTGCAGATGGGCTCGTCGGCGGCGGGCAAGACGGAGCTGTCGGTGCAGGACTGGGCCGACGCCCTGACGGCCGGCGTGACCGGCGTGCGGAACAGGGGGAAGGCCGAGCCCGGCGACAAGACAATGATCGACGCCCTGACGCCTGCGCTGGACGCGCTCAGTGCGGCCATCGCCGACGGGGCCACCTTCGATGACGCCCTGCAGCGGTCCGCTGCGGCCGCGCATAGCGGCATGGAGGCAACTATCCCGCTGGTCGCACGGAAGGGCAGGGCGAGCTACCTGGGCGAGCGGAGCGCGAATCATCAGGATCCGGGAGCAACCTCCTCGTGGCTGCTTCTGCGCACGGCAGCGGAGACATTTACCACCAAGGACGGCCAGTAGCGGCAAGGAACGTGACTGATTCGCGAATCGGCCGACTCGCGTATCAGCCGGCGATCAAGAGTCTAGGGAGAGAACAGATGGCTGACTACGCAGGAGCGCTCGACCAGGGCACGACCTCGACCAGGTTCATGATCTTTGACCATCGCGGCCAGGTCGTATCCATCGATCAGAAGGAGCACGAGCAGATCTTCCCCAGGCCAGGCTGGGTGGAGCACAACGCTAACGAGATCTGGGAGCGCAGCCAGGAGGTCATCCAGGGCGCCCTCAGCAAGGCCAGCCTGTCGGCCTCCGACCTTGCCGCCGTGGGCATCACCAACCAGCGCGAGACCACTGTGGTGTGGGACAGGAACACCGGCGAGCCGGTCTACAACGCGGTCGTCTGGCAGGACACCAGGACCGACGGCATCTGCAACGAGCTTGCGTCCGACGGCGGCCAGGATCGCTTCCGCGGCAAGACCGGCCTTCCGATCGCCACCTATTTCTCCGGGCCGAAGGTCAAGTGGATCCTGGACAACGTCGAGGGTGCACGCGCCAGGGCGGAGGCCGGCGACCTCGTCTTCGGCAACATCGACAGCTGGTGCATCTGGAACCTGACGGGCGGCACCAACGGCGGAGTTCACATCACTGACGTGACGAACGCCAGCCGGACGCTGCTGATGGACCTGGAGACGCTGGAGTGGGACGACTCGATCTTGTCGACGCTCGGCATCCCGAAGAGCATGCTGCCGGAGATCCGGCCGTCCAGCCAGGTCTACGGCGACGCCACCGGTGTGCTGGCCGGCATCCCGGTCGCGGGTGACCTTGGTGACCAGCAGGCAGCACTGTTCGGCCAGACCTGCTTCTCGGTCGGCGAGGCCAAGAACACCTACGGCACGGGCAACTTCCTGCTGCTCAACACCGGAACCAGCCCGGTCCAGTCGCGCAGCGGCCTGATCACCGGCGTCGGCTACAAGATCGGCGACCAGCCGGCCGTGTACATGCTGGAAGGCTCGATAGCCATCACCGGTGCCCTGGTCCAGTGGCTGCGGGACAACCTGCACCTGATCTCCTCCTCCTCCGAGGTCGAGACGCTCGCGGCCAGCGTCGAGGACAACGGCGGGGTCTACTTCGTGCCCGCGTTCTCCGGCCTGTTCGCGCCGTACTGGCGCAGCGACGCGCGCGGCGTCATCGCCGGCCTGACCAGATACGTCAACGCCGGTCACATCGCCAGGGCGACACTGGAGGCCACGGCGTGGCAGTCCAAGGAGGTCGTGGACGCCATGAACGCCGACTCCGGGGTCGAGCTGACCTCGCTGAAGGTAGACGGCGGCATGGTGGTCAACGAACTGCTCATGCAGTTCCAGGCCGACGTCCTCGGCGTGCCCGTGATCAGGCCCACCGTCGCGGAGACCACCGCCCTGGGCGCCGCATACGCGGCTGGCCTCGCCGTAGGTTTCTGGGGCGAGGTGGAGGATCTCAGGGAAAACTGGGGTAAGGACAAGGAGTGGGAACCGCACCTGGACGCCGCCACTCGAGACCGGGACTACGCCCTGTGGAAGAAGGCCGTCACCCGGACGTTCGACTGGGTCGAGTAGCGCGTTGAGCTCAGCGACCGCTGGCCAGCCAGCGACGGCGGGGCTCCGCAGCCCCGCCGGGCTGGCTGGCGGCCGTATCGAGTGCGACATCCTGGTCATTGGGGGCGGTTCCACGGGAGCGGGCGTCGCCAGGGACGCAGCGATGCGCGGCTTCTCGACAGTCCTGGTGGAACGGGGCGACCTGGCTACCGGGACGACCGGCAGGTTTCATGGCCTGCTGCACTCCGGCGGACGGTACGTGGTCAAGGACCCTAAGGCCGCCGAGGAGTGCTACGCGGAGAACGTCGTGCTGCGCCGCATCGCCGCCGACTGCATCGAGGACACCGGCGGGCTGTTCGTCACCACGCCGGCCGACGACCCTGGCTATGCGGACCGCTTCCTGCAGTCATGCGCCGCCACCGGGATCCCGGCCGAGGAGATCCCGGCCGCCGAGGCGCTGCGCCGGGAGCCGCGGCTGAATCCGCGGATATCGCGGGCCATCATCGTCCCCGACGCCACCGTGGACGCGTGGAAGACTGTCTGGACCACGGCCAGGTCGGCGACCGAGCACGGCGCGCAGATCCTGACCTACCACCAGGTCGTGGACATGACCAGGGACGGCGACACGGTCACCGGCGCCGTAGTCCGCGATCGCAGCGGCGCGGAGGTCCGGATCAGGGCGGAGATCACGATCAACGCCACCGGTGCCTGGGCCGGCCAGATCGCCGCGATGGCCGGATGCGAGGTCAAAGTCCTGCCCGGCAAGGGGATCATGGTGGCCACCAACCACCGGCTGGTCAACATGTGCGTGAACAGGTGCGAGATGCCGGGCGACGGCGACATCATCGTGCCCATCAGGACAGTCAGCGTGATCGGCACCACCGACGTGCAGGTCGCCGACCCGGACGACTGGCCGATCACCCGCGCGGAGATCGACGAGATGATCACGGCCGGCGAGGCCCTGGTGCCGGGTTTCAGGGAGGCCAGGACGCTGCGGGTCTGGGGTGGCGTGCGGCCGCTGTTCCAGGACGATGCTCCGGCCGAGACCAGGGACGTGACCAGGGCGCATGCCGTCCTGGATCACAAGACCAGGGACGGCGTGGCTGGCCTGGTGACCATCACCGGCGGCAAGTTCTGCACGTACCGGCTGATGGCACAGGACGCCGTGGACGCGGCCTGCAAGGCGCTCGGCACGTCCCGGCCGTGCCGCACTGCGGACGAGCCGCTGCCCGACTCGCAGGATCAGAGCTTCTATCACATCAGCTCGCGACTGGCCGGGCGGGAGCGGACGCTGCACGCCGACCAGCTCATCTGCGAATGCGAGCTGGTCAGACGCGGCCGCCTAGTCGCCGAGATCGAGCGCCGCGAGGTGCCGCCGAGCCTGGACGACATCCGGCGGGCGCTGCGCCTTGGCATGGGACCCTGCCAGGGCGGGTTCTGCATGTACAGGGCCACCGGCATCCTGCACGAGGAGAGGCACCTGTCTGCCGCCGCGGCCGACGACGCAATGCTGGACTTCCTGCAAGAGCGGTGGAAGGGCGTGCAGCCGCTGCTGCACGGTGACCAGCTGCGGCAGGCATGGCTCGATGACTGGATCTTCCAGGGCGTGCTCGATGTCGAGCACCTGCCACACGTCGAGCCAGCGCCCGCGGACGCGCCCGCCGGGCATGACGTGCCCTCGCGAGTCCAGCTGCCCGCCCAGGAACGAAAGTCCGCGCGGGAACGCCGGGCGGCAGGCCAGCGCGGCTCCGGCCAGCAGCGGCCGGCTCGCTCGCAGAAGCGGACGCAGCCGTGACCGAGATCGACCGGCGCACCGCCGACGTGGTGGTGGTAGGTGCCGGGCTGGCCGGGCTTACGGCAGCGATCCGGCTGGCCGAGGCCGGCCTGCGGGTGGTGACGGTCGCGAAGGGCCTTGGCTCGATCCGGCTGTCGCCCGCCACGATCGACATCCTCGGCTACGGGCCCGACCTGGTGCACGAGCCCGCGCGTGAGCTGCAGGGCTTCCTGTCAGCTCATCCGGGCCATCCTTACTCGCTGGTCAGCCCGGTGCAGCTGGCCGCCAGCGTGCAGTGGCTCAAGGAGCACACAGACGGCACCGCCTATGTCGGTGACCCGGACGCGAACATGCTGCTGCCGACTGCGCTCGGGGTTCCGCGGCCGAGCGCGGTGGTGCCGGAAACGATGGCCGCGGGCGACATTCGCAAGTCGCGATCGGTGGCCGTCGCCGGATTCTCGGTTCTGAAGGACTTCCAGCCCGACCTGGCGGCCGAGAACCTGCAGGCTGCGGCTGCTGCGCTGGGCTTCGGGATGACTGTCAGGCCGCTGCACCTGAACACGAGGGTCAACGGCGAGGCCGACGTCAGCTCGCTGGCGCTGGCCAGGCGGCTGGAGGACACCGCGTTCAGGAACGCGGTTGCTGCCGAGCTGACCGCCGGGCTGCGGGACGAGGACGCGGTGGGCCTGCCCGCGGTCCTCGGGCTCGATCACGCCGCGTCGGTCTGGTCTGACCTGCAGGCGATGGTCGGCCGGCCAGTCTTCGAGATTCCCACGGTGCCGCCGTCGGCCCCCGGCATGCGCCTGGCCAAGGTGCTACAGGACCGGCTGCGGCATGCGGGCGGCCGGCTGGTGCTAGGCAGCGAGGTCGTCGGGGCTGAGGTGCAGGGGGGTCAGCTGGCCGGAGTTCGGGTTAAGACAGCGGCCAGGCAACTGGCCTGGATGTGCCGGTGGGTCGTGCTGGCCACCGGCGGGTTCGCATCCGGCGGTCTGGCACTAGATCTGTCGGGTGCTGTCAGCGAGACGGCGCTTGGCCTCCCGGTCAGCGGGCCGCCGCCAGACGAGCCGCTGTTCCTGCCCCGCTACCTGGACGAGCATCCGATGGGATCTGTTGGCCTGAAGGTCGATCCGCTGCTGCGGCCGCTGGCATACGACGGGGAGCCGGTCCACCCGAACCTGTACGCCGCCGGAGCCGTGATCGGCGGTGCCCGGCCGGCCCGGGAGAAGTCAGGCGATGGGATCAGCCTGTCCACCGGCTACCTGGCGGCCGGCATAATCCTGCAGGAGGCTGGATGACCACGACCTGGGAGGCAGCCGAGCTCATCCGCGGCTCGCTCGACCACTGCGTCAAGTGCACGATCTGCGAGAGCGCCTGCCCGGTCGCCGCCGTCACCCCGCTGTTTCCCGGCCCAAAGTACGTAGGCCCGCAGGCCGAGCGCTTCCGCACGCACGAGCCGTCCGTGGACGCCTCCCTCGACTACTGCTCGTCGTGCGGCATCTGCACGCTGGTGTGCCCGCAGGGCGTGCACGTCGCCGAGATCAACTCGCAGGCGAGGCAGAAGATGAAGAGCCAGCGCGGCATCTCGCTGCGCGACCAGCTGATCTCCCGCACTCCCGTGCAGGGCAAGCTCGGCACGCCGATAGCCCCGCTGGCCAACGCCGTGCTCGCCAACAAGGTGGCCCGGCTGATCACCGAGTACGTGATCGGGATCCACCGCAACGCCCCGGTGCCAAAGTTCGCCGGCCGGACGTTCCAGCGCTGGGCCCGCCGCCGCCCGGCTTCGGCCACCGCCGGCACCGACAAGGTGGTGTACTTCCACGGCTGCAGCACGAACTATTTCGAGCCGGGGCTCGGCGAGAAGACTGTGGCCGTGCTCGAGCACAACGGCTTCAGCGTGGTGATCCCGCCGCAGGAGTGCTGCGGTCTGCCGCTGCAGTCCAACGGGATCTTCGACACGGGACGGTCCTATGTGCGCCGGCTGGTGCGCAACCTGGCGCCTTACGCCCGGCAGGGCTACAAGATCGTGGCGACCTCGACAAGCTGCGGACTGATGCTCAAGCGCGAGGCCATCGAGATACTCGGCGTCGACGACAACGACCTGCGCCTGGTCAGCGAGCACACCTACGACATCTGCGAGTTCCTTGCGGACCTGGACGCGGCCGGCCGGCTGCGAACCGATTTCGGCCCCGTGCCGATGACGGTGACCTACCACGCCCCGTGCCAGCAGCAGGGCCACAACATCGGCAAGCCCGCGCTTGACCTGTTCGACCTCATCCCCGAGCTGAAGGTGGTGGAACTGGACCGGGCCTGCTGCGGCATCGCCGGCACCTACGGCCTGAAGCGCGAGAAGTACGAGATCGCCATGAAGGTCGGCAGCGGCCTGTTCAGCGATATCCGCGGCGCGCACCCGGACGCAGCAGTGTGTGACAGCGAGACGTGCAGGTGGCAGATCACGCACGGTACCGGTGCGACCTCGGTGCACCCGGTGGAGATCTTGCATCGCGCGTATGGCCTGGCCTGATCACGGCGAGGCAGGGCCGCGATGGTCGGAATCGTCATCGTCTCGCATAGTGCCCGGCTGGCCGACGGGGTTGCCGAACTGGCAAGGGAGATGGCCGGGCCGGACGTAGTGATCGCCGCGGCCGGCGGGATGGACCTGCCGGACCGGCCGCTCGGCACCGACGCTGCGCTCATCATGCGGGCGATCGAGGAGGCCTGGAGCGACGACGGCGTGCTCGTTCTGATGGATCTGGGCAGCGCGGTCCTGTCGGCGGAGATGGCCGCAGAGATGCTGCCGGACGAGCAGCGGTCCAGGGTGTTGCTATGCGAGGCGCCCGTGGTGGAGGGCGCGGTGGCCGCGGCGGTGGCCGCGAGGCTTGGCGAGCCGCTGGAACGGGTGGCCGACGAGGCGCGCGGCGGCCTGGCGGGCAAGGCCGCGCATCTCGGGGCGGCTCCCCCGGCGTCCGGCGCCGCCGCCGAGCCCGCCGCGGACGGGACGACCGGCAGTGAAAGCGGGCAGCGGCCGCTGGAACTGCGCATCACCGTGGCGAACCGGCTGGGCCTGCACGCGCGCCCGGCCGCCAGGTTCGTGCAGACCGCCGGGCAGTTCGACGCCACCGTGACTGCGGAGAACCTGACCGCCCCGGCCGGGCCTGCCAGCGCCAGAAGCCTCAACGGCGTAGCCACACTCGGCGTCCGCCAGGGACATGAGGTCCTCATCCGAGCCACGGGTCCGCAGGCGGAGCAGGCTCTGAGCGCCCTGCGTGAGCTTGCCGAGCGCAACTTCGACGAGTCGCCGACGGCCGACGGCCAGGGTGCTGCAGAGGCTCAGCCAGCGCCGGCGCGCCCGGCAGCGGGCTCCCCCGCGGCCGGCTCCCCCGAAGCCGGCACCCTTCCGGCTGGCCCGCCCTCAGCTGGCCCCCCTTCAGCTAGCCCCCCTTCAGCTGGCCCCCCTTCAGCTGGCACCGTGCTGCGCGGCATACCCGGCTCACCGGGGATCGCCGTGGGGCCCGTCGTGCACCTGCGGGCGGCCGCGATCGCGGTCCCGCGCGAGCCCGCGACGGACCCTGCCGAGGAGCTGGCCAGGCTAGACGCCGCACTGGCCGCGGTGCGGCGTCAGGTGCGGGCCGCACGCGACTCGGTGGCCGCCAGGACGCGCGGCTCGGATGAGGCCGACATCTTCGACGCGCACCTGCTGTTCCTCAGCGACGAGGCGCTGCTTGACCCTGCCAGGTCCTTCATCACCGAGGGCAGGAACGCCGCGGACGCATGGGACAGCGCGGTTACGCAGGCTGCGGTCGCATGGCAGCAGCTCGCCGACCCCTACCAGCGCGAGCGCGTGCGAGACCTGGAGAGCATCTCCTCCGCCGTGCTCGAGCAGCTGCTCGGGGTGACCCGCGCGCAGCTCAGCGGACCCGGCATCGTGGTCGCGCGGGAGCTGACCCCGGCCGATACCGCGGGGTTCGACCCGGCGGCGGTGCACGGGATCGCGACGGCGCTTGGCGGCCCGACCTCGCACGCCGCCATCCTGGCCAGGGCGCTGGGCATCCCTGCCGTCCTCGGCCTCGGGGACAGCGTGATGACCGTCGGCGACGGGACGCCCTTGCTGCTCGACGGCGAGGCGGGCTCGGTGCAGGTGGCACCAGGGCCGGCCGAGCTGGCGGCGGCCGGGCAGGAAGGCGAGCGCCGGGAGCAGGCCAGGCAGCACGCCAGGCGGCGGGCAGCCGATCCCGCGGTGACCGCCGACGGCACCAGGATCGATGTGGCGGCCAACGCCGGGTCGGTGCAGGACGTCAGGAACGCCGTCGAGGCGGGTGCGGACGGGATCGGCCTGCTGCGGACCGAGTTCCTGTTCCTGTCCGCGGCCAGCATGCCGACGGAGGCTGAGCAGGCCGCGGTCTACGCCGACCTTGCCGAGGTCCTGGACGGCCGGCCGCTCATCGTAAGGACGCTCGACGTCGGGGCGGACAAGCCGCTGCCCTACCTGCCGCGGCCGGAGGAGCCCAACCCGCAGCTCGGACAGCGCGGGATCAGGCTCGGGCTGGCCAGGCCCGAGATTCTGCGCACCCAGGTACGAGCCGTGCTCCGGGTGGCGGCCCGTTACCCGCTGCGGCTCATGTTTCCCATGGTGGCGACGGTGAGCGAGGTACGCGCCGCGCGCGACCTCGTGGCGGACGCGCGCCGGACACTGGCGGCCGAGGGCGCGGCTGTGCCTGCCGATGAAGGCATGCAGGTCGGCATCATGATCGAGGTACCTGCGGCCGCGCTTACCGCCCCGGTGCTAGCCCCGGAGGTCGACTTCTTCTCCGTGGGCACCAATGACCTGACGCAGTACACGATGGCTGCCGACCGCGAGGTCGCCGCCGTGGCCGGGCTGAGTGACGGGCTGCAGCCTGCGGTACTGACCCTGATAGGCCGGGCTGCCGCCGCATCCGGCCAGGCAGGGCGCTGGACCGGGGTATGCGGGGAGCTAGCCGCCGATCCGCTCGCCGTGCCGCTGCTGATCGGCCTCGGCGTCCGCGAGCTGTCCGTGAACGCCGCTGCCGTGGCCACCGTCAAGGAGGCGGTCAGGTCCACCGATCTGACAGCGGCGGCCGAGCTGGCGGCGCACGCCCTGAGCCTGCCGTCGGCCGAGGCGGTCAGGGACCTCGTGCGAAATCGCTGACGTGGCGATATGACATGCTGAAGCCACATGAACTGCAGGCCGTAGATGGCGGGACTATCCGAGACAACATGGACCAGCGGCGCCGGGCGCAGCTTCTCAACGGCATCAGCCTGGCGCGTGTGGTCCTGGCGGTGCCGGTACTGGCGCTGATCCTGGTCGGCCCGACCGTCCAGTACGCCTATGTGAGCGCGGCCATCCTGTTCACGATCGCGGCGCTGACCGATTTCCTGGACGGCCACCTTGCCCGCCGGTGGCATTGCACGAGCGAGCTAGGCGTCTTCCTCGACACCACCGCCGACAAGCTCCTCGTTACCGCCGCCCTGGTCGGGCTCGTTGCGGTGGGGCGAGCCTGGGCCTGGGTGGCGCTGATCATCATCGGCCGGGAGATCGCCGTCCTCGGCCTCAAGGGAGCGGCCGCCAGTAGCGGTACCGTGGTCTACCCCTCCATCTGGGGCAAGCTTAAGTTTAATGTGCAGTTCGTGGCGATCGTCCTCGCCATCCTCCGGTATCACGAGCGGATAGGGATTATGTACCTGGATCAGTGGGCCATGACGCTGGCCGCCGTGGTGACGGTGCTGTCGGCCGGGAGCTACCGCGCCCAGTTCCGCGCCCTGCTCAGGGGGGTGCGCCAGTGAGCGCCGTCGTGCCGGAGGCCGCCGCTGGGCCGGTGCTGGTCACCGGCGGCAGTGGCTTCGTGGGCGGTGCCCTGGTGGACGCACTAGTGGCCGAGGGCAGGCCAGTGCGGGCGCTGGCGCGGTCTGCCGCCGCCGCCGACGCGGTGCGCGGCCGGGGCGCTGAGCCGGTCACGGGTGATGTGCTGGACCCCGCCAGCCTGGCCATGGCCATGGACGGCTGCGCCGTGGTGTACCACGCCGCCGGCGTGAACACGTTCTGCCTGGCCGATCCCGCGCCCATGGAGCGGGCCAACGTCGACGGCTCGGCGAATGTCATCGCCGCCGCCGCCGACGCTGGAGTCGGCCGGGTGGTCTACACCTCATCGGCTGCGGCGATCGGCGAGGTGCACGGGACCAAGGGCAGCGAGGACTCACCGCACCGGGGCTGGTTCCTGTCGGAGTACGAGCGGACGAAGTACCTCGCGGAGGTGCGCGTGCTGCAGGAGGCAGCCGAGCGCGGGGTGGACGTGGTATGCGTCAGCCCGTCGTCGGTGCAGGGACCTGGCCGCCTGCACGGGACCGCGCGGCTCCTGCTGCAGTACCTCAACGGCGACATGAAGTTCCTGGTCAACACCAAGATGAGCTTCCTGGACATCGCGGACTGCACTGCCGGGCACCTGCTGGCCGAGAAGCACGGCAAGCGCGGTGAGCGTTATATACTGAATGGCGCTACTTTCAGCACGCGTGAGTTGATTGCCCTCGTCAGCAGCACGACGGGGATCGAGCGGCGTGTCAGGTGGCTGCCTGGCGGGGCCGCCATGGCAGCCGCGGTGGTGATCGAGGCCGGCGCGAGGGCGGCCCGGCGCAAGCCGCCGATCTGCCGCGAAATGATCAGGACGTTGCTGAACGGGCATACCTACGACGGGTCCCGTGCCGAGCGCGAGCTCGGGCTGCGCTACACGCCGGTAGAGCAGACCATTAGCCGAACCCTGCGCTGGTATTCGGAGAATGGCTACCTAACGGGTGGTGACCAGCGGTAGCTCCTGGAACTAGTGTGAGAGCTTGACCAGCGCTCGGCGGCAGGAGAGGGCTATGGCCAGGGATGGCGAACGGATGCTGCAGCAGGCCGCCAGTGCAGGCATGGCCCGTGGCTTCTTCCTCAACGGGGCGCTGCGCCCGATCATCAGGCACTACGTGCACCCCAAGGTCGTGGGCCTGGAGAACCTGGCTGGCCACAAGGGGCCGCTGATCCTGGCGGCAAACCACTCGAGTCACATGGACACGCCGCTGGTCCTGAACAGCCTCCCGAAGGACTTGCGCAGGAAGACCCTGGTGGCGGCGGCCTCTGACTACTTCTTTTCCAGCCGCGTCCTCGGCCTGTTTGTCTCGGTCGCCATCGGCGCGGTGCCGATGGACCGGCGCTCGGTCAGCAAGCAGACGATGGACAGGGTCGAGAGCCTGCTTGCCCAGGGATGGTGCCTGGTCATGTACCCGGAGGGCAGCCGGACGCTGGACGGGCGGCTCTACCGAGGCAAGACGGGCATCGCCAGGCTCGCGCTGACTACCGGGGTGCCGGTCGTGCCGGTCGGGCTGGTAGGCACCTACCATGCCATGCCGGCCGGGCGATCCTGGCCGGTGTACGGCCAGGTCGAGGTGCGTTTCGGCAAGCCGCTGACATTCGAGCGCTATACCCTCGGGGTGCCCAACCAGCTCGTGCTGCGGGCCATCACCGACCAGATCATGTACGAAATCATGGCGCTCACCGGCCAGACGTACGTAGACGAGTACGTGACCAGGGCGAAGGCGCGGCTGTCGAGGGGCCACGCGCAGCTTGAGGCGGTGCCCGAAAATGGCGCGGAGCCTGCGGAGCCCGCCGAGCCGGCCCAGGATACCGATCTTGACGCGCGCGACGCGTCGTCCGGATAGACCTCGCGGCCGCCCTGTCCTAGTCCGGCCAGCTCGATGCCTCGGCGACCACGCCCGGCTCCAGCGTGTCCTTAGCAGCGGGCTGCGCATCGACCGACGTCGCGCCGGCGGCCCGGCCTGTGAGCAGGTAGCCGAAGCAGACGACCATCATGGCCGCGATCGCGGCCAGCAGCACCCGATAGGACACGACGGTGATCAGCGCGGCGCCGACCGCGATCGACACCGCCTGCGGCCCGGTGCTGGCAAAGATCAGGGCGGCATCCACGCGGCCTATCAGTTCCGGCGCCGTCCGCCGCTGTATCAGCGTGACGGCCGCGATGTTGATCCATGCCACGCTGAGGCCGAGCAGCACGGACCCGGCCACAACGAGTCCGAGGAGACTCGTCATCAGCACCAGCGCACCCGCGCCGAGCAGCAGCAGGCCGGTTGCGATCGTGACCAGCTCACCCAGGCGCCTCATCACCGGCGCAGCCGCCACGGCGCCGGCGATCGCACCGGCCGCCTGGATGGCGACGAGCACGCCGAGGAACGGCGGGGTCCGGTGCAGGCCCTGACTGACGACGGCGAACGAGATGGTCTCCATGAACCCGATCACCGTCAGCGCGAGCACAGCCGTCACCAGCAGCTTGCGCAGCACCGGGGTACGCCAGCAGTACCGCATGCCGGCGGTGAGCTCCGCCCGCCACGAGGTGCCGGCCGGCGCTGGCCTGGGCTCGCGCAGTGACAGCGCGGCCAGGCAGGCCGCGGCGACCAGGAAGGTGCCCGCGTCCAGCCAGATGACCGGAGCGGCGCCGATCCAGGCAAGCAGGCCAGCGCCGAGCAGCGGCGTGAAGATCTTCATGCCCTGCGACCCCACCTGCAGCAGTGAGTTGGCCTCGCCGAGCAGGTCTGCCGGAACCAGCGACGGCAGCAGGGCGGTCTGCGCCGACCCGAGCAGCGCGCCGAGGATTCCGTAGCCGAACATGACTGCGTAGATGACCGGCACCTGATCGCGGCCGTGCACGAGCAGCAGCAGGCAGACCAGGCCCGCTGCGACCAGGTTGGCCACGGCCGCCAGCGGCCGGCGCCGCACGCGGTCGACCAGGACGCCCGTCGCCGGGGCCAGGCTCATGCCGGCGATGAAGAAGAAGAACACCAGGCCGGCCTCGCTGTTGCTGCCAGTCAGTAGCTTCACCCAGATCGCCATGGCGAGCCAGAGGGCGTTGTCGCCAATCGTGGACAGCGTCTGGCCGGCGAGGTACACGCAGGCGTCACGGTGGCGCAGCAGGCTGGTCATGTCAGCTCTGTCCCGTCGGTCCAGCGGGATCGGTGCCCGGCACCTCAGGCAGGTGCAGCAGCGGATAGGACAGGGTCACCATCTCGACCGGCATCACGCCTTCCGGGCGCCGTTCCGGATGGTCGAGCCTGTCCTGGTAGCGCCAGAGCAGCGAGTTCAGGTCGTCGGAGAGCTCATCGGCCTCCTGCGGCGTCAGGTAGATGATCGTCTGGAACTCGCCAAGCCGGCTCTGCCACTGCGCCGGCCACGCCGGTCGGCCCGCGAGCGCCGCCCTGGCCCGGCTGAGCACGAGGGACAGCGCCACGTCCTCGAGAGCCTGCACCGCAGCCGAGTACTCCGGGTTGCCGGGAAGGCTCTCCAGGTTCACTCCGACATGGGTGCGGCGCCACGGGCGCTCCCGGCCCCGGCCGCCCCCCGCCTCCTCGACGAATCCGTACTTGGCCAGGGTCCGCAGATGAAACGCGCAGTTCGCAGGCGACTCCCCCAGCGCCTCGCTGGCCTGGGTGGCGGTAAGCGTGCCGCGATGCGCGAGCAACTCGATCAGTGCCATCCGGACCGGGTGCGCGAGCGCCCTGATCGCCTGCGGATCGCGGGGCGACAGCAAGCCCTCGAGCAGCGCGTCGCCACTGGTTCCTTCGGAAGTCATGTTTCGAAATATTAGTTTCGAAATGACTCTTCCGCAAGCGGGCGTCCGTGCGGCACGCCAACCCTTTGCTAGCGGACCTAAATTGCCACCGAGCAGATGCCCGTGTCGCAGGTCAGGGGGCCCACACGCACCTCGCCCCGCACAGCGACACGCACGGTGCCGCGGTGCCGAGCTGGCTGAGCGAAGCGGCCGCGTCCAAGGTTCAGAGCGTGGTGAGGACCTGCGGGCCGTCGGTGGTGATGGCGACCGTGTGCTCCACGTGCGCGGCGCGACTGCCGTCGCCGCTCCGCAGCGTCCAGCCGTCGTCGTCGATGCGGTAGCTGTCGTGGCCGCCGGCCATGAACCAGGGCTCGATCGCGATCACCAGTCCCTCCGGCAGCCGCAGCCCGCGCCCGGCCTTGCCGTCGTTGGGGACCGACGGCGACTCGTGCATGGTGTGGCCCACGCCGTGGCCGCCGAAGTCCGTGTGCAGGCCGTAGCCTGCGGCGCGCGCGATCGCCCCGATGGCGGCGGAGACGTCGCCGAGCCGCCCGCCCGGCACGGCGGCCGCGATGCCGGCCGCGAGCGCCCGCTCCGCGGTATCGATCAGCCTCAGGTCGGCCTGGCGCGGCGTGCCGACAGTGAACGAGATCGCCGAGTCGCCCGTCCAGCCGTGCAGGGTGGCGCCGAAGTCGATGCTCACCAGGTCGCCGTCGGCCAGCCGGTAGGGCCCTGGGATCCCGTGCAGCGCCACGTCGTTCACTGACGCGCAGATCACGCCGGGAAACGGCGAGTGGGCGAAGCTCGGCTGGTAACCGAGGAACGGCGATGTCGCGCCGTGCTCGGCCAGGACGCCGCGCGCCAGCTCATCGAGCTCTGTCAGGCTCACCCCGACAGCCGCGTGCTTTCGGATTTGCTGCAGCGCGGTCGCCACGACGCGCCCGGCCGGCCGCATGGCCTCGATCTCTGCTGGCGTCTTCAGCTCTACCACCGCTCCATGGTTGCATCCGGGCGCCCTCGGTCGCACGGCCGGCCGGCCAGTACGGCGGCGGCAGCGGCGGCTGCCCGCGACAGTAAGATCGCCAGGCATGAAGCAGGATGCTGACGCGATCGTGATCGGCGCCGGGCTGGCCGGCCTGGTGGCAGCGGCCGAACTGGTGGCGGCCGGCCGCCGGGTGATCCTGCTGGATCAGGAGCCGGAGGCGTCGCTCGGCGGGCAGGCGTTCTGGTCGTTCGGCGGCCTGTTCTTCGTGGGCTCCCCCGAGCAGCGGCTGATGGGCATCCACGACAGTTACGACCTGGCGCTGCAGGACTGGCTGGGCAGCGCAGGGTTCGACCGGCCGCAGGACGAGTGGCCGCGGCGGTGGGCCGAGGCATACGTCGGGTTCGCTTCCGGCGAGAAGCGGTCCTGGCTGCACGCCAAGGGCGTGCGCTTCTTCCCGGTCGTGGGCTGGGCCGAGCGCGGCGGGTACGCGGCGACGGGGCACGGGAACTCGGTCCCGCGGTTCCACATCACCTGGGGCACCGGGCCAGGGGTGGTCGCCCCGTTCGAGCGCGAGGTGCGCGCGGCAGCGCAGACCGGGCAGCTGCAGCTGCGGTTCAGGCACCGGGTGGACGAGCTGACGGTCAGCGGCGGCGAAGTGGACGGCGTGCGCGGCAGCGTGCTGGCCCCGTCGGCCGCCGACCGAGGGCAGCAGAGCTCGCGGGAGGTGTCGGGCGAGTTCGAGCTGCACGCCCAGGCGGTGCTGGTCGCATCCGGCGGGATCGGCGGCAACCACGACCTCGTGCGCAAGCACTGGCCTGCCAGGATGGGAGCGCCGCCTGAGCAGATGCTGTCCGGAGTGCCCGCTCACGTCGACGGCCGGATGCTCGCTATCAGCGAGGCAGCCGGGGCCTCGGTCATCAACCCGGACAGGATGTGGCACTACACCGAGGGCATCAAGAACTGGAGCCCGATCTGGCCGCAGCACGGGATCCGGATCCTGCCTGGCCCGTCGTCGCTCTGGTTCGACGCCCGCGGCCGCCTGCTGCCTGCGCCGCTGTTTCCCGGCTTCGACACCCTCGGCACGCTCGAACACATCATGACGACCGGGTACGACTACACCTGGTTCGTGCTGACGCAGAAGATCATCGAGCGCGAGTTCGCGCTGTCCGGCTCTGAGCAGAATCCCGATCTCACCGGCAAGAGCATCGGCAAGCTGCTGCAGCGGGTGCGGCCCGGTGCACCCGGCCCGGTGGCGGCCTTCATGCGCCACGGTGCGGACTTCGTGGTCGAGCAGGACTTCACGGCGCTGGTGGCCGGCATGAACAAGCTCACCGGGGAGAGCCTTATTGACCTGGCCGACATGCGACGGCAGATCCAGGCCCGCGATCGCGAAGTCGCCAACCCGTTTACCAAGGACATGCAGCTCACGGCGGTGCATGGCGCGCGCAAGTACCGTGGCGATCGGCTGATCAGGGTGGCCAGGCCGCACCGCTTCCTCGACCCGGCAGCCGGGCCACTGATCGCGGTCCGGCTCCGGATCCTGACCCGCAAGAGCCTCGGCGGGCTGCAGACCAACCTGGACGGCCAGGTGCTTCGCGCCGATGGCCAGCCGATCAGCGGCCTGTATGCGGCCGGGGAGGTTGCGGGCTTCGGCGGCGGCGGCATGCACGGGTACCGGTCACTTGAAGGCACCTTCCTCGGCGGCTGCCTGTTCTCAGGCCGGACCGCGGGCCGGAGCATCAGCCGTGCCGTCAGCTGAAGATGGCAGCTTACGGGCCGCGGCCGCAGGCTCGCCGGGCTGCTCGGCGGCGCTGCCATTGGCTTGCGCCGGGACAGTGACGTCAGGGCCTGCATCGCCGATCGCCGGCACGCTGGCCAGGCGAAGCTGCTGCAGGATCGCGGGGTTGAGGTTGACCGTGTAGCCCCGCAGGCGACGCAGTTCGGGCCAGCCGAAGCCGGAACCGGGGAGCGCGAGCAAATCCCTGAGCAGGGCCGGGTCGTCGTCGTACTTGTCCCTGGCCGCCAGGTCGAGCACTGGTCCGACTCTGGCCAGCAGGTACTGCAGCGGGTCGCGGCTGCGCACGTCTTCCGGCACCGAGTCCCGCCACTGGTCGAGCAGCCTGTCGTAGCAGTCCATCATGGCGCGGGCAGTGTAGGGCCACTGGCTGGACACCACCAGCCAGCAGATCGTCGCTTCCGGATGATCCAGCAGGGCCCGCTCGTCCTTAGCGCGCGCCAGTGCACGCACCAGACGGTAGATGTTCAGCAGCCGCTTCAGGTGCCGCGGGTTCGGCCGCAGGAACGGGGCCACTGCATGGAACGCCTGCAACTCGAAGAAGCTGAACGGCACACTGGCCTCGGGTGCGGCCGGAGGCGCGGTCGGGGGGCTGGCGGTCGGCGTCTCCGATGCCGGTGCGCTGCCCGTCGGGCCGCCCGAGACGCGCGGGCCGCTTGCAGTCGGGTCGGAAGATGACGTCGCGAGGACCGGCCCGGCCGAGTCTCGCGGTGCGGCGGCATTGGCGCCATTATCTGACGTTCCCGTGCTGATGCTGCCTTCCAGCGGGCCGGATGCGGCAGCGGGCGCCTCCCGCGCGCCGTCGCTGGCCGGCGCGGTACCGGCTGTGCTCTTGGCCGCGACCGGGTTGCCCATCTGGCTAGCGATGAACGTCTTGATGTCCTCCTCGCTCGGCACCGGGATCTGGAACGGGATCTGCACGATCTTGTCCAGGTACTCGTAGCCAGACGCGCCCGCCTCGCCCAGCAGGCCCTGGTAGTGCTGCTCGATCGCAGCCGACACGATCCGGGCGTCGATGCCGAGGCAGACGATGAAGCTCCGGAAGTTCAGCAGCAGGTTGACTGCCTGGAGCATCTCGACGGCCTTGTCGGGCTCGCAGCGGTCAAGGTCGTCGACGACAACGAGGATCCGGCCGGTGACCGGCCCGGTGGGCTTGCCGCCCTCGTGCAGGCGCGCCTCTAGCGTCTCCAGGTCGTGCCTGATGTCTTCCATGTAGCCGATCTGCTCGCCGTAGTCGCTATCGGCGAACAGGGTCGTGACCCAGCGCGCTGCCGGGTTGCTCGCCGCGCGCACCAGGCCGCCGACGCTGAGCAGGCCGACGACGCCGATGAGCGCGCTGGCAATGTCAGCGCGGTCCTGCCAGAACAGCACGCCTATGGCCACGGCCGAGGCGAGGATGGCCGACGTCAGCGGGATCCACTGGCGGCGGATCTGGCGCGGCAGGTTCCACCTCAGTCGTGTCCAGTACCGCTTGTACCAGGGCCAGGGCACCTCCACGTCGAGGGTACGCACGATCTTGCGGACCAGGCCGGGCCAGACGCGCTCGGTCTCGCTGAACTCCCAGGCGTTGAACGGCACGACGTGGATCTTGAGTGGCGAGGACTTGGCCTCGCTTGGCGGCTCGGTGCCTCCGGGCTGCTGGCGTTCGCCGATCTGGCGCTCGATGTGCTCTAGCAGGAACGACTTGCCCATGCCCCACGATCCGAAGATGCCGATCGTGAGCGGCGGCTGGGTGAACGGCGAGGTGATGAGGTCGGCGAACGCGTCGACGTAATACCGGAAGCCGAGCCGGTCCTCGCCGCCCACCGCGTCGTTGTCCGCGCCGCCCTGAGTCCCCAGCTCGACCAGCGCGGCCGCCGCCGGCGCCTGTGTACTGGATGCTGGTGTGCTGAGCGTCGGCTCTTCCGCCGTGCTCGCAGTACTCTCCTCGACGCTGCTGTGTGCCGGGGACGTGACTGCCGCACTGCTGCCCTCAGTCGTGGGGCCGGCCTGCACGGGCGGCGCCGCGTTCGCAGGGACCGTCCCGCCAGAGTCGGCGAACGGTTCTGCCAAACTGGTCCGGAGATATGCGGGGCTGCCGACCCACACCACCGGGCAGCCCCAGGTCAGCGGATCACTCTGGCCGAGCTGCTCCCGGGCTGCGGCGACAGCGCCGTCGATGCTGGCCCCGCCAAGCAGCGCGTCGTAGAACGTGGTGCAGAACTGGGCGAGCCCACTTGCGGTCATCTTGAACTGCATCGTGAGCGTTGCCGGCACCCCGGCTTGCGCGAACAGGGCGGCGCTAGTACCGACCGGCCCCTCGGTGAGCAAGAGCAGCCGGACCGAGGGCTGGCCGACCAGCATGGAAGCAATGAGTGCCGGCGAGGTCCACTGCCGCTGGCCGCCGGAGTCCTCAAAGTCGAAGCTAAAGCTCCCGTCCGGCGTGGGCAACGGGGCCGTGCTCAGCTGGACGATATGCGGGGCGAACTCGGCGATTGCGCGACGGAGCGACAGAGTGGAGGCGCGTTTCAGCACGCTGACTGTTAGGTCAGGTCGCTTTGATGAGACCTGATCGGGAGGCGGCTCCGGTCCGGCGTCTACCAGACTGGCAGTCGCGATGAGCACGCGCAGCGGGCGGCTGACCGCGACCATCGCGGGTTTGTCGAGACCGGGCGGGATCGCCCTGCTGACGGATACGCCGGTCAGTGCGAGGAACTCCCGGAGCCTGGTGTCGTACAGCAGCTCCCACGGGATCTGGCGGAGCAGTGGGTCGTCGTCCAGCTCGATCGTCAGGCGCACTGGGTGAAGGCCCGATCTAGCGGCATCGAGCACTCGCAGCACGTCCCCGCTGAACACGTCCTGAAAAAGCGAGGCCCCGAAGTCCTCAGGGTAAACGGGAGGGCGTGGCGCGGCTTCAGCGCGTGGTTCCTGGCGTGACCGCGAGAGCGCATCGATGTCATCGGGGGTCGCAGACAGCCGCAGCGGGCCGCTCGAACCCTCGGCGCGCGAGTCGTTGTAGGACAGCGAGTACTCGTCACCGAGCCGGCCGATGGCGAGCCGGATCTCTTCCGGCTGAGCTGTGGGACCTGCCGCTGGAACTGCCACCCGCCCTCCCGATGCCGCAGACCTTACGAGTGTCGCAGTTCAGCTGGCAGCGCGCGAGCGTCGCGAATCGCCGCTATGAATGGCTGCGCCGGACACTCCGGCCAGGAATGCGGGCCCTCGGCACGGCTTGTGAAATGACGATAAATACTGGTTGTTGACAGTTAATGTCACCCGCATGATACTGACGAGTAACCTCGAGGTCGCGGTCAGCGGGCTGCTGAGAGGCACGCCGCTGACGATGGGTTCTGCCTTGCCGCGATGAGGCGGCATCCCCCGTTGCTCACGCCTGCCACGTCTACCGCCGCCGATCCTGCGAGGAACAATGAATCATTTCCGGATTCGTCACGCCCTCGGCATGTCCGCGCTCGCCGCGGGCGCCGTCTTTGCGCTGGTCGCGAACTCCATGCCTGCGCAGGCCTCGACGCTGCCGCTGGAGAGCGAGGCCTCTGCATTCCTCAACTCCACTTTCTTCTGGAATTACGGGGCCTCCCCGCCTGGAGCCAATGTTCCCTGCACTCCGTCGGCCGCGCACCCGTACCCGGTCGTGCTAGTCGAGGGAACTTTCGCCAGCATGTATAACTCGTTCGGGGCTGTCTCCCCCGACCTTGTCAACAATGGCTACTGCGTCTACGCGTTTAATTACGGTCAGACCCTCCCGCTGACCGGGATCTACGCCACGGGCGACATTGCCGCGTCTGCGGCCCAGCTGGCGACGGAGGTCAGCAACGTGCTAGCCGAGACCGGTGCCAGCAAGGTGGACCTTGTGGGCTGGTCGCAGGGCGGCATGATGCCCAGGTACTACATCAACAACCTCGGCGGCGCGTCGAAGGTCAACATGCTCGTCGGCTTCGCGCCCTCGAACTACGGCACGACGCTGGACGGCATCGTTTACCTGATCGCAGACCTCGGCACGCTAGGCCTGGCGACCGCACTGCTGTCGGCGACCTGCGAGGCCTGCGCCGAGCAGATCCAGGGCTCGTCGTTCCTCGACAGCCTCAACCAGACGCCCACGGTGTCGAGCGTGAAGTACGTCGTGATCGAGACGCAGGACGACGAGGTCGTCACGCCATACACCAACGCGTTCCTGCCCGCGGGCCCGAATGTACAGAACATCACGCTGCAGAACCAGTGCCCGCAGGACGCCAGCGACCACCTGTCCATCGCCTACGACTCGAACGCGCTGCAGGACATGATCAACGCACTCGGGCCGGATTCGGCGAGCTTCCAGCCGACGTGCGCGTCCGTCGGGCCGATCTTCGGCAACGTCTAGTCAGTCGCGGTGGCCGGTCGCGCGGCGCCCGGCCACCGCGACCCGTAACAGGCCGGCGATCACTCCTGCACGGGCGCGGGCGACAGGCGCTCGAACCGCGGCGGGCGCCGCTCGAGGTAGGAGCTCACTCCTTCGGAGAAGTCGGGCCGGGTGAAGCTTTCCAGCATCAGCTCGCGCGCTTCGCGCTCGGCGGCGAGCAGGCCGGGGTGCAGCTGTTGATAGACCTGCCTCTTCATGATTGCCATGGAGGCTGGAGACGAGGTCGCGGCCAGGTCCCGCACGTACTGCTGCGCGTGCAGCAGGACCTGATCGGCCGGCAGCGCCGCGTTGACCAGGCGGAGCGCCGCGCACTCGGCTCCGGTGACCTTGCGCGAGGAAAACAGCAGGTCGAGCGCGGCCGCGGTGCCCACAAGCCGCGGCAGCAGCCAGCTGGTACCCCACTCGGCCACGAGCCCGCGCTGCGCGAATGCCGTCATCAGCACCGCGTCCTGCGCCATGAACCGCAGATCGCAGGCCAGTACGATCGGGACGCCCATGCCGGCGACCGGGCCGTTAATGGCGGCCACCACCGGCTTGGGCACCGACATCAGATAGGTGTAGGTGCCGAGGTGCAGGTCGGCGCCGAATGACGGGTCGCCCGGATCGGACGCCAGGTCCTCGCCCGCGCTCTCGACCCGGTAATCGCCCGCGCTCACCGCAGACAGCCGGCTCATGTCGGCGCCGGCGCAGAACCCCCGCCCGGCGCCCGTGATCACGATTCCGACGACGCGCGGATCACGCTCGGCCAGGCTGACTGCGTGCCGCACCTCGAAGCCCATCCGGTCAGTCCACGCGTTCAGCACCTGCGGACGGTTCAGCGTGATCGTCGCGACCGGGTCGGTGACCTCGTAGCAGATCTCGGAGTATTCGGTCATGGCAGCGGTGGTCAGGCGCGGCGGCGGCCGAACGCGAAATAGGACAGTGGCCCGATGAGGTTGACGGCGGCCGCAGCCCGCCAGGCTACCTTGGGACCGCGGATCTGGCTCGCAGGGCGACGCCTGATGTCGATGAGCATGGCGACCTTCAGGGCCAGCTCCCCGATTGCCAGTACCTTGATCGCGGTTCGCTGACCATCACTGAGGTCGCTCCATGTCGTCTTCTGCGGCATGGTCTCAGGCAAGCACTGCCAGCGAGTCAAGGTCAAGTGCGTGCTGGGCGTGGCGGTCGGCCATGGTGGCGAACATCGTGTCGCCGCGCTCGGTCTGCTCTACGACCATCGCCGCGATGACGTCCATCACGATGCCGGCGAAGGCGTGCCGGCGGTAGCCGTCCCAGCAGTCGGCCCATGACAGCCTTACTCCGGCGGCGGTAAGTGCGTCATGGTAGCCGCGTACCAGGGACCGCTCGTGCTCGCGCCGCAGTGGGACCGGCAGGCTGGACCCCAGGAAATAGGACAGGTCGGCGGTGCCGGCCCCGAAGCCGCACGTCTGCCAGTCAAGGACGACCGGTCGCGGCGGGCCGAACAGCAGGTTGTCGGCGCGGAAGTCGCCGTGCACGATAGTCCGCGGCTCGTCGCTGCCCGCCAGGTAACCGTCTGCGCCGGGCACGAAGGCCTCGATCAGGCGTAGTGTCTCCGGCTCAAGCCGGGCAGCGTAGCGGTCGCGGAAACCGGCATACAGGCCAGTGAACGCGGCGGCGACTAGCGCGGCATTGCCGGGACTTGCCCGGTTCAGCCACGGCAGCGAGGCCAGTGTCTGGCTCGCCCAGCCCGCGGCGTGCAGAGCGGCCAGCTCGCCGATCGCGGCCGCGGCGTCGTCAGGACGCAGGCCGGCCAGCTGGTCGCCAGGGCGAGCGGGCGCCAGGTCCTCCAGCAGCACCACGTACTCGTCGTGCGCGGGCTCGTAGCCGGCCGCGTAACACCTTGCCAGCGCGACCGGCAGGTCACCGGCAAGCTGGGCGTAGAAGCTGGCCTCGATCTCGTAGGTGCGGAACGTCCTGGCCGCGTTGCGGCTGGCCGGGTCGGCGGCCGGGACCTTGGCGATCATCGTGGCCGGCAGTTCCGTGCCGCCGTCGTAGGCCAGGCGCAGCCGGTAGGTGTCCGAGACCTGGCCGGTACCGACCGGCTCGGCCACGACCTGCGCCACTGTCGCTCCGCCGAGCTGGCCGGCCAGGGCCGCCGTGACGAACTCAGGCGTGAGGCCGGCCGCTCCCGGCACCGCCAGGTATGTCACTGCTGCCCTGCCCCGGCCGCGGGATGGCGGCGGGGTCGGCCAGGTACGACCAGCCGTGGTCGCGCCAGCCCGGCGGCTGATTCCACTCGGTCCAGCCGTAGCCAGTGCGGCCGTCGTCTGCCTCGAACCGGCACAGCGCGCGCGGGAAGTGTGACACCCTGCCGTCGGGCGAGGTGAGGGCGAGCGGAACGAACCCGACCGGCACCGCGGACATCGGGTTGCCTGGCAGCCGCAGCCGGGACCGCGCGGGGAAGTCGTCGGGCCCGAACTCCGTCTCGGCGCAGAAGCCGGTCAGGTGCCGCAGCTCGCCAGCGGGCGGGACGCAGAACGACGGCCACGGGATCGCGAACCCGATGTTGGCCTGCATGCCATGGAAGGCGGTGCCGTCGGCGAGCCGCCCTGAGGACCACAGCCACGAGATCTGCCACCAGTCACGCTCGCCCCAGCTGTGGTCACGCTCCCCAAAGCCGCGGATGCTGACCTCATCGTCGCCAACCCGCACGGTGCCCGTCACCTCGCACGGGATCTCGTACCGCGGCAGGTCCTTGTACGGGTACACGCCGCCGGCGGTAGTCCACTCCAGGTCCATGACCAGCCGCACCGGCGCCGCCGCAGCGAGATCGCCGTAGGCCGCGGCGGGGTCGGGCAGCAGGGCAGCAGTCCCGTCCAGGCTGACGCGTGCGGATTCAAGCGGCTGCGAGATTGCCTGCGCGGCCGTGTAGGAGCCTGCCCGCAGCGTCGTGCCGCCGGCAGCAGGCAGCGGCGCGGCGTTGTCGGCCAGCAGCACGGCTGGCTGGCCCGGCCTCACCAGGCAGGCCCAGTACCAGGCGCGTTCCCAGTTGGGATACAGGCCAAGGCGGATGTAGCCGCCTGCCGAGCCGTCCGCAGTGGCGAAGTCGAAGTAGTAGGACTCATTCCAGAGCTGCTCGGTCCCTGGTGCGTGCAAGCCCTCGTCCGCCGCTGCGAGCTGCCAGCTGCCGTGATCTACGATCATCACCATCGGGCAGGCCTCTCAATGAGCTGGTTTGCCGCCATTGCGTGGAGGATGGCACAGGCCCAGGCCGGCCGTCCAGGGCGCCGCGGCAGCGCCCGCGGCAGGAAGGCGGACGCATGCTGATCGACGCCGGGGCACAGGTCACCACGACGCTGCCAGCGGTAGAGGCCGCTGCGGCTGCGGCCGAGGCGGCCGGCTATGACGGCTTCGGCGTGCCCGAGACCAGGCACGACGCCTTCACCGCACTCACGCTCGCGGCGCGCGGCACGTCCACTATCACGCTGCAGTCCGCTATTGCCGTGGCGTTCGCACGCAACCCGATGAGCGTGGCAGTGCTGGCCAACGACATCCAGCTGATCTCCGAAGGCCGTTTCCAGCTCGGTCTCGGATCGCAGGTGAGGCCGCACATAGAGCGCCGCTTCTCGATGCCCTGGAGCCATCCCGCCGCGCGGATGGAGGAGTTCATCGCGGCGCTCAGGGCGATCTGGCAGTCCTGGGCGACCGGGGAACGGCTGGCATTCCGCGGCAGCTTCTACCACCACACGCTGATGACGGACTTCTTCAACCCGGGCCCCAACCCGCATGGCAATCCGCCGGTCATGCTCGCCGCTGTTGGCGAGCTGATGACGCGGGTGGCCGGCCGGGTTGCCGACGGCATCCTCTGCCACGGCTTCACCACGGAGGCCTACCTGCGGGAGCGGACCGTGCCAGCGCTGCTCGACGCCCGCGGCAGCCTGGACGGGTTCGTGCTGAGCCTGCCCGCGTTCGTGGTGCTCGGCAGCGATGATCAGGAGCGGTCGCGGGCCGAGGCCGGGGTGCGGGCGCAGGTCGCCTTCTACGGCTCCACGCCTGCCTACCGGCAGGTGCTCGAGCTGCACGGCTGGGGCGCGCTTGCCGACCAGCTCAACGCGCTGTCCCGGCAGCAGGCGTGGGCCGAGATGGGCTCGCTCATCGGCGATGACGTACTGGATGCCTTCGCCGTGGCCGGCACCGCTCCGCAGGTTGCCGCCGCGCTGCGGACGCGGTTCGGCGACCTGGTCACCCGGATCTCGCTGTACACGCCGTATCACGCCAGCCAGCAGGATGTCGCGGCGGTCGTCGCGGCACTGCGGTCGTAGCCGGCTACCCGGAGAAGGAGCGCGCCGCCCGCGCCGCGGCGCACGGAGCGCACAGCGGCACGTCCACTGCCGCGAACAGCTCCGACCGGGAATGCCCGCTGATCACGGCGTCGAAAATCTCGCAGATGCCGTGATCCTCTGGATGCGCGCGCAGGCAGAAGCACAGGCAGGGCCTGCGACGCAGGGTCTTCTCCGCGCGGTCGATGATGGCGGCGACCTCAGGCCGGTTCCGCACCTCGGCGAGCGCGTCGATAGCGGGCTGGACGCGCGCCACCGCGTCAGTCACGGCCTGCCCGACGCGCCGGCCTACCTCTGCCAGGGCCTGCGCGAGGTCGGTGTCCCTCTCCTCGCTCACCCGGCCATTGTCCCACGTCAGCGCGCAGGCAGCCAGGCCCGCCCCGCAGGCGGCGGCTAACCGGACTGGCCGAGCACTTCCGCCAGTCCGGAGAAGGTGAAGTCTGCCGTCTGCGCCGCGAGCGCGGTGGCCAGCAGCCGCCTCGTCGGCCCGCCCAGCACAGGCAGGTCGGCCACGGAGTGCCAGCCGACCTCGCTGAGCTCGCCGTCGTTCACCCTGGCCTCGCCGCCGACAGCGCGGCAGCGGAAGCAGTACTCCAGATACTGCACCTGGTCCCCGTTGGCATAGGTGATGGCCGGGGACACGCCGACGGAGGTCAGCATCTCCGGCATCGCGAGCACGCCGGTCTCCTCGAAGACCTCGCGGATGGCCGCGTCCGCCGGCTGCTCGGCCGGGTCGATGATGCCGCCGGGCAGGGTCCAGACGCCCACGTCGGCCCGCCGGCCGAGCAGGACCCGGCCGTCGACGTCCAGCACGGCGCCCATGGCGGTCGACAGCCAGAGCAGGTCATGACCGACCTTCTGGCGGAGGTCAAGGACAAACTGGGGGGTCGGCATGCCAGTCATTGTCCAGGACAGGGCATGCCCTCGCGGCCGGGGGTTACCGCTGCCACCTGATGGCCGCTAGCCGCCTGGCTGAGACGAAGCCGTTGTCCGCGAACCAGCGTGCCGAGTCCTCGATGGCCAGCCTGGCCGGCCTGGACTTGTGGCCGATCTCTGCCCGCGCCCGGTCGTCACTGAAGATCATCTTCGTGGCGGACATGCGCGCTGCCTCCAGCGGCACCCGTGGCTCCCGGCGCAGCAGCCGCCCTTCGATGAGCGCCGAGGCGAATCCGGCCGGGATCACCAGCGCACTCGGGACCTGGAACCTCGGCATCGGCAGCCCGGAGCAGTCGGCGAGCACCCGCAGGATGTCCCGCATGGACATGTTCTCGCCGCCGAGGATGTAGCTGCGGCCCGGCTGTCCGTGCTGCAGTGCCGCCACGTGGCCGAGTGCGAGGTCGTCGACGTGGCACACGTTCAGCGCGGTGTCGGCCACGGCCGGCATCTTGCCGTTGAGGAAGTCGAGGACCACCTTGCCCGTTGGCGTCGGGGCCCGGTCGCCTGGGCCGAGCGGGAAGGTCGGCAGCACGATGCTGACGTCAAGGCCCTGCGCGGCCGCCCGCAGCACCTCGTGCTCGGCGGCGAACTTGGTGCGCTTGTAGTGACCGAACAGGTGCCCCAGGTCTGCGTAGCAGGTCTCGTCGGCAGCGATGCCGACGCGCGTGCGCTGCAGGCCGAGCACGCCGACGGTCGAGGTGTACACCATTCGCTCGCAGCCGGCTGCCCGGACCGCCTCGATGACGTTGAGCGTGCCGCCGACGTTGACCTCGTGGAAGATCCTCGGGTCGCGTGCCCAGAACCGGTAGATCGCGGCCAGGTGGAACACGTACCGCGCGCCGGCGCAGACCGAGCGCATCGCGCCCAGGTCGCGGACGTCGGCGACGGCCTGCTCGACGTCGAGCCCGGCCAGGTTACCCGGATCGGCCCCCGGCTCGGTGACCGCGACGACGTGGGCGCCGGTGGCCTGCACGGCGCGGGTCACCGCCGAGCCGATGAAGCCCGACGCGCCGGTGATCACGACCCGGTCACCCGGCCCGAGCGGCGCGGCCGGGGCCGCGCCGTGCCTGACGCTGGCTGCTGCCGCCCGGTCCTGCTCGGCCGCCGACGGCCGTCCGGTGGCCAGCGGTGCCGGATCAGGCAGCGCCGGGATCGCCGCCGCCCTGCTGGCTGCCGCGTCGCGGTGCGATCCACGGCCGATCGCGCCCCGCGCCATCGTCACCCCGACCTCGAAGGCCAGCCCGGAGCCGCGGTGGGCATCGGCCATCACGTCGTCGAGCGCCTGCACGAAGTAGTCGATCTCCTCGGGTCCGCTGATGAGCGGCGGGAGGAGCTTGACGATGTTGACGTTGTCGGCCGCCACCTGCGTGATGATCTTGTGCCGGTGGAACAGCGGGACGACGACGAGCTGGGAGAAAATGCCAGCGCGCAGCCGCTCCACCGCCCGGAACCTGCGGCCGGCGGACTTCGATTCCGGCTCGCCGAACTCGATCCCGATCATGAGCCCGAGCCCGCGCACGTCATGGATCAGCTCGTAGCGCTCGGCCAGCGCCCGCAGCCGGTCCTGCAGCTCGAGCCCGCTAGCCTGCGCGCGGGCCACGATGTCCTCGTCGTCAAAGGCGGCCAGCGTGGCCAGACCGGCGACCATGGCCAGCTGGTTGCGGCCGAAGGTGGTGGAGTGCTTGAGGGCGTCTTCCATGGAGGCATACACGCTGGAGAAGATCTTCTCCGTCGTCAGCATCGCGCCGACCGGGACAAAGCCGCCAGACAGCGCCTTGGAAACCGTGATGATATCCGGCTCCAGGCCCCAGTGCTCGTGGCAGAAGAACCGGCCAGTCCGGCCTAGCCCGGTCTGCACCTCGTCGGTGACCAGGAGCGTCCCGTGCTTGCGGCACAGGTCCTGGACGGCACGCCAGTACTCAGCGGGGGCGCAGTACACGCCCTTGCCCTGGATCGGCTCGACGATGAAGGCCGCGACGTCACCAGCCCGGAGCCGCTGCTCGAGCGCGTCCAGGTCGCCGAACGGGACGGCAATCGTCTGCGGCAGCAGGGCGCCGAAGCCACGCCGGAACTCAGCGCCGCCATTGAGCGCGAGGGCGCCGGTGGTCAGGCCGTGGAAGGCATGCTCGGCATAGAGGATGACCGGCCGCTTCGTGGCCTGCCTGGCGAACTTGATAGCAGCCTCGACCGCCTCAGCGCCCGAGTTGCAGAAGAAGACCCGGCTGATGGCCGGGTGGCTGCGGGCTACGAGTTGCTCGGCCAGCAGGCCGGGCAGCAGCGCGCAGTCCATCTGCACCATATTCGGCAGGTCCAGATCGAGCGCCTGATGCAGTGCGGCCTTGATCCCCGGATGGCTGCGGCCGAGCGCGTACACACCGAACCCGGACAAAAAGTCGAGGTAACGCTCCCCCGCGTCGTCGTAGAGGTAACACCCCTCGCCCCGGACGTAGTGCCGGTCGAACCCGAGGGTTTTGAGCGTCCTGGCTAGCTGGCGGTTCATGTACCGATCGTGCAGGGAGAAGTTCTCCCCGGAGCGATCCGCGAGCAGACGGGCGACATCGAAGGGCATACTGCTCCTAGCGCGCTGTTTGGCTATGCGACCTCAGGCCATGAGGCACCGCCCGGTGTCCCCTGGCATGGTGACCATCTTCGCGCGTCGGCATGGGGATTGCCCGTCTTCCCGGACGAATCACGCAGGGGTGCCGATCCGCCGCCGCAGGCCAGGCGGCTAGCAAACGGGCATCTCCCGCGCGGCCCGAGATCGGGACGAGCCATGCCAAGCACGTGACTTTACTTTGGCTAACATAGACAATTACGCTAGCCCGCCTGTATCCAGGCAGGGATGTGACGCTCGCGAGGAGGTGCAGTGTCACCTCAGGTCGGGCCCAACTCCGGGACAAGCGTGGACCCGGATTCGGCAGCGCCGAGCGACCCGGGCGCCTTCACCGCGATGTTCGAAAATCACGCTGCGCACGTGTTCGACTACTGCAGCGAACTGCTCGGCGATGAGGACGCGGCGGCCCGTGCGACCGAGACGGCACTGATCGCGGCCCAGGGCGTCCTGGAGGACCCGGAGCGGCTGCGAGCGTGGCTGTTCGCGCTCGCCAGAGAGTGCATGAACCAGCTTCCCGAGTCCGGGACTTGGTACGACGGCGAAGCCACCGACGAGCCCCCGAGCAGGGCCGGCCAGGGCGGGCGGGGCAACGGCCACGGCGGCCACGACCGGCGCGGCCGGAATGGGCGCCCGGCGCGCCAGGATGATCCTGCCGAGGCCAGGACCGAGGTGCTCTCGGCCGCCGATATCGCCGACTACGCCGAGCGCGTCGCCCATGCTGAGGGCGCCGGTCATGCCGAGCCTGAATTCGAGCTAGCCGGCGACCTGGCCGACGACCTGGCCGGCCGCGAGCAGGAGATCTTTGACCTGGTCTACCGGCACGGGATCAGGCCGGACCACCTGCCTGTCGTGCTGGGCGTCTCTCCTGACCGCGCCAGGGCCATCTTCACCGCCGCGGTCGCGGCGCACGCCGAGGCGGCCGCGGCCAGCGCGGCGGCCGGAGCACAGGCGGACCAGGACGGCGCCGGCGACATCGCCGGCCTGGAGGAGAAGACGGCCAAGCCGCTTGCCGCGGTGCCGCCCTCAGTCCGGCATCGGACCTTCCAGGCAGTGTTCGGCACTGACCCGCCGCATGCCAGGGATGACCACGCGCGGCCGCCGCCCCCGCCGGACGCCGCCGAGGACACCGGCCAGCCCGAGTCGTTCGACCGGGCGCGCAAGCGCCTGCGCATCGCCGCGATCGCCGCCCTCCCCGCTGCGGCAGCCGTGGGCGCCATCTTGTACTTTGCCGGCTCGCCGGACGCGCACTCGACCGCCGATGCGCGGCGCACGACCAGCACCCACAATCTGAGCGGAATGCTCACCACGGGCACGGCCGATCCCGGCACCAGCCCCAGCGGGCACAAGCAGCTGTTCCGCAGCCCGACGCATGCAGTCCTGCCCGTGGTCGATCCGGCGCCGGGGACCGGGTACCCGACGCCGGGCCCGACCCACACCACGTCCAAGGCGCATCCCTCGCCGACGAAGATCAGGACGCTGTCGCCGTCGCCGTCGTCTGCCGTCCCGACGACGTCTCCGGCCCCGACGTCTCCGGCCCCGACGTCTCCGCCATCTTCCAGCGCGTCATCGACGACTGCGGCCGCAACCCCGTCCGCTACGCCCTCCGCCTCGCAGAGCACGGGAAGCTCGTCGCTGACCGCGGTGCTGCCGGTGCCCGGCCCGTCGAGCCCCGCCGTTGCGGTCAGGCTCGTCCTCGGCTGATCATCAGGCGGCCTCGAACAGCGCGGCCACACCCTGGCCGCCGCCGACGCACATCGTCTCCAGCAGGTAGCGACCATCCCGGCGCCGCAGCTCGCGCAGCCCGGTGGCCAGTATCCGGGCGCCTGTTGCGCCGATCGGGTGCCCGAGCGAGATGCCCGAGCCGTTC
>DASPWG010000081.1:0-2302 GCA_035621915.1 Streptosporangiaceae bacterium
AGCTTGACGTAGAGGTTGCGCATGTGGGTCTTGACGGTGCTCGTCGACACGGACAGCTCGGCGGCGATCTCCGGTGCCGACAAGTGGGTGGGGAGATAGCGCAGCACGCGAAGCTCACTCCGGCTGAGCGGTTCGAGCAGCGGTCGCGGCCGCTCGCGGAGGCTCAGCTTGTTGCCGGTCAGCAGGCCGAGGATCTGGGCTAGCAGGGCGGCGTGCCCCGTCTGCGGTCCGGTCTGACGCTCGATCAGCTCCGGGGCCGGGTGCAGGAGGAACCACATCAGCAAGCCGTCGGGTTCGGCGATGTCGAGCGCACGCTCAAGGGCGCGACAGGCAGCGCCAGGGTCGCCGAGCAAATCAGCCGCGATCGCCTGGAGCAGGAACGCCTCGGCCAGCCAGGACCGCCAGCCCACCCGGGCGGAACCAGCGAGCACCGGCGCGAGCGCTGTCGTGGCTGCCCGCGGATCTTCCTGGGCGATCCGCAATACCGCCTCGGCGATGCGCATCTCTCCCCGGTCGCGAACACGCTCGGGCAGGGCGGCCAGGCCGGCCTCCACTTGATCGGTCTCACCAAGACCCACCAGAGCGTACATCAGCCAGGCCCGCAGCGGCCGGGCCAGCGGGTGCGGCCCGGCCAGCCGTTCCGCGGCTCGCAAAGCGGTGAGCGCCTCGGCGAAGCGGCCACGCGCGAGCTCAAGCTGCCCCCGGACGAAATACCCACCCATGGCCGAGGCAGGATTTGCCTCGGCCCGGAAGATGCGCTCGGCGCGCTGTACCCAGTCTTCCGCCTCGTCCAGTCGGCCCTGCCAGGTGAGCGCGGATCCAAGCGTCATGGCGGCGAAGCCGGCGAACAGGTCATCGGTCCAGCCGTGCCGCTCGGCCAGCTCGACCGCCTTTCTGCTCAGTTCCTCCGCGCGCGGAAACGTCCGGTTGAGGTCAATCTCGGCCTGGTACGTCAGCCCCATGAGCTCCAGGTACGGCCGCTCAATGCGGCGGGCCAGCGCGATCGCCTGCTCCAGGTGCAGCTCCGCTTGTTCGATCCGGCCGGTCCAGGTCTCGGCGTCGCCGATTTCGAGCAGCGCCAGCGCCTGGAGCTCGGCGCCGAGGCCAGGCTGGCCTTCGTGCGGCGCATCGGCCATCGCGAGCAGGCGCCTGGCCTCCTCGGCCCGCGCCCGCTGGTCGCCGCTGCGCCCGGCCAGGAGCAGACGGGCCATTCCGACCAGCACCTGGGCGTGACGACGCCGGCCAGAGGGCACCGTTGCGGCCTGGCCCTCGGCCACGGCCAGGTACCGCTCGGATGTCTCTATTGACCCGTGCGCCAGCTCATCGACCGCTACGACGGCCGCCAGTTCGGCATCTGCACCGCGCAGGCCGGCCGGAAACCCCGCCAGCAATGCGTGCACCGTCGCATCCTGGCCGCCCAGATGCAGGCCGGACCAGTGGTCGGCCAGCAGGGCGGCGGCGAGCTGCCAGTCCTGCGCTGCCTGAGCATGCCGGGTGGCCTCCACCGGGAAGCCGTGCTCGGCCAGCCACCCGGCGGCCAGCTCGTGCAGGCCGGTGACTGCACCCGGCTCCGTGCGCCGCAGCTCGAGCTGCAGCAGGCCGGCGAACAGGTGGTGGTACCGGAACCAGGCGCGCGACGCGTCCAGCGACATCACGAACGCGTTCGCTTCCTCCAGGTCCTGCAGCACCCGCTCCGCGCCGCTGCCCCGGCTGACCAGGTCAGCCAGCTCGCCGTTGACCCGCTCTAGGATGCTGGTACGCAGTAGCAGGCGCCGGACCTGCTCGGGCTGCCGGTCCAGCACCTCGGCCAGGAGGTACTCCGCTACCGTTCGCTCACTGCCGGAAAACTCTGCCGCGAACCGGCCCGGGTCTGGGTGTCCGGCCAGTGACAGCGCCGCCAGCCGCAGCCCGGCCGCCCACCCCTCGGTCCGGTTCACGAGCAGCGTCACCAGGCGGTCGGGGAGCCGCACGCCCGCGCCCGCCAGCAGTTGCCGCGCCTCGTTCACGCTGAACCGTAGGTCGGTTGACCGGATTTCGGTCAGCTCCCCCTCCAACCGCAGCCGATGCAGCCCCAGCCGCAGGTCACGGCGGGTAGCTAGCACAAACCGCAACTCTTTCCGCGCCCGCAACACAAGCAACTCCAGTTGCTGCCGTGCCTCTTCTGAGCGCAGCTCATGCAGATCATCGATCACCAGCCAGAGTGTCTGCTTGAGCGGCGCCAGGTCGGTCAGCACTCGCTCGACCAGTGCCCACCCGTCTAGGTCCGGCGCCGCCGTAAGCGAGCGCACCAGCGCGGCCCCGG
>DASPWG010000082.1:0-38775 GCA_035621915.1 Streptosporangiaceae bacterium
GCTGCCGGACGCCTGAGCTGGACAAAAGTGCCCGGACATGAGGCGACCCCCGTCGGGGGGGAGAACGGGGGTCGCCGTACGGTCCGGCTCCGGGGGGGCAGAGCCGGTTCCGTTACCCAAGAAAGCCTAGTTCTAATCCCGGCAAGTTACCAGTCGGTCATGCCAGCCCGCAAAGCTATCCACATGCATCCCCTATGCTGCCGGACCGTGGGCACTTCCGTCGAGAGCGCTAACGGAACTACTGCTGCTTTCTTCGATCTCGACAAGACCATCATTTCAAGGTCAAGCACTCTCGCCTTCGCGCCGTCGTTCTACCGGATGGGACTGATCAGTCGCGTGCAGGTTCTGCGCGGTGCGTGTGCTCAGCTGACGTTCAGGCTGTCCGGTGCCAGCCATTACCGGATGCAGCGGGTGCGCGATCAGGTCAGCGCACTTTGCCGGGGCTGGGATGCCGCGCAGATCGAGCGGATTGTCGCCGAGAAGCTCGACGAGGTAATCGCCCCGCATGTCTATGCGGAGGCCCGCGAACTGCTGAACGCCCATCGCCGGGAGGGTCATGACGTGCTCATCGCGAGTACGTCGGGGCAGGAGATCGTCGCGCCCATCGCCGCGATGCTGGGCGCCTGCGCTGTCGTCGCGACCAGGCTTGAGGTCGCCGGCGGCCGGTACACCGGAGTGGTCGACTGCTACGCCTACGGACAGGCCAAGGCGGACCAGGTCCGTGAGCTGGCCTACCAGCGCGGATACTGCCTCGCCGACTGCTTTGCCTATACGGACTCGGTGACTGACCTGCCGCTGCTGGAGATGGTCGGCCACCCGCATGTGGTCAACCCCGACCGGGCGCTCCGCAAGATCGCCGTCGCTCGAGCCTGGCCGGTCCTGGCCTTCAGCCAGACAGGCTGCCTGCCTGCAGCGCGTGCGGTGGGGGCCGCCGGGATGGCCTCCTGCGCCGGGCAGCCGGCCGAGCGTGACCAGGCCATCCCTGACATGTAACACGGCGTATCGATCGAGATCACGAATTGAACACGGCGAGGGCTTTTCATGGCGGCGTTTTCCCAGTAGAAAGGAGTCACGGACCACTGGTCCGGACACGGCCACCGGGTACCCACGCGCCGACGAGCCGCGGGAGGCGTGCCGTGGCAGGCGAATTCGGTCGCAGGGCGCTGAAGGGTGTAAATGGCGCAGACGGAATACGCCTACCACGGCAGTGATGTTGCACGCTTGGTAGCCCGGTTCGACGTGTAGCGCGACGGCGCCCCACACAAGGGGCGCCGTTTGTGCGCGCCGCAACGTCCCGGCGGGTCCCGAACCGGCGGGTCGCGGCAGGGCCGGGCACCCCGCGGCACCAGGCCGCGGATCTACCGGTCATCCGGGGTGAAGAAGGCCCGCGCCACTGAGGCCCGGTTGGCATCAGCCCGACCAGCGGTACCGGTGCCGGAGCGCAGAAGCCGGCAGTAGCCAAAGCCCACTGCGGCACCAATTTTCGTGACTTGCGGTTCTAGTGGCGTTTCCTGCCCGCCGTTTCCGAAGGTCTGTGCGCTGTGAGAGCGGTCGCCGCGCATTGACCATTGGCGAGGCTGCGAATGTATTGCCTCATGACCTGGTCATGGCCTGCTAAAGAAAACAGTCATCCTGCCCTTCCCTGATGGTTACCCATGGCGCACTCGGCAGCGACTCAGCGCTGCGCCAACCAGCGCGGGCCGGCTCCGGGCAGGGTCGGGCGACCTGGCCTTTGCCGGGCAGGCGCCGGGGCCCGCCCCAACACGCGGCCCTAATTAGGGATGCCGGCACCGCAGGCCATTGGGTATAAGCAAGACTTTGACTTGACACTTGATACAGGGAGGCACTCATGGCCGAGCCCGCGATCAGGCGTGCGCAGCCCGGCGGGAGCGATCAGTCCATCGGCGACCTCGTCTCCACCGCCGCCAGGGACATCTCGCAACTGGTCCGGTTTGAGCTGGATCTGGCCAAGATCGAGCTGAAGGACGATGTCAAGCGGCTGGCGATCGGCGGCGCCCTGCTGGCGATCGGCGGGTTCGTGGCCTGCCTGGTCCTCGTCCTGCTCTGCTTCGCCTTCGCCTTCGGGCTTGCCGCGCTCGGCATCTGGCTGTGGGCGGCATTCCTCATCGTGGCCGGGACGTGCGTGCTGCTCACCGGGCTCGCGGCGCTCATCGGCATCACCCTGGTGCGCCGGATGACCGGCATGAGCAAGACCCGGCACAGCGTGGCGGAGGGCGTCTCGATGCTGCGCAGGCTTCCCCACCGCGACCCAGGCTCGGCGCCCTCGGGCGCCAAGGCGAACGCCCGAGTCGGGTAACTATGCCTGCACGCGGCAGCAGCGCAATCTATCTCGGTGGGCCCTGGTCACACAGGTCAGTGAGCGCCAACGGCACGCGCTTCCACGTCGCCGAGAGCGGCGACGGTCCGCTCGTGCTGCTGCTGCACGGGTTTCCCGAGTTCTGGTGGACGTGGCGCGAGCAGCTCAGTTCGCTGAGCCAGGCCGGATTCCGGGCGGTAGCACCCGACCTGCGCGGCTACGGCGGCAGCGACAAGCCGCCGAGGGGCTACGACCTGGTGACAGCGGCGTCTGACGCGGCGGGGCTGATCAGGTCACTGGGCGAGGCGAACGCGGTGGTGGTGGGGCACGACTGGGGCGGGCTGATCGCCTGGACGATGGCGGCCTACTTCCCCAAGGTGGTGCGGCGGCTGGGGATCGTGTCGATGCCACACCCGCTGCGGCTGCGCTCCGCTGTCCTGTCCGACCCGCTCGGCCAGGGCCGCCGTATCGGCTACACCCTCGGCTTCCAGCTGCCGGTATGGCCAGAGCGGCGGCTGCTGCGGGACGGGGCGCAGCGAGTGGGAAGGATGCTGGCCGACTGGTCCCGGCCTGGCTGGCCGGACCAGGAGACCGCGGACCGGTACCAGGAGGCCATGCTCGTGCCCTCGGTTGCGCACTCCGCCCTTGAGTACCACCGCTGGTACCTGCGATCCAGGCTCCGCCCGGACGGGCTGCAGTACACCAGGGCCATGCACACCCCCATCCAGGCACCGACCCTGCACCTGCACGGCGCGCTTGACCCGTGCGTGCTGCCGGGCTCGGCGCGCGGCTCCGGGGTGTACGTGGAGGCGCCGTACCGGTGGCGGCTGCTGGACGGGGCAGGGCACTTCCCGCACGAGGAAGCCCCTGAGCGCTTCGACCTCGAGCTTCGCTCCTGGCTCGCCGACCCGGAGCCCGAGCGGTAGCTAGTGGCTGCTACGGCGAGCGCGGGCAGCCGCGGACAGGCGGGCGGCAGCGGCGGTCGCGCAGGCCGCGGCGCTGACCGCGACCGCGCAGGCCGCGGCGCTGACCGCGACCGCGACCGCGATACCGCAGGCCGCAGCGCTGACCGCGACCGCGATACCGCAGGGCGGGCCAGGAACGCCAGGCCGCGGGACTCGCTCGGGCGCCCGCTGGCCAGGGGCGCGGCGGGCGAGCCTGTCCTGCCGGACGGCCTTGCCGTCACGCCCGCCTGGGCCGTTGCCGCCGCGGACCAGATGCTCGCCGACGACCGGCCGTTCCACGCGCACGAGGTCCTGGAGGCGGCCTGGAAGTCCGGCCCGGCCGCCGAGCGCGACCTGTGGCAGGGACTGGCCCAGCTCGCGGTCGGCCTGACGCACGCCCTGCGCGGCAACGCTGCCGGCGCGACCGCGCTGCTGCGGCGCGGCGCAGGCCGGCTCGCTGCCCATGCGGGCACGACTCCGCACGGCGTTGACGTAGACGGGCTGATCGCGGCCGCTGGCACGCTGGCCGCCAAGATCGAGCGCAACGGGCTCGCCGCGGTCCGGCCGGACGAGCTGAGGCTCGCGCTGCGGCGCTCCGCCGCGCCGGGCGAGACCGGCCGGGGCGGCTAGCTGCCCTGGCAGGCGCCGGTCGAGACCGGCAGCGTGGCCTGCTCGCCGGCCTGCACGTCGCTGGCGATCTCGGCGGCCGTCAGCGCGTAGCCGGTGTCAGCGAACGAGGTCGACGCCGCGAACACCACGCCGTACACCCTGCCGTCGGTCGCCAGCAGCGGGCCGCCGGAGTTTCCCGGCCGCACGTCCGCGCGGACCGCGTAGATCTGCCGCTGCACTATGGCGTTCTCGTAGATGTTGGGCCCGTTGGCCTCGATGCTCTCGCCGACGCGTGCCGGGGACAGGGTAAGCGGATGGTTGTACGGGTAGCCGGCCACGATAGCGTTCGCCCCGTACGAGGCGGGCCCGGCGAACTGCAGCGCCGGCTCATCCAGACCCTGCACGTCGAGCACGGCGATATCACGGTTCGGGTCGTAGAAGACCACCTGGCCGGAGTAGGCCTGGCCGTCCGCGTACACCTCCGGGGCACCCACGCCCGCCACCACGTGCGCGTTAGTGAGTACGTGATCCGGTGAGATCACGAAGCCCGACCCCTCGATCTTCAGCGAGCAGGACGGGGCCACGCCCACGATCTTCACCACGCTGCGCCCGATCCGCGCGACGGCGGCCGAGTCGAGCACAGCAGGGTCGGCGGGCGGCAGGTTCACGCTGCTCTCCGCGCCGAACGCGCTGAAGACCTGTGAGTACAGGCCGGTACCGCCAAGCAGGCCGCGCAGCGGCGACAGCAGCTGCGGGTACAGGATCCGGCCTGGCATCAGCCGGTCGACTGTCTTCAGCACGATCGAGTCGTTCACCTGCCGCGCGACTGAGGGAAACGAGGTGGCATTGATAAGCAGCGAGCCGAGCAGCCAGGCCAGCAGCAGCACTGAGACCACGTTGACAGCAGCCCCGCCAAGCGAGTCGAGGAACGTCGCGGGCCGTCCTGTCACCCTGGACCTGACCGCGACACCGATGCCCGAGGCCAGCAGCATGCCGAGGACCGCCGCCCCGAACAGCACCAGGATGACGATGATGGCCTGCCAGTCAGGACTGCGGGCCAGTGCACGGGAGATCGGGGGGGCTACGATCGCGCCGATAGCGACTCCGGCGAGGAAGCCCGCGAGGCTCAGCACGCCGATGATGAATCCCTGACGGTACCCGGCCACAGCGAACGCCGCACACAGCACGAGCAGTATGACGTCGAGGAAATCACCGGGCACGTCATCAACCTATAGTGCGCCCGGCCTTACCGAGACATCTCTGTCGCGGCCGGTTCACAAGCCGGGCGCGGCGGGCCATCCGGCCGGCTGCTCGCCTGGCGGCAACTCGGTGACGGTCGCGGCATCCCACGGCCGCTCCCACCCGCCGAGCGCTAGCAGCCGGTCGAGCACTAGCGCAGTGAATCCCCAGACCAGCAGCCCGGACGCGCGGAACGCCGGCCCGCCCTGGCCGCCCGGATAGCGGATCGTCATCCGGTTCGCCGGCTCGGCAAGCTCGGCCACAGGCACCCTGTGCACCGACTCGATCTCGGCGGGGTCGCCGGGGGCAACCGGGCCGGGCGTGCGCCACCAGCCAACCACCGGGGTCACCCGGAAATCACTTCGCCAGATGTAGAGCTCAGGCAGCACCGCGACCACGTCCACCGACGCCGGCACGATCCCAGTTTCTTCCGCAGCCTCGCGCAGCGCCGCGCGTACCGGACCGTTATCCGCCGCGTCGATCGCCCCGCCGGGAAACGCGGGCTGTCCGGCGTGCTTGCGCAGGGCCGCGCTACGCCGGATTAGCAGCAGGTCAGGACCGCGGTCTTCGGTCTCGGCGAAGAGGATGAGCACGGCGGCAGGCCGGCCAGTGCCGTCTGGCGGCTGCAGCGGACCAGGAACCTGCATTCGCTCGGCGGCAACGGCCAGCCGGCTCAGCCAGGGAGGTACCGCATCCCGGCCGCGGGCGTCACCGAGCGGACCGTCAGCCTCGGCCCTGCCCTGCGCGCGCTGCGGCGAGCGTCCGCCCGGCGGGGTGGCGCCAGGTGAGTCGGCGCCAGGCGCGGCATGCGGGCCGGAGCGCAGCCGGCTCGGGTCCTGCGCGCCAGCCGGATCATCGGTCAAGAGAACGGACCTGCCTTGACCAGCTTGGCGGCGGCAACAGGGTCGGTCGGGCCCTCGCCGAAAGACGGGCAAAGGCGCCCGACGCCGCACGCCCCGCAGGCCGGCTTGCGCGCGTGGCACACGCGGCGGCCGTGCCAGATCAGCCGGTGAGACAGCATTGTCCATTCCGACTTGGGGAAGAGCGCGCCGGCCTCCTGCTCGATCTTGTCCGGATCGGTCTGCTTGGTCCATCCGAACCGCTTGGACAGCCTGGCAAAGTGCGTGTCGACCGTGATGCCGGGTACGCCGAAGGCATTGCCCAGCACAACGTTCGCGGTCTTGCGGCCCACGCCAGGCAGCGTGACCAGATCGTCGAGCTTGCCAGGGACCTCTCCGCCGTAGCGATCGCACAGCGCCTGCCCGAGGCCGATCAGGCTTGCCGCCTTGTTCCTGAAGAACCCGGTCGGCTGGATGATCTGCTCAAGCTCGGCCCGGTCGGCCGCCGCGTAGTCGGCAGCCGTGCGGTATTTCACGAACAGGATCGGCGTCGTCATGTTGACCCGCTTGTCGGTGCACTGAGCGCTGAGGATCGTCGCTACGACCAGTTCGAGCGGGCCAGAGAAGTTCAGCTCGCAGTGCGCGTCAGGGTAAAGCTCGGCGAGCTCCCTGTTGATCTTGCGAGCGCGGCGGACCAGTGCAGTGGGCGGCGGTGCCGGCTTGGGCTTGGGCCTGGCTGCCGTGGGCTTGGGTTTGGCCGCCTTAGGCTTGGCTGCCCTGGGCTTTACGGCCTTGGCCTTCTCGGCCGGGGTGTTCGCGGCCTGCGTGTTCGCGGGCTGCGTGTTCGCGGCCTGCGTGTTCGCGGCCCGAGGGTCCGCGGCCCGAGGGTCCGCGGCAGCGCGCGCGGGCCGGGAGCGCGGCGCAGGCGAGACCGGAGCGGAAGACGACGGGGATGCCACACGCCTAGCCTATGCACCCCGGGTGTCAGCCGCCGCCGATCCACCCGCGGCGCCGGAACAGCAGGTACAGGCCCCCGACTGCGATTAGCTCGGTGCCGATGCCGAGGATAAGGAACGAGCCAAGGCTGCCGAGCTTGCCGACGAGCCAGGCGAAGTTCTGGCCGAAGAAGCCGGTCAGGAATGACAGCGGCAGGAAGACCGTGGCGATGATCGTAAGCTGCTTCATGACCTCGTTGAGCTTGTTGGACACCATCGACAGGTAGGCATCCATCGCGTTGCTCAGCAGGTCGCGGTAGCTGTCGACGAGGTCACTGATTCTGATCAGGTGGTCGTAGAGGTCGCGCAGGTACGGGTCGCTTTCTGCTGTCGTGCCTGGCAGAACCACCATGCCGGACACTAGCGAGGCCACCATGTCGCGCTCCGGCGAGATCAGCTTCCGCGCGCCGACCAGCCAGCGCTGCATCGCGAACAGCTGCGCGAGCTGGTCGTTCGTCGGCTTGCTAAAGATCTTCTCCTGGAGCTCGTCGATCCGGTCATCGAGATCCGACAGCGGCGGGAAGAAGCTGTCGATCATCCTGTCGGCCAGGCTGTGCAGCAGGATGAGCCGGACAGGCCTGCCAGGCTCGGCGGCCAGCGGCGCTGCTGGGTTGTCGTGCAACTGCTCTACCGCGTGGCAGCCTGCGTGCCGGACGGTGACGAAGAACTTCTCAGCGACGAAGCAGTGCACCTCCGTCAGGTCGGCCAGACCCGCCCCGGACGTCGCGTCCGGGGCAGCCGAGTCGCCCGCTACGCCATACCACACCATGTAGACGAGATTGCCGAAGTCCTCGATCTTGGGCCGCTGGCCGAACTCGGTCAGGTCAGCAGCCGCTAGCGGGTGCAGGCTGAAGGTCTTGCTCAGCATGTCGACGTCGGCGGGCGTCGGCTGCACCACGTCGAGCCAGAGCAGCTTGCCATCGGCCAGCGCTTCCTTCACCGCGGCCGCGTCTGCCGGCACCGTCGAGCCGTCAAGCAGGATAAGTCGTCCGTCCACGGTTCTTAATCGTGCCAAACCGGGTTTGCGTTCGCCACGCAGACCCGGCGAGCGTGCCACTGGCCCGTCGCCACAGGTGCCGCCACCGCGGTTAAGGTCGGGAAGCGTCGGCTGGCAAAAGCCCTATTAGCGGCATAACGCATCGCACTCGGTGGTCTGTGTACTGCCAGCGGTGCCAGAACCCCGCTGGCGGCACACAGTATGCACGGCCGCGTCGAAACGCGGCCTTTGTGGCCGCAGCATCGGGGGCGTGCGACCAGGCCGACAGGCCGACGCCGATCCGGCCGATGCCGGTCAGGCCGCGCGGCTTCCCTTGCCGATCGCCGCGGCGCGGTGCGTCAGCATGTCGGTGACGGTACCGACCGTCTCGCCGAAGCTGCCGAAGCCCCTGCTGGCCGCGGCCCGCCGGGCCGTCGCCTCGGCCAGCGTCATCGCCTCGCCCGCTAGCCTGCGCACCTCGTCCGAGCTGACGATTGCCTCGACCGACTCACGCAGCCGGCGAACTCCGTCTTTACCGTCTCTGCAGCCGGCCAGGTAGCCAGCCACGAAGCCGAGAATTGTCTCCATGGTCCTGCCTTGCCTCTTAGGGGATGAAGGGGGAGCCCTGACCGTCGCCGGGCGGCTACATGTCGCGCAGTTCGAGGTACCGCTTCAGGTCGGGCACGGACGCCACGATTGCCGCGAGCAATCCCGCCAGCAGCGCGGCCTTAGCCAGTCTGGTGATCATCTTTCCTCCCTCCGGGCTAGTTCTGCTTGTCACGTTGCTTCCGCCATGCCGCCGGGCTGTTCCTCGAGTGGCTGCACCTCGTCCGGCGCGAAGTAGAGGAACCGTCCGTGGCTGCGCTGCAGGTCAGCGGCCGGGTCATCGACTGGAGTCACCGCGAGGTGCACCTGACCGTCCACGTCCTGCAGGACAGCCTCGACTACCGCCTCGCGGCCGGCCAGGAACAGGTCCTGCGCGTCGGCCCGGCGCGACCCCGGCTGCATGAGCACCCGGCTGCCGCGTGCCACCCGCACGCCTGCCACCGTGATGTAGTCGTCCGCCGGAGACACCGAGGCGTCCGCGCCCGGGTCCCACCACGGCACCGAGGGCCGCGCGGTGATGTCGGCTTCCGGCCAGTCGAGTCCGTCTCCTGGCTGCAGTGCCCGGCCTGCGGCGGCGAGGCTGCCGACAGCCGGCTGTCCCCGCCCCTGCAGCGCCGGCTGACCTAGTTCGGGCTCACCCGCGCCGCTCTCTGCGAAGGACGCTCCGGCGGGCGCAGACCGCAGGTACCTGATCGCGCCGTGCATCCGCTCGAGCATCTCCGCTGGCATGTCGTCGAGCCGGTCCATCAGCTCCGCGGCGCGGCTGTCGGTGGCGCGGGCCTGGCGCTTCTCGGCCTCGGTCAGAGTCAGCGTCCGCAGCGTGAGGATCTCGTCGATCTCGGTCGCGTCGAACAGGTCCCCCGCGCTCTCCGCCGCCACCTCGGGATGGTCATAGAGGATCACCGGCGAGGACAGCATCAGGTCGCGGCAGTCGTCCGGTCCGGCAAGCACCGGCCAGGTACCGACGTTCTGGCATGCCGCGATCTCTGCTGAAGCCCACTCCGGCGGATCGGTCATGGACAGGAATGTCCCGCCGGGTATACCGATCAGCGAATGCGCGGCGATGAGGGCGTGCCGCAGGCCGTCCGACCTGGCCTCCAGCTGAGCCGGCGAAGTGGTGTGGTTCTCCACCTGAACGCGCAGCCTGAGCGCCTGGAACGGGCCGGCCACCCGCTCCGCGTGCAGCCTGATCACCCCGTCCAGCGCGCTCCACTGCCGGATCAGCCGCCCGGCCAGCCGGCCGCGCGAGTCAGGCAGGTCCTCGGCGGACTCGCCGGACCCGATGTGGAACTCCAGGGTCTTGTCCCCGGTGAGCAGCGAAGAGACGGCCGCGGTGACGCGCTGCTCCCGCTCGGCGGCCTCGTCCCAGGAGGTGTACTCGGTGCCGTCCACGTACAGGGTGCCGGCGTCGTGCAGTTCGCCGTCGTCCGGGGACACGCTCTGCACGGTGCGCCGTTGCAGTTGCAGGAACCGCACGAGCACCCGCACCTCGGCGTCGTCGCGGCACTCGAGCAGGCACTCGGTCTGGCTGGCGCTCGGCTCGCAGTCGTCCACGGCCGCGTAGCCAGGCGGCATCAGCACGCCGAACTGGAACCTGACCTGATTCTTCTGCGCGCCCTTGTGGTAGGGGTACAGCAGGTAGCCCTCGTAGAGGATGGCGTCGGCGACGCGGCGGGCGTGATCGAGATGATCGGCGTTGAGCCTCATTACCGCGCCTCCCGGTCCGCTGCTTCCGCCAGCAGCGCGAGCACAGCGGCCTCCCACGTGGGCAGCGCCCTGCTGGCCTTGAACCTGGCCAGCTCTTCCAGGGCCGCGGTACTGAGCCTGATCCAGCTGCTGCCGGGGAAGTGCGCGTCGATGGCCTCGCGCCACACGGCGACCGGCAGCCGGTAGGAGGCCTCCTTGCTCCAGGGCACCTGGGTTACCGACATCCTGCCGCCGGCCAGGCTGAACACCGTGCCGCTGAACAGCAGCAGCAGCGGCACCTCTCCGTCATCCAGGCCGGCGAAATAGCGGGTGGAACCGATCTCCAGGTCGTAGCTGAGCGGGACCGGCAGGTCGATCTCCGTACTGCCGGTGAAGCCCGGCACCATGATCGACACGTTGGTGAACTGGACCGGCTTGAGCGTGTCGGCCCACCGCTGCGTCTCCCCGAACAGGTCGTTGAGGCGCTCGGCCTCCGCGTCGGAGTACCGCCGCCTGGCCGGCTCGATGCGGATCTGGCAGCGCAGCGCTATGGCCTCGACGCGCTCGCCGCTTGTCTCGCTGATCCGGAGCGTGAAGAACATCTGCGGCACGACGGCGTACTTGTCGGCGCGGGCGCCGATGCAGTCGAAGGCGAGGTCGGCCATCTGCCTATCCCTCCCCGCTCCATTGCCGGGCGCGGGAGCGCACCATGGTGAGGAAGTCCTCGATGCTCTGCCGGGCTTCCGTCCCGCCGTCGAAGCCCTTCCAGTTCATCCGCATCCTGCCGACCAGCTCATAGCACGCGTCGATGGGGACGACGAAATACTCAACCCCGGCATCAGACCGGCTGATCAGCGCCGCCTCGACGTCGGCCTCCGGCGCGGCGAGCAGCGGGAAGTCCGCCGCCAGCTGCTGCCATAGCTTCAGGTCCAGGCGGCACTCGGTGGCGCCGACTGGGCTGGGATAGAAGCCGGTCAGCTCGCCGCCGGCACGTGAGCTGTGCAGGAAGAAGGCCAGGCCGACGGGAACCTGGAGCAGGTCCCACTGCGCGGGCGAGATGACCCTGCTCGCATCGGCCAGGTACCGGTCCGGCACCGCGCGGTACCGGCCGCCGCCCGCGCTGCGCTGGGTAAACAGCAGGTAGCACGCCCTGCACGCGCACATCAGCGATGCGCCTTCCAGGTCTGCCACGTGACTGTGCTCGGGCGGTACCTCGGCCGCGCACATCTCGCACTTTTCCTGCTCGCCTTGCTGGCCAGCATCGCGCGCGCGGCCGGCCAGCACCTCAGCGACCGGCGCTGGCAGCGCAGGCGCGACCATACCGGATCCCTTTTTGTCGGAAACGCGCAGCTCATCGGCGCCAGCCGGGGCCTCGGGCGCCGCGGTGTCAGGTGCGGACCCGGGAGCCGCCTGCGGCCGGTCGTGGCCGCCGGGATCGGCCGACGGGCGGACGAACCGGCGGAGCCCTGTGCCTCCGGTCACGCCCGCACCGCCTCTCCAATGGCGACCCGCACCCCCTGGCTGTCGGACAGCAGCGGCAGCGGGTCCAGGTGCGCGCCCCCCGCTGCCACGTTCTTGCCGGCCAGCCGCACGTTGAACTGGGAGTCGCACTGCGGGCAGGCCAGGATCTCCCGGTCCAGCTGCCCGTGCGCGAGCGAGGAACCGCACACAGCGCAGGCGTCCCGGTAGGCGTACAGCGTGCCGCGGACCGCGCAGACCACGACGGGCACGCCGTCGGCGATGGCGCTTACGGGCCGGGAGCTTGGTGGTCCGATCTCGGGCAGCGTGACCCATACAGTCGGGGGGACACCCCCCGACGACCCCCCAAGAACTGGCCCTTCGGGCTGCCCTTCATCGGCCGCCGCGGGGCGGCGGCCGATCTGCAGCAGCTTGGGCTCAGGCGCCGCAGTCATGCCCTCGACCACCACGTCGGTCACCTCGGGCGCGGCGTCCTGCACCGCGCCGGTGATCGCGAGCTGAACGGTCACGGTGGAGGACGGGCAGCCGTGGCAGCTGCCCTCCAGCCGGAGCCTGGCCGCCCCGGCATCGTCAACGCCCAGGTACTCGACGCCGCCGGCGTGCGAGCCGAGGTAGGGCCGCACCCGGTCCAGCGCACGCTGGATCCTGGCATCGACATCCAGCGGGTGCAGCCCGTGCAGCAGCAGCAGGCCTTCTATCGTCGGGTCATCAGCGAGCGCGCTGATCATCGCCGTGCCCTGTGGTCCCTGCGCGGCAAGGACTGCCAGGATCCGCGCCAGCCCGTCACCGTAGAGCTCGACGAGCAGGCCGACCAGTTCTTCCGCTGCGTCGGCGGCTGGCCCGAAACCACCTGATTTGAGGGCTTCCAGCAGTTCCTCGACCCGGGCGCCGACCTTCTGCACGCCGCTCATGAGCCTCGCCTCCGTCTTGCCGGGCGGTCAGGTACCCGCCCGGCATACGGGCCTGGGCCGGGTCTTGGAGCTGCTGGACTGGCCCGGGCCCTTGAAAGACCCTGACCAGTCCAGGCCTATCAGGTGGAGAGGATTGCCGCCATCGGCGAGTGCACCTTCTGCAGGGACTTGCCGTTACCCATATACATATGCACGCCGCACGGGAGGCACGGGTCGAAGCTGCGCACCGCCCGCATGATGTCGATCCCCTTGAACCGCTCCGGCGGGTTCTCCTCGAAGATCGGCGTGTTCTGCACGGCGTCCTCGTAGGGGCCAGGAGTGCCGAAGCTGTCCCTGACGCTGGCGTTCCACGGCGTGGGCGGGTACGGGTGGTAGTTGGCGATCTTGCCGCCCCTGATCACCATGTGGTGCGACAGCACGCCGCGCACCGCCTCGGTGAACCCGCAGCTGATGGCCTCGTCCGGCACCGTGAACGGCTCCCACGTCTTGGTGTGGCCTGCCCGCAGCTCGGCCAGCGCCTTGTCCATGAAGTGCAGCGCGCAGGCCGCGGCGTACGCCTGGAAGTATGTCCTGGCCCGGTCCCGCTCGATCGCGTTGGACAGCGGCGCGCCCTTGGAGTCCGTCGGGATCTTCCACTCGAAGGTGACCTCGGGCTTGGTGACCGTGCGCGGCAGGTTGATCAGCACGCTGTTGCCGGTGGACTTGACGTAGCCGAAGTCGACCAGGCCGCCCTGAGCGGTGGCCCACAGCCTGGCGATCGGGCCGCCGCCGGTGTCCGCGGCGAGGTGGGTCTCGCCGACGAACCAGCGGGGCGACATGACCCAGCTGTACTTGTCGTCGAAGTCGCGCTTGGCCGGCCTGGGAATCGTGTGCTGGTTCCAGGGGTGCCTGCGGTCTACCGGGTTGCCCAGCGGGTCGCGGGTCACGAACATCTCCTGGTCCTCCCAGTCCTCGTAGTAAGAGGAGCCGAGCAGGATCCGGATGCCGAGGTTGATCTCGACCAGGTCGTTGGTGAGCAGCTGGCCGTCCCTGATGACGCCCGGCGACACGAACATCTTGCGACCCCAGTTCGTCATGTGGTCGTAGCGGAAGTCGCAGTACTCGGGGTCGTTCAGGCTGCCCCAGCAGACCATGTCGGCGCGCCGCCGCCCGACCTCCTCATAGCCAGGCATCGCCTCGTAGAAGAAGTCGAACAGGTCGTCGTGCATCGGCACGACGCGCTTCATGAACTCCACGTAGCGCATCAGCCTGGTGAGGTAGTCGGTGAACAGCTGCACTGTCGGGGTGGTGCCGACACCGCCCGGGTACAGCGTGGAGGGGTGCACGTGCCGGCCCTCCATCAGGCAGAACATCTCCCTGGTGGAGCGGGACACCTGCAGTGCCTCCCGGTAGAACTCGCCCTGCAGCGGGTTCAGCGAGCGCATGATGTCGCCGATGGTCCGGTAGCCGTGGTCGGCCGCGTGCGGCGCCTCGGTCCGGTCGGCCTGCTCCATGACGCCAGGATTGGTCTCGCTGACCATCCGCTCGCAGAAGTCCACGCCGACCAGGTTCTCCTGGAAGATGTTGTGGTCGAACATGTACTCGGCCGCCTCGCCGAGGTTGATGATCCACTCGCCCAGGTGCGGCGGGCGGACGCCGTAGGCCATGTTCTGGTTGTAGACCGAGCAGGTGGCGTGGTTGTCACCGCAGATGCCGCAGATGCGGCTGGTGATGAAGTGCGCGTCCCTGGGGTCCTTGCCCTTCATGAAGATGCTGTAGCCGCGGAAGATCGAGGACGTGCTGTGGCACTCCACGACCTTCTTCTGCTTGAAGTCGATCTTTGTATAGATGCCCAGGCTGCCGACGATTCTGGTGATCGGGTCCCAGGACATCTCCACGAGGCCGGTGTCTTCAACCGTTGTCATCTCAGTGTCTCTCCCTGTGCGGTCCGTCTGGCCGAGCGCCTCGACCCAGTCACCACGTCTTCTTGTAGCCGGTCAGGAGTTCGTCGCCCTTCTTGCGCCACTTCGGCTCTTCGTCAGCCGTCTTGGCGGTGAAACCGCGCAGGGTGCGGATGACCGTGCCGTACAGGCTGCTGGCCGCGGTGGAAACCCGCGCGCCAGGCGGCTCGTCCATGAACGGCATGAACTTGTCGGGGAAGCCGGGCATGGTACAGGCAATGCAGATGCCGCCGACGTTCGGGCAGCCGCCCACGCCGTTGATCCAGCCGCGCTTGGGCACGTTGCACTTGACCACCGGGCCCCAGCAGCCGAGCTTCACCAGGCACTTGGGCGAGCCATACTCGCTGGCGAAGTCACCCTGCTCGTAATATCCGGCCCGGTCGCAGCCCTCGTGCACCGTGTTCCCGAACAGCCAGGTCGGCCGCAGCGCCTCATCCAGCGGGATCATCGGCGCGGCGCCGGCCACCTGGTACAGCAGGTAGAGGATGGTCTCCGACAGGTTGTCGGGGTGGATCGGGCAGCCGGGCACGCAGACGATCGGCAGGCCCGCCTTCGACCGCCAGTCCCAGCCGAGGTAGTCAGGCACGCCCATCGCCCCGGTCGGGTTGCCCGCCATGGCGTGGATGCCGCCGTAGGTCGCGCAGGTGCCGACGGCGAGGATCGCGGTGGCCTTGGGCGCCAGCCGGTCCAGCCACTCGCTGGTCGTCATGGGCTGCCCGGTGGCGGGGTTGTTGCCGAAGCCGCACCAGTAGCCCTCTGGCTTGATCGCCTCGTTCGGGATCGAGCCCTCGACGACGAGCACGAAGGGCTCGAGTTCGCCGCGGTCGGCCTTGTGCCACCACTCGATGAAGTTGTCCGCTCCCTGCTCGGGCCCGCATTCGAAGTCGATCAGCGGCCAGTGGACCGCGATCTTGGGCAGTCCTGGCAGCGCGCCGAGCGCGATCTCCTCGATGCTCGGCTGGGTGGCTGCCGTCAGCGCGACGGAGTCACCGTCGCATCCGAGCCCGCCGTTCATCCAGAGGATGTGAACCGGCGACTCTGCGGTGTCAGCCTGCGACACGTCCGCTTGTGTACCAGTGGCCATGGCGAGGCCACCTCCTCGCTTGAGAAACGGCTGGATGCCGGGCAGTCTCACCCCGGTTGTTGTGACGGTGGCCGTGCAGACTCCGGCTAGCGGTGGCTAATAAGTCCCCGCCCTGCCGCCAGCCCCCGCAGCCGGCCCGCCCCATGGCTGGCGCCATTGCTGGCGCCTGTGACGGCGAGGACGCGCCGAAGCCCCTGATCAACACGCACCTCGCCTTCGGTGATGCGCAGTCGGTCGCAATGCTAGACCCGGTGACATTCGCCTACAAGCACTTGCGACCACTTCACCGGACAGAAATGTCTTACTCTGTGCTGCCTAAACGGACCATTCTGTACCAAGGGTCGTCAAAAAGAGGGCAGCCATTAGTGACCTAGCACATCCGTCCATCGGCACGGCCACAACTGAGGGTGCACTGCCTAAATGTTGTCTCCACTGTTCCCAGTACCGGCCCGCAGCACGTAGATTGGCTAGCAGCCCTGGCGTGCCGCACTCCGGGCTGGGCAGAGGGAGACTGATCGGTGGCGGAGCCCGTCTACGGAACGGCGGCGAGCCCGATTGAGGTCGTGCCCGTCGTGGTCCTCTCCCAGGTCTTCACCGCCCGGCCGTCCTCCATTCCGGAGATTCGCGACTTTGTGCGCCGATGCCTGGCCGAGTCGCCGCTGACCGAGGAGGGCACAAGGCAGGTCGGCGACACGGTGTTCCGGGCGCTGCTCGATGCCGCCGGGCCCGACGGCTCCATCCAGGTCGCGTTCCGCATCTTCCCCGAGCACGTCGAAGTCGACGTACTGCACTCCGACCAGATCATCCAGTCCCCGGTGTCGCCAGGCCCGCCGCTCACCTACTCCAGGCAGGCCGCTAGCGACCGCGTCGCGGAGCCGCCGCAGCTGCGGGCCGTTCCGCAGACCGAGCGGCCGGGGGCGGCTGCCGCCGCGCCGCAGCCGGCGAACGGCGGCCGGGGCAACGGCCCGCAGACGTTCGCCGACTGGATGCAGGACGCGCTGAAGACCCAGGGCCTGACCCAGCAGGATGCGGCGCGCCAGCTCGGCGTCTCGGTCAAGACGGTCAGCCGCTGGGTTGGCGGCGCGACCGAGCCGCGCATGCGCGATCTTCGCCGAATCCAGGAGGTATTCGGCGAGGTGCCCCTGCCGTAGCTCGCACCGCCCCATTTAAACGGCGTCATACTGCGCGCAATTGCGTATGGCACTTCCGTAAAGTGGCCAGTCCTGTCTGCCTGGGATCACTGGACGCGCCCCCACATGTGTCCTACCGTTCTGCTATGGCGATTCACGCGGGACGCCACCAGTTCGGAACGGATAAAGGCCGGATCACATTACGGACTTCCCGCGATGGGCTGGCAGCATCTGCTGGGCACGACCTCACCATCGAGGTGGCACGCTGGTCGGCCGAGCTTGTCGTCTCCGCGGACCTGTCCCCCGAGAGCCTGACGGTCACCGTCGACCTTGGCTCGCTGGTAGTCAGGGAGGGCACCGGCGGCATCAAGCCGCTGACCGACCGGGACCGGCGAGAGATCGCCGTGACGGCCCGCAAGGTCCTGTCGGCCGACCGGTTTCCGCAGGCGGTGTTCACCGCTACCTCGTTCGAGCCCGGCCAAGGCGCTGCCAACGCCCACGTCAGCGGGGTGATCGGCGGTACGCTGAGCCTGGCCGGGCAGTCAGGACCGCTGCGGTTGCAGGTGCATCCGGCCGGATCAGGGCGTTATCAGGCCACAACAACGGTCCGGCAGACCGACTTCGGTATCAAGCCGTACTCGGGCTTCATGGGCGCGCTCAAGGTGCGGGACACCGTTGACGTGGAAGTCGAGGTCGATCTGTCCGCCGCGGAGGAGCACGAGTCGGCCGCATGACCAGACCAGAAACCCAGATCGCCGCCACGGGGCCAGCAGACGACCAGTTAGTGGCCAGTCTCTTCCAGCGGCGCGAGCAGCCGGTTCGCGAGTTCGCCGCGCAGGCCGGCGAGGTCGCCGCCGCCTGCTACCAGATGGCGCTGCGCTTTCACCAGGGCGGCAAGCTGGTCGTGTTCGGCATCGGCGGTCCGAGCACCGATGCCCAGCATGTTGCAGTTGAGTTCGTGCACCCGGTCATAGTCGGCAAGCGCGCGCTGCCCGCAATCGCCCTCACCTCGGACGTCGCGACCGTGACCGGCATCGCCGCCCGTGCCGGGATGGCCGCCATCTTCTCGCACCAGCTGCGCTACCTGGCGCAGCCCAGCGACATCGCGCTCGGGATCTCCGCGGACGGCAACTGCGCCAGCGTGCTGTCCGGCCTGCTGACCGCGCGCGAGCTCGGCATGCTGACGATCGCGCTGGTGGGCGGGGACGGCGGCGGGGCGATCGCAGCCTCGCCTGCCGTCGACCACCTGCTCGTCACCTCCTGCGCCGACCCGCGGGTGGTGAAGGAGATGCACGTGACCTGCTATCACGTGCTCTGGGAGCTCGTGCACGTGTTCTTCGAGCAGCCGGGCGTGCTCGGTCCGGGGGTGGTCACATGACGACCGCGGACCTGCCCGCTCCGCGCTCGGCACCCGCCGCGGCCGTGCCGCAGTGCCATGACGACGTGTGCATCACCTGCTCCGACACCGCAGTCCAGGTGCGGATCGTGGAACTGCTCGGCGACGGGCTCGCGCTGGTGGACACCGGCTCCGGGCAGGAGGAAGTCAGCGTCGCCCTGGTCGCCGCCGCCGTCGGCGACACCATCCTGGTGCACGCGAAAGAAGCCATCGCGGTGGTGGCCTCATGAACCGCCAGGCCGACGAGCACGCCAGCGCGGGCAATGGCGGCGACCCGCCGAGCGGCTCGATCGAGTCGCTGTACCCGTTCCTGTACTCGGGCAAGACAGATGTGTCTGCCGTCCTTGAGCAGGTGCGCCAGTCCACTGTGGCGAAGGCAGAAGAGATTCTCGAGCTGCGCCGCACCGTGCTGGCGGCCGACGGCGCGCGGCTGCTGGCCTGCGCGCGGGAGATGGCCGCCAGGTTCACGGCCGGCGGGCGGCTGCTGACCTTCGGCAACGGCGGCAGCGCGACCGACGCGCAGCAGCTGGCCACCATGTTCCTCGCGCCCGGCGGCGCGGCCAGGCCGCTGCCTGCGCTCGGGCTGGCAAGCGACACCGCGGTGCTGACCGCGCTGAGCAACGACATCGGGGTTGACGTCGTCTTCGCCCGCCAGATCGCGGCGTTCGGCACCAGGCAGGACATCGCCGTCGGCCTGTCCACCAGCGGCAACTCCGAGAACCTGCTGCGCGCCTTCGACGAGGCGAGCAGGCGCGGCATGCTGACTGTCGGCATCGCCGGCTACTCCGGCGGCAAGATGGCGGAACTGGACAGCATCGACTACCTGTTCGTCGCCCCGTCGGCCTCGGTGCACCGGATACAAGAAGCGCAGACCACGATTTACGACGTCCTGTGGGAACTGTGCCAGGCAGTACTCATCGAGCCGCACGCCGGGCAGTCCCCGCATGCCAACGGCCAGGAAAGCGGCGCGCGGTGACCGGCAAGCTGCTGATCGCGGGCGTCGGCAACATCTTCCTCGGCGACGACGGGTTCGGCGTCGAGGTGGCCAGGCGGCTGACGGCCCAGGACCTGCCCGACTGGGCGCATGTCGTGGACTACGGGATTCGCGGCATGCACCTGGCCTACGACCTGGCCAACGGTTATCAGTCCATGATCCTCGTTGACGCGACGGCACGCGGCGGCGCGCCGGGCACGATCTACGTGATCGAGCCGGACCTCGCGGCGCTGCCGGAAGCCAGCGAGGACGCGAACCCGCTCTTCAACGCGCACGGCATGCAGCCCGACGTTGTCTTCGGCATGCTCGGCATGCTGGACGCCGGGGCCCGGCAGGTGCTCATCGTCGGCTGCGAGCCGGCGACCGCGGACTACGGCATGGGGCTCAGCGATCCTGTCGCCGCGGCCGTCGACGAGGCAGTGCGCGTCATTCTCGGCCTGGTCGCCGAGGCCGGAGCCACCGGCGACGACCATGCCCTAATCACGAAGGAGTGGTCACATGTGCCTGGGGATTCCCGGTGAGGTCATCGAGATCCTCGCCGACCAGCAGGACCTGGCCAGGGTGGACGTCAGCGGCGTCCGCCGGGTGATCAACATTGGCCTGCTCGAGGACGAGACCCTCGTGCCCGGTGACTGGGTACTCATTCATGTCGGATTCGCGCTATCGAAGATCGACGAGGCGGAGGCAGCCGCGGCCTTGCAGTTCCTGGAGGGCATCGGCCAGGCCTACGAGGACGAACTTGCCGCTCTCGCCGAATCACGGATCGAGTAGAAGGGCAGCGGGCCATGCGATTCGTTGACGAGTTCCGCGACGCCGATAAGGCGCACGCCCTCGCGGCCAAGATCGCCAGGCTGTGCGAGCCTGGCCGCCAGTACAAGCTGATGGAGGTGTGCGGCGGGCACACCCACACGATCTACAAGCACGGCCTGGAGGACTACCTGCCCGAGCAGGTCACGCTGGTGCACGGCCCCGGCTGCCCGGTCTGCGTGATCCCGATGGGCCGGGTGGACGACGCGATGGCACTGGCCGCCGAGCCGGACGTCATCATGACCTCGTTCGGCGACATGATGCGCGTGCCAGGCAGCAACGGGTCGTTCTTCGACGCCAAGGCCCGCGGCACCGACATCCGGATGGTCTACTCCCCGCTGGACTCGCTGAAGATCGCCAGGCAGAACCCGGACAGGCGGGTCATCTTCATGGCGATCGGGTTCGAGACGACCGCGCCGTCGACCGCGATGACCGTGCTGCGCGCGGCCTCGGAGGGCCTGACGAACTTCTCCGTCTTCTGCAACCACGTCACGATCATCCCCGCCATTAAGGCCATCCTGGACTCTCCGGACCTGCGCCTTGACGGCTTCCTCGGACCCGGTCATGTGTCCACCGTGATCGGCTGCCGGCCGTATGAGTTCATCGCCCGCGACTACGGCAAGCCGGTCGTGGTGGCCGGCTTCGAGCCGCTTGACATCCTGCAGTCGATCTACATGCTGATGCTCCAGCTCTCGCAGGGCCGCGCCGAGGTGGAGAACCAGTACTCGAGGGTCGTGCCCTGGGATGGAAACGTGGTGGCCCTGCGGGCAATCGGGCAGACGATGGAACTGCGCCCCTACTTCGAGTGGCGCGGCCTCGGCTTCATCTCGCACTCGGCGCTGAAGATGCGGGCCGACTACGCCCAGTTCGACGCGGAGCTGCTCTACTCCGTGCCAGGCGTCCGAGTCGCCGACCCGAAGGCCTGCCAGTGCGGCGAGGTGCTGAAGGGCGTGCTGAAGCCGTGGGAGTGCAAGGTCTTCGGCACTGCCTGCACGCCAGAGACGCCGATCGGCACCTGCATGGTGTCCCCGGAGGGCGCGTGCGCTGCCTACTACAACTACGGCCGGCTGACCAGGACGCGCGTGCCCGAAGCGAGCACATCGTGACGGCCGGCCACCTCGACCAGTCGGGGCCGCCACCCGCGTCCGGCACCGGCGAGCCGGACAGTTCTCTCCCGGCGAGCGCTGGCTGGGTGCAGGAGGCCCTGCGCGAGCATGAGGAGCAGACAGGCCGCGAGCAGGCCGCCGCGGCGACCCGGTTCGAGCATCACGGCTCGCCGCAGCCGCTGCCCGGCACCGTGCGCGAGGAACTGGTGCTGGAGCGGATTGACCGCGCCAGGCGGGCCAGGCCGCGGGTGAAGGAAGATCGCGTCACCATGTCGCACGGGGCTGGCGGCAAGGCGACCCAGACCCTGATCGAGGCGGTGTTCCTCGACGCCTTCCGCAACCCGCTGCTCGAGCCGCTCGAGGACGCGGCCCGGCTGCACGTCAACGGCGCGAGGGTGGCGCTGACCACGGACTCCTATGTGGTGTCGCCGCTGTTCTTCCCCGGCGGGGACATCGGCGACCTGGCCGTCAACGGCACGGTGAACGATCTGTCGGTGGCCGGCGCGGTCCCGCTGTACCTGTCGGCCGGATTCATTCTCGAGGAAGGCTTCGCCATCGCCGACCTGACCCGCATCGTCACCTCGATGCGGGATGCGGCGCAGCGGGCCGGGGTGCAGATCGTCACCGGTGACACCAAGGTCGTGCAGAAGGGCAAGGCCGACGGCTGCTACATCAACACCGCCGGGGTCGGCGTCATCGAGCACGATCACAACCTGGGGGTGGCGCAGGCCAGGCCTGGCGACGCCATCCTGGTGTCCGGCCCGATCGGAGACCACGGCGTGACCATCATGCTGGCCAGGGGCGAGCTCGACATCGAGGCCGACGTTCAGTCCGACACCGCGCCGCTCAACGGGCTGATCGCGGCGCTGCTCGCCGCCACGACCGGTGTGCGGGCGCTGCGGGACGCGACCCGCGGCGGGGTGGCGACCATCCTGAACGAGATCGCCGCCGCGGCCGGCGTGGGCGTGCTCGTCTCCGAGGACGACATACCGGTGCGCCCGGAGGTGCGGGGTGCCTCCGAGCTGCTCGGGATCGACCCCATGTACGTGGCCTGCGAGGGCCGGATGGTCGCCGTGGTGGACGGTGCCCATGCCAGCGAAGCGCTCGCGGCCTTGCGATCGAATCCGCAGGGGCAGCAGGCGGCCATCATCGGCCGGGTCACCGCCGAGCCGCCAGGGATCGTCCAGCTGAAGACCGCTTTCGGGGGCACGCGGATCGTGGATCTGCTGGTCGGCGATCCGCTACCGAGAATCTGCTGAGCAGCCAGGGAGAGCGGCGGTGCACGAACTGGCCATCACCGAGGGCCTCGTTGACGCGGTGACCGAGCGCCTGCCAGGCGCCAGGGTCACTTGTGTCCGGCTGGAGATCGGAGCGCTCTCCGGCGTCGTCGCGGACTCGCTGCGGTTCTGCTTCGACCTGGTGACCGAGGGAACCAACCTGGAGGGCGCTGCGCTGGAGATCGACCAGCCGCCGGCGACCTGCCACTGCCGTGTCTGCAGCAAGGATTTCGAGCCCGACGGCCCGATCGCGTTGTGTCCGTGCGGCAGTGCCGACATTGCGGTGCTCAGCGGGCACGACCTGAAAATCACGTCAGTACAGGTGGCATAGGTATGTGCGGAACTTGCGGGTGCGGTTCAGGGGCGGTCATCACGGTGCCCGACGACCTGGGCGACGACGATCATCCGCATCGCCATACCCGCGAGCATCAGCCGCACGACCACGACCACGCCGGGCACGACCATGACCATGACCATGACCATGTGCACGTCATGGACACCGCCGGCACCGGGCGCACGGTCGAGCTGCAGCAGAAGGTGCTGGCCAAGAACGACGACCTGGCCACCCTCAACCGCGGCTGGCTGCGCGAGCGCGGCATCCTTGCCATCAACCTGATGAGCTCGCCCGGCTCCGGCAAGACCACGCTGCTGGAGCGGACCACCAAGGACCAGGCAGGCCGCATGATGATCTCGGTCATCGAGGGCGACCAGGAGACGGCGCTTGATGCCCGCCGCATCCAGGCTGCGGGAAGCAGGGTGGTGCAGATCAACACCGGTGTCGGCTGCCACCTGGACGCGGACATGGTCGCCCAGGGGCTGCGCAGCCTCGACCCGCCGAGCGGGTCCATCGTCGTCATCGAAAACGTCGGCAACCTGGTCTGTCCTGCCCTGTTCGACCTCGGTGAGGAGGCCAGGGTCGTGCTGGCGTCGGTGACCGAGGGAGCGGACAAGCCGCTGAAGTACCCGCACATGTTCCGCCAGGCGGACCTGGTGCTGCTCAACAAGACCGACCTGCTGCCGTACGTGGAGTTTGACATCAAGCGCTACATGGCTGACCTCCGGATCGCGGCGCCGGATGCGCTGCTCCTGCAGATCTCGGCAACCACCGGCGACGGCATTCAGGCCTGGTACGACTGGCTGCGCCGCCGGGTTCCGCCGCCGCACGACTGACCTGGGGCACCCGAGCACAATTCCGGCCGCCTAGCCACCTGCCTGAAGTTCGTCCGAAATAGCTCGTCATGGCAATACCCGCTGTCTGCCTCCCTCGGCCGTCGGCACGGCGCCTGCCAGTAGGCCGCTGCCCCATCGGCCCAGGTCACCGCGGGGACAGGGTGGGTGGCACGTGCAGCCCCAGGCGGCAAACTCCGGATGATCGGCAGATCTTGGTAGAAACGGATATAACAGCGCAAAGGGAAACTAGTCGGCAGGCCCACGCCGGTCGGGGGTAGACTCCGGTACCGCGCTAACCCGCTTAGTGTCGAGACTGAGAAGCAGGCTAACGAATGGCCTCGCCGCCCGCTCGTGTCGTTCAGGTAGCTATACAGTCGCCGTCACGGCTGTTCCGTGACTCGCTGTCGTCGTCGCTTTCGACCCGGCCCGATGTGGCCGTCGTCGGCTCGGTGGCCGAGCCCGATGGGATGCCAGCGCTGTGTGAGCTGCGGCAGCCTGATGCGGTGATCTTCGACGCCGGCTCGCGCCTGCGGGAGATCTGCCGCCCGGTCGACAGGCTCATGCAGCGCTTCCCCGAACTGAACGTCATCGTGACCTACCGCGACGCCGCCGAGGCGGACTTGTCGGCCGCCTGCCGGGCAGGCGTCTCCTCGCTCGTGCCGGAGTCGCACGGCCTCGAGGCCATGCTGGCCGTGCTGCGGCGCAGGCGCGGACGCCACGCGGCGCGGTCGAGCCCCGGCGAGATGACCGACCGCGAGCTAGAGATACTCGTGCTGGCCGGGTCCGGGCACAGCGTTCCTGAGATGGCCGACCTGCTCGGGATCAGCCCGCTCACCGTGGAGAACGTCAAGCGCCGGATCTACGCCAAGCTGGACGTGAACAGCGGCGCGCACGCCGTCTCAAGGGCCGCGTCGCTCGGGATCCTGGATCAGCGCCCCGCGCCGCCCGCGGCAGGCCGTGAGCCGCCGAGCGAGGACTTCCCGGTGCTGGCCGTCGTGTCGGGCCAGCCAAGCTGGGCTTTCGATCAGGTGACCCAGATCCTTGTTGCCAACAAGATGACCTTCGTGCTCGTCCGCGACCGCGAGAACGTGTCGCAGACGCACTGGGCGCGCTGGCATCGTGGCCCGATAGTGGCCGCGCTGGTCGATCCCGAGCCGGCCGACTGGGCGATTGTCGAGGAACTCGCCATTCCCGCGATCCTCGTGCACAGCAAGCCGCTCGATTCCTCAGAACTGGCTGATGCGCTCGCCAACGGCGCAACCTCGCTCGTGCTCGCCGATGCGATCGGCGAGCGGTTCCTGTCGCTGCTCCGGATGGCGGGTCAGGGCTATCTCGTCGTCGACTCGCTGCCCATGCGGCCGCTGATCGGGGCGGTGCGCGCTCGCTGGGACCAGCGAGCGTCCGGTGCCGGAGACCTGCCCGAGCTAACCGCGCGGGAGAGTGACGTGCTGCGGCTGGGCGCCCAGGGCTACTCGATCCGGCAGACGGCACGCCTGCTGGGGATCGCCCCGAAGACGGTCGAGAACATCCAGACGCGCCTGTTCCGCAAGCTCGGCGTGCGGAACAGGGCCGGAGCCGTCGCCGTCGCTAACGCATTCGGCCTGCTGCCCGCGGCGGCGCCGACTCCCGGCCGCCGTCCGCCGTGGGCTCAGGTCACGGCTCAGCACGGCCGGCCAGTGCGGCACGGCACTGACCGCCGCGGCCAGACCAGCTAGACCCCAGGCTGCCCGCCGCCCGACCTCAGAGCAGCCGCTGGCGGTCGCGCGCACCCGCCACCGCCGCCTGGCCAAGGCTGATCCCGCCGTCGTTGCACGGCACGCGGCTGTGCGTCAGCACAGTGAACCCGGCCTCCGCCAGCTGGCCCGTGACCGTCGTGGTCAGCAGCAGGTTCTGGAACACCCCGCCGGACAGCGCCACTGCATGCAGTCCGTGCCGTTCGCGCAGCGCCGCGCACACGGCCGTGATGGCCGATGCAACCCCGTTGTGGAAGCGAGCCGCGATGATATGCCGGCTGGTGCCGAGCGCCAGGTCCTCGGCGGCCGCGCGGACCAGATCGCTGCCGCGGATGCCCACTACCTCGCCGCCGGAGACCGTGGCCTGGTAGCCAGCCTGCTCGGACTGGTCCGCTAGCTGCTCAAGCTCGATGGCGGCCTGGCCCTCATAGTTGATGGAGTCCCGCACTCCGAGCAGGGCCGCGACGGCGTCGAACAGCCGGCCGGCGCTCGAGGTCAGCGGTGAGTTGATGCCCCGCGCGGCCATGGCCGTGACTGGTGCCCAGGCTGCGTCGTTTCGCTGCAAGACAGCGAGGCCGTCAGGGACGCCATCGGGGTAGGCGGCGGCGAGGTAGGCCGCGGCCATCCGCCAGGGATGGCGGATCGCGGCAGCGCCGCCCGGCATCGGAACCTGCTCGAGGCAGCCAGCCCGGCTGAACGTCGTCAGGTCGGCGATCAGGAACTCGCCGCCCCAGATCGTGCCGTCGGTGCCGTACCCGGTGCCATCGAACGCCACCCCGATCACCGGCCCGTCCGCGTCGTTGTCGGCCAGGCACGACGCGATGTGCGCGTGATGGTGCTGGACCCCGGTTAGCTCCACCCCGTCCAGGTCCGCCGCGTACTTGGTGGACAGGTAGTCCGGGTGCAGGTCGTGCGCCACCAGTTCTGGCTCGATGTCGAACAGCCTGCGGAAATGCTCGACGCCGGTGGCGAACGACAGCAGGGTCTCGGCATTCTCCAGGTCGCCGATGTGGTGGGACACGAACGCCCGGTCCTGCTTGGCCAGGCAGAACGTGTTCTTGAGCTCGGCACCGCAGGCGAGCACGGGCCGCCGCAGGGCGTGCCGCAGCCGCAGCGGCTCGGGTGCGTAGCCGCGCGACCGGCGGACCACGGCCTCCCGGCCGCCCGCCGCCCGCACCACCGAGTCGTCGGTCCTGATGTGGATGGCCCTGTCGTGCAGCAGGAACGCGTCGGCGATGCCGGCCAGCCGCTCGCGCGCATCGGCGTCCCGGTAGGCGATGGGCTCGTCGGAGACGTTGCCACTGGTGGCGACGATCGGCCGGCCGACCAGCTCCAGCAGCAGGTGATGCAGCGGGGTATACGGCAGCATCAGGCCAAGGTGGCTGTTGCCCGGCGCTACTGAGACCGCGATCTGGTCCCCGGCCTCCGGCCGCCTCGGCAGCAGCACGATGGGCCGCCGGTTACTGGTCAGCAGCCCGCGCGCCGTCTCGTCGACCACGCACAGCCGGCCGGCGGCCGCCGCGTCCGGCACCATGACCGCGAACGGCTTGTCCTCGCGGTGCTTGCGGCCGCGTAGCGCAGCGGCCGCTTCCTCGCTGCCGGCGTCCACCGCAAGGTGATAGCCGCCCAGGCCCTTGACGGCCAGCACGTGCCCGGCGCGGATGACCGCGGCGGCCGCGGCGAGCGGATCGTCGTCCCCGCGCGCGAGCGGCGCTCCCGCCGCGTCGGTCAGCAGCACCCGCGGCCCGCATGCCGGGCAGCACACGGGCTGGGCATGGAAGCGGCGATCGGCCGGGTCGTGGTACTCGGCTGCGCACTGCTCGCACATCCGGAAGCTGCTCATGGTGGTGAGCGCGCGGTCGTAGGGCACTCCGGTGACGATCGTGAAGCGCGGGCCGCAGTTGGTGCAGTTGACGAACGGGTAGCGGTACCGCCGATCTGCCGGATCGGCCAGCTCCCGCAGGCAGTCGGCGCAGGTAGCGCTGTCGGCGGAGATCAGGGCCCGGCGCTCGCCTGAGTGCTCGCTTGCCGCGATGACAAACTGCGCCGAGCCCTGCGGGCGCAGCCTAGTCGACGTTACCCGGTCGATCCTGGCCAGCGGCGGTGCCTGCTGCTCCAGCAGGGCAAGGAACTTGGCTACCGCCTCGGCGTCTCCCTCGACCTCGGCGAAGACACCGTCGACATCATTACCTACCAGGCCGGTCAGGCCGAGGCTGATGGCCAGCGAGTAGACGAACGGCCGGAATCCCACGCCCTGGACGACGCCCTCAACCCGGACGCCCGCCCTGATCGTCTCCTTCACCCGTCCAGTGTGACCCCGGCCGGTAGTGCCCGCACCTGTCAGCCGGAAGCCGGGGCTGCTGCCGCGGCGCCCTCGGCCACCAGCAGGTAGTCGCCCGCCTCGATCACGGGATCGTCGCCGAGCCCGAGGGTGAACTTGCCGCGGTGGACCACGCCAAGCACCAGGCCGGCGCGCTCGTCCCGCACCGCGCTGAGCGGCTTGCCGACGGCCCCGACGGCGTCGGCCTGCAGTTCGGCCAGCTTGTGCCTGCTCGACTCGACCAGCTCGGAGACCATGTCGGCAGCGTGCGGCGCCTCCAGGCTCTTCGCCAGCGTGGCCGCGATCAGGTCATGTGCTGACATGGTCTGCTGGACTCCGAGATCGCGCAGCGCCTCGCGGACGGACGGCGAGCTGACCAGCGCGACGAGCGGTAGCTTCGGCGCCTGCTTGCGAACCAGCACCGAGCTGACCAGGACGTCGCCGTCGGAGCCCCCGGTGATCATCCCCTGTTCGGCGGCCGCGGGCCTGATCTTGGCGATCGCTGCCTCATCGGTGGGATCACCGCGGATGTGATGGACCTCCGCCGGGACGCCGCCCGGGTCGACATCCGCGAGCAGCACGACCGCGACCCGCGCGGCGACTAGCTCGCGCAGGATCGCGGGCACCGAGGGGTTCATGCCGATCACCACCCGGTAGGGCGGGTCAGGAAATGGGCTGTGCATGGACAGGATCCTCCGTATTCCCGCCGCCACGTACCCGCCGGTCGCGAGCGCGAACACCGAGGCGAGCAGCGGAATGGTTGTCAGCATGACGCCAGAGGCGACAACCCGGCTTATCCCGGTGTCGGGCGTGACGTCACCGTACCCGACAGTGGTGGCCGTGGTAATCGCCCAGTACAGGCCCGTCGTGAACGGGAGGTGTGGCCGCTGGGCGTGGGCGAACAGCACAGCGCCGACCAGGACGCAGGCCGCCGCCGCGGCCAGCAGCAGCAGGATGCGCGTCCGTTGCCGGGTACGCATGGCCCGAACCAGGAAGATAAACACCGATCTATGGTGCCCCAGCCCGCTGCCGCCCGTGCCGCGGATGGTGCCGAATCGTGCCGCTCTATGCCGATCCGGTCCTCAGCGGCATGCCAAGCTTGACCCATTCGCGCGGTAGCCAGGTGTGACATGCGGGTACTGGCACTGCCGGCACCCGCCATGCCGGGAGCACGGCGGCCCGGCGGACGGGAGGAAGTCAGGAGTGGGCTCTGCCATGCTGGCGGCCGGCTCGCAGGAGTCTGCCTCCCCGTTCACCACGACGATGAGCCACGTCGCCCAGGGGTTCGAGGTCCTCGGTGTCCTCGTTCTCGTCGCCGGGGTCGTGTGGTCGGCGGTACTGGCCGTTCTCGCGTGGCGCCGGTCTGGTTCTGGCGAGCAGGCACTCGCGGCACTGCGCCGCGCTTTCGGCGCTTCGCTGCTGCTCGGCCTTGAAGTGCTCGTCGCCGCCGACCTCATCAGGACGATCGCCGTCGCGCCGACCCTGGACAACGTCCTGGTGCTGGGACTCATCGTGCTGATCAGGACGTTCCTCAGCTTCTCGCTGGAGACCGAGATCGACGGCGTGCTGCCTTGGCGGCGGGCCGCTGCTGGCGGACCGGGCCGGCTGGCCAGAGCAACCAGGCCCGCCATCCCGCCGCGGGGCGAACAGCCTCCGGCTACCTGAGCCCGGCGAACAGGTCGTCCTCCGGGAGCGGCGCACCGGTGGTGTCGCTCACCCGGACGAACGTCTCGTGCCCGAACGCGGCCACCGCTACCTCGGGCGGGAGCTTGGCGAACCAGGAATCCTGGATCTGGCTGGCATGCGCATGCAGCGCCTCCCGCTTGCGCTCGAGCACCGGGCGGATGTCCACCGACGTGGTAATGCGCTCCTCCGCCTCGGCCAGCTGCTGTCGCTGCTCAGGCGTGATCTCCCGGGCAGGCACGTCGGCTCCCAGCTCGCGCAGGGCCTCCCACACCTTGCGCCAGGAACTTGGCCGCATCGCGGCCTGATAGAACTTTGCCGGCGTTCCGGTGCTGGCTACCGCGGCCGCCGCGGCCAGCGCGGCGTGCACGTGGTCGGGATGCTGGTACATGCCCTTGTCGTCGTAGGAGATGACGACCTGGGGCTCGTACTGGCCGATGAGCGCGGCGATCCGCCCGGCAACCTCATCGAGCGGAACGTTGCAGAAGGCGTCCGGCCGGTCCTTGTACTCCCAGTCCGGCATCCCCGAGTCGTGATACCCGAGCAGCTCCAGGTGGCTGACGCCGAGGATCTTGGCAGACTGACGCAGCTCGGCGAGCCTGAGCTGGGCGACCGCCTGCTCGTCGTGACCGTCCTCGCCCGGCTTCACCTGGCCCGGCGCGTCCCCGAATTCGCCGTTCGTGCACGTCACGACCACGGTACGGATGCCCTGGTCGGAATAGAGGGCCAGCACGCCGCCCGTGCTCGATGCCTCGTCATCGGGATGGGCGTGCACCGCCATCAGCGTAAGGGTGTCTGCCATGGTCCCAGCCTGCCGCATCGGCCGGTACCGCGCACACTGGGCCGGCGCTGGCGCCGCAGCTGCCCGGGATTTGGCACAGCAGGCCGACGGCGTGATAGGCAGGCATGATGGCCGCAACACAGGACGCACGAGCTGCGCTGCAGGCTGCGCGCGAGGACGTGCTGGCCAGGCTGGCCGGCCTGGAGCGCGACTTCGCCAGCGCCGTCGAGTCTGCCGTGGCAGCTAACGCCGACGACGAGCATGACCCCGAGGGCGCCACAATCGCGTTCGAGCGCCAGCACGTGGCCACGCTCATCGAGGACGCGCGGGGCCAGCTCGAGCAGATCGATGCTGCCCTGGCCCGCATTGACGACGGCAGCTACGGCATCTGCGCAAGCTGCGGGAAGCCCATCGCCGCCGCCCGGCTCGCTGCCAGGCCTGCGGCGGCGACCTGCATCGACTGCGCGGCAGGCAAGCGCCGCTGATATCGGGGCCTGCGCCGCGGTGGTAGGCCTAGGCCTACCCGCAGTTGTAGGCGGAGGCCCATGGCGCCGACGGCCCGGGCGAGCAAAGCTAAATCTCGACAGCGCTTGCGTCAGGGCGGCGCCGAAGAGCCGGGGAGTCGAGATGCCGCTAGCGAAGCATCAGATCGGGCAGCCGCACTCCGTTCTTCTTGCAGTGGTCGTCGCGCTGCTGGTCGCCGGATGCCTCGTTGCCGTCCTGCTGCGCGACCGGCCTGGCGCGAAGATCCAGCGGGGGCGTCTTCGCGAGCCAGGCTGGTCCGCCGCGCTGGTCGTGCTGACGGCCCTGGTGGCGGGCACAGTCGTCTCGCTGCTGGTCGGCAGCAACTTCCAGTGGTGGTGGTGGCTGGTCATCATCGCGGTGGCGACTGGGCTGGTGTCACTGCTGAGAGCGCTGCCGAACCGCATCGTGGCGATGGTGCTCATGGCGTACGGGCTGCTGGGCCTCGAGCTCGTGCGGACCCGCTTCGGCCCCGTCCGCTCGGACTGGTACGGGGTGGCGCAGGTAAGCGACCAGCCGTGGGGCTGGTCTCTGGTACTGCTGCAAGCCTGGGCCTTCCTGCTGGCCGGAGGGTGGCTGGCGTGGCGCGAGCTGGCCAGCCGCCCGCTGGCCGCCAGGCTGGTCCTTGGCAGGATGGCTGACCCCGGCCGACGGGGGCAGCTGTGGGGCCTGCTGATGCTGCCGGCCGCGCTGGCGATCGGAGAGCTGGTCGGCTCGGACGCCTGGCTCGCGGTCACAGTCGCGCTGCTTGCCGTCTCGATACTGGTGATCAGGAAAGCGCCCGGCATCGCCGCCCGGCTTGCGACGGCGGAGCTATTTGCGCTCGGTACCCTCGGCCTGATCGCCACGCACAACTGGTATCTGGAGAGCGTGAACACCCCGCAGCAGATCCAGCGGCTGTACGGCATCGTGTCCATCTCTACCCTGGACACGCGGCTCGCGGCCTGGCTGGAGGCGCTCGCGCTGATCGGGTTCGGCTGCTGGCTGGTGCCGCAGACCTTCCCGGAGGTGCGCAGGCTGCTCGGCCTGGCACCGGACGCCCAGCTGGTCGAGGCAGTGGAGCGGCTCACGCAGAGCCGGGCCGTCGCCGTCGATACCGCGGCCGCCGACGTCCGCCGCCTGGAGCGAGACCTGCACGACGGGGCGCAGGCGCGGCTGGTGGCGCTCGGCATGAACCTGCGCGCGGCTGAGAAGCTCATCCACTCCAGTCCGGACGCCGCCGCCGCCCTGGTCGCCGAGGCACGGGAGGCCTCTGCCAGGGCCCTGACCGAACTGCGCGAACTGGTCCGCGGCGTGCATCCCCCGGTGCTGGCCGACCGTGGCCTCGCCGACGCCGTCAGGGCGCTGGCGCTGGACAGCCCGCTGAATGTCAGGACCGACGTCGACCTGCCAGGACGGGTGCCCGCCCCGGTGGAGACCGCCTGCTACTTCTCGGTGGCCGAGCTCCTCACCAACGCCGCCAAGCACTCCGGCGCACGGGAAGCACGGGTCGCGATCAGCCACTGCGACGGGATGCTGCGCATAGAGGTCACCGACTTCGGCCTCGGCGGCGCAGATCCGGGCCGCGGTAGCGGCCTGGCCGGGATCGAGCGCCGGCTTGCCACCTTCGATGGCATCCTGGCGATCAGCAGCCCAGCCGGGGGACCGACGATCGCGGTGCTGGAGGTGCCTTGCGCGTTGTCGTCGCCGAAGATCTCTTCCTGCTGAGGGACGGGCTGGTCCGGCTGCTGGAAGCGCATGGCTTCCAGATCGCGGCTGCCGTCGAGGACGCACCCGGCCTGCTCGCGGCGCTAGTCGGCGAGCGGCCGGACGTGGCGATCGTCGACGTCCGGCTGCCGCCCACCTTTACCGACGACGGGCTGCGGGCCGTGCTGGCGGCCCGCAGGGAGCTGCCCGGCCTGCCGGTGCTGGTGCTGTCGCAGTACGTCGAGCAGCTGTACGCACGCGAGCTGCTCGCCGACCGGGCCGGCGCAGTCGGGTACCTGCTCAAGGACCGGGTCTTCAACGACGACCAGTTCACCGATGCCGTGCGCACCGTCGCGGCCGGCGGCACCGTGATGGACCCGGAGGTCGTGACCAAGCTGCTCGGCCGCAGGGCCAGACAGGAGCCGCTGGCCAGGCTGTCTGCCAGGGAGCGGGAGGTGCTCGGGCTGATGGCCGAGGGCCGGTCGAACAGCGCGATCGCACAGCGGCTGTTCGTGTCGGAGAAGGCGGTCAGCAAGCACAGCACCAGCATCTTCGCCAAGCTGGACCTGGCGCCGTCCGACGACGACAACCGGCGCGTGCTCGCCGTCCTGGCCTACCTGAACGGCTAGCGGCCAAAGTCCCCTCCTGAATGCCTGAGCGGCCCTTAGGCTGCTGCAACAACGCCAAGGGAGGACCGCGATCAGCACACACGATGAGGCGGCCGCCGCCGCGGCCGGCAGCTCCGGGCAAATGCAGCTGGAACACCATGCGGACGTCGCGCTGCGGTCGATCGGCACGCCCAACGCCGTCGTCAGGGCCACCGACTTCTGGGACGACAGCCTCGAGTGGCGGCGGCTGTTCAGCGAGCTGTTCGGCACGTTCCTGCTCGTCACGGTCGCCGTCGGCGGCGGCATGGTGAACGCGCGGTTCGGCGGCTCCGCCGTGCCTGGCCCGGCCAGGGCCGTCGCACCGGCTCTCATGGTGATGGCCGTCATCTTCTTCATGGGCGCGGTCTCCGGCGCGCACCTCAACCCGGTGGTGAGCCTGGCGTTCGCCATGCGCGGCAACTTCCCCTGGCGGCGGGTCCCGGCCTACATCGTGGCCCAGTTCCTCGGCGCGATCCTGGCGACGCTGATGCTGCTCGGGCTGATCGGGCATCAGGGCAGTGCCGGGCTGACCCTGCCGGGCCCTGGCATCTCCACGACGACGGCGTTCCTGTGGGAGGTGCTGCTCACCGCCGGCCTGGTCAGCGTGGTGCTCGGCACCGCGTCGGGCGCGCAGGCGCTTGGATCTATCGCGGCGTTCGGCGTCGGCAGCTTCATCATCCTGGCCGGCCTCGTCGGCGGGCCGGTAAGCGGCGCGTCGATGAACCCGGCGCGGTCGCTCGGTCCTGCCCTGGTGCTCGGGAACTGGACCTCGTGGTGGGCGTACCTGGCCGGGCCCGTGGTCGGCGCACTCATTGCGGTCGGCATCGCCTGGATCCTGCGCGGCCCTGGCGCCGGCCCGTATGCCGCGGCAGCCGCGCAGGGCAAGCTTGGCTTGCTGTGGCAGCCCCGCCCGTCCGGGGGCCCGACGTCTGGCCCGGACAAGCCTTCAGCGCCGGGCACCGGGCCGGAGGATCCGCCTGCCGCCTAGGCCATCCGGTCCAGGACCTCGCTGACCAGCTCCATCGGGGTATGCGGATGCAGGAACGCGAACCTCGCCACGGTCTCGCCGTCCCAGGTGGTCGGCGGCATGAACGCGACCTGGTCGTCCAGCAGCCTGGCGGCCCAGCGCGCGTAGTCGGCCGGCTCCCAGCCCAGCCGCCGGAACAGCACGATGGACAGGCCTGGCTCGCGCACGAGCTGCAGGTAGTCGCGCAGCGCGATCTCGTGCGCGGCCTGCCGGGCCAGCCCGATGGCCGTCTCGATGGCGGCGGCGTAGGCACGCACCCCGTAGACGCAGAGCGAGAACCATAGCGGCATTCCCCTGGCCCGCCTGGTCAGGTGATAGGCATAGTCCGTCGGGTTCCATTCACCTGGCCGCTCGTGGATAACGTCCAGGTAGCCGGCATCCTGCGTATGGACGAAACGGGCTAGCGCAGGGTCGCGGTACAGCAGCGCCGCGCAGTCGTACGGCGCAAACAGCCACTTGTGCGGGTCCACCACGAACGAGTCCGCATGCTCGATGCCGGCAAACGCCGGCCTGACGCTCGGCGCGAGCAGCGCGGCGCCGCCGTAGGCGCCGTCGACGTGCAGCCACAGGTCGTGCTCGCGGGCGACTTCCGCGAGGCCTGCCAGGTCGTCGATGATTCCGGCGTTGGTGGTGCCCGCCGTGGCGATCACGGCTGCCAGCGAGCCCGGATCGCCATCGGCCTCGATCGCCCCGCGCGCCGCCGGCCCGGTCAGGCGGTGGTCCCCGGTCGCCACGACCAGCGCATCCATCTCCAGCAGCCGCAGCGTGTTGTGCACTGAGGAGTGCGCCTCCGCGCTGACCAGCGCCCGCCAGCGCTGGCCGGGCCGGGTACCGCGTCGCTTGGCCATCTCGCGCGCAACCGCGAGCGCGGACAGGTTGGCGGCCGAGCCGCCGGAGACGAAGCACCCGCCGGCGCTCGCGGGCATCCCGGCCTTGTCGGCCAGCAGGCGGAGGACCTGATTCTCGGCGTGAATGGCGCCGGCTGCCTCCAGCCAGGAGATGCCCTGGATGGAGGCGCAGGAGATGAGCATGTCGAACAGCAGCGAGGCCTTGGTCGGCGCCGCCGGGATGAACCCGAGGAACCGCGGGCTGTCAGCGGAGATCACCGCGGGCGCCAGCAGAGCCGCGTACACCCCGAGCACCTGGTCGGGATCGTGGCCGTCCTCGCCGAGCAGCCCCCTGAGAGCCGCGTCCAGCTCCGCCGGATCGCGTGACCCCTTGTCCAGCGGCACCGGGTCCAGCCGCAGCCTGTTCTCGGCGTAGGCGAGCACGGACCTGATCATCTGCTCGGTGGTGGCATCGACGGAGTGCATGCCGACCAGCCTGGCACCAACCCCGCCGTCAGCGAAGGATCTCTACCAGCAGCACCCAGACGTTGAGCAGGCCGAAGATCAGCGCGGTGATCACGCTCGGCACCAGCCAGTAAAGCCCGCCGCCGGCCTGGGCGAGCAGCGTGGCGCCAGCGATCATCATGCATCCGCAGCTGAGCAATTCGGGAAACACGCGGCCGAGCATCCGCCGCCACGGCGACAGTTCTTCGCCGCCCTCGCGCTTGGGTGCCTTCAGGTCCAGGTACAGCTGCGAGGTGCCGATGATCAGGCCGGTCGCCAGCAGTTCCAGTGCGAGGGCCGCCCTGCCCTGGCCGGGCACGAGCAGCAGGACCGCCACGATCAGCGGCGTCGCGAAGAGGATCAGCGTCTGCCCTGCCCTGGTCGGCAGCCAGGGGTAGGCGGGGGCGAGGATCTGCTTCAGGTTGATGGAGATCGCGACGAACAGCAGCCCGGCCAGCGCGGCTGCCGCCGTGGCCACGCCACCGCCGAAGCCTGCCCAGGCCGCTGCGGTGTACGCGGTGCTGATTGCCGCATGCACGGTGGTCACTCCGCGTCCTGCGGCTGCGCCACCCAGGCCGAGAAGACCGGCACCCCGTGCCAGGCGCGGTGGCCTTCCTGGCTGGCGCGGGTGTCTTCGTTTCCGTCAATGGCCACCGCCACGACGGCGTAGGGGTGGCCGAACCGTAGCTCGGCAACCCGGCGGCTGCCGCCTGGCCGCGCCATCGACGCGCGCGCCGCCATCGCCGTCAGGGCTGCCGCCTCGAAGCCGGTGCGCGAGTACCTGGCCATCGCGGCCTGCCTGGCCTGCCACGGATCTGGCCCGGTGCCAAGCGCGCTGGCCGCCGCGCCGAAGCCGAGGCTCGGATCGCGCAGGTCATGGCTGGAGGTTGCCGACCACGCGGGGAGCACGGCGGTGCAGATGTCCCGGCCGCGCGCGGGGCTTTCCTCCCTGAGCTGCCAGGCCGGCCCGTCGCCCAGCGGCAGCTCGGCCAGGCTGCGCCGGCTGACCGCGCCGCCAGTCGCGTCCGCGCAGCCGATCCGGTGCGCCGCGGCGAGCACGCTGGCGGCCGGCACCCCAGGGGCGGCCGCGACCGAGTAGACGAGCAGTCCGTGCTGCGCCGCGGCGGCGTGCACCGACACGTCGCCGGCCTCGCCTGTCGCGGCAATGAAGCTGCGGTGGCCGCGCTGGTGCTCGGGATCGGGAGTGCGCAGCACCTGGTGCAGCTGCCTGCTCCAGTCGCTGGCCGGGCCGAGGTCGCGCGCGGGCGCCAGCGCGAACGGGACCTGCCAGGAGACCCGGGTGGCCAGGGCAGTAGCCAGCAGCAGCCAGGCGCCAGCGGACTCAACGGGGAAACGCTCGATGAGGCCGAGAGTGTGCTCGCGGGCCCACGCGTCCGCCGTGGCCTGGTCGGGCATGTCACCGCGGGTCACCGCCGCTGGCAGGCCGTGCCGCCAGGCCAGGAAATGCTTGCTCGGCCTGGCGCCGCGCGCCGTCCACACGGCCGCTGCCCCGGCCACCTCCGGGTGCGGATAGGCCAGCAGGTCGGCGGCGATGCGAGCCGCGGTGCCGGCATCGCAGCCAAGCGCCTCGGTAAGGCGGGCGCGGTCAGGTCCGGAACTGGCAGGTGCGGCAAGCGCCAGCAGCAGCCAGGCCCCGAGCGGGGAAGCCACGTGGTGGCCGGTCCCGATCGCGGCGTGCAACCGCGCAGCGTAATTGCTTACGCAGGCGGCAACATCGCCAGTGCGGATTGTCATGGCCCCACTGTGCTCACCCTGCCCGCCGGGCCGCAACCTTCCGCGCTGTAAGCTGCCGTGCCGCTACCTGGCCGGTCGGGCCGGTGCTGGCGTCAGGCCTGTCCTTGTAAGTCCCCGGCCACGGTCTGGTCGGCGACCTCCGATGGCTGCCGCGCTGCCTGCCGGCCGAGCAGCGCAAAGCTCAGGATCCCGCCAGCGAAGACGAGGATGGCGGAAAGCAGGAGCGCGGCGTGCAGGCCGGACTGGAAGGCGCTGTAGGCGGCTTCGATGACTTCCTGCGCTAGCTTTCCCTGCGAGGCCACGATCCCCTTGATGTGTGACGTCGACGGTGTATAGCCCGTCTCCACCTTCGAGATCACATAATCGCGCAGCGCCACCGGGATGCCGATCCGCGTCATGCTGCTGAGGAGGTCAGTCTCCAGCCGGGAGGACACGAGTGCGCCGAGCACGGCCACCCCGGTCACGGCGCCGATCTCGCGACTGGTGTTGGTCGCGGACGCGGCCATGCCGGACCGCTCTGGCGGCACTGCCGAGAGCGCGGAGGACGTCGCGGGCACCACGGTTGCGCCGATGCCGATGCCCGCTAGCGAGAGCGACGCAGCCAGCGGCAGGTAGGCAGGGTGCGGGCTGATCGTGAACGAGGTCAGCAGCAGGCCGCCGCCGAGCAGCACCGAGCCCGCCAGCATCGACCAGCGGAGCCCTGCTCTGATGGTCCAGAAGCCGGCAAGCACCGAGGCGAGCACCATGAGCGCTGTCATCGGCAGGAAAACCTCGGCGATCTGGAAGCCGGTGTCGCCGACGACCTCCTCGAGGTACAAGGCGGTGAAGAAGAACACCGCGAACGTAGCGAAATATGCACAAAAGGCCAGCAGGTTCGCGGTCGTGAACTGGGGCACCCGCAGGAACCTGAGGTCAAGCAGCGGGTACGGCGCCCGGCGCTCCCACCATAGGAACGCCGCGATCGAGGCGATGCAGATGCAGAGCAGCACGATTACCGCCGGTGCCCCGAACCCTGAGCTCTCGGCCGTGATGACCGCGAACGCCAGCGACGAGATCGCGGCCGCGGTGAACATGGTGCCCGCGATGTCCACCCGGTGCGCCTCCGGGTCGGAATTCTCCGGCAGCACGATGGCCCCGGCGATTAGCGCGACCAGTCCGAAGATCAGGTTGAACCAGAAGATCGCGCGCCAGCTCCATTCGCCGACGAGCGCACCGCCGAGCACCGGCCCCATGGCGAGTGCCAGGCCGGACACCGCGGTCCAGACCCCGAGAGCCCTGGTGCGGGTGCGATGCGTGGTGTAGAGGTGACGGATCATCGACAGCGTGCCCGGCTCGCTGGCCGCGGCGCCGAAGCCCATGACCGCCCGCCCCGCAATCAGCAGCCCGATGGCGTTCGGGCCGGATGCCAGCGCGCACAGCACGGAGCCGCCGCAGAAGATGACAATGCCGATCAGCATCACTCGCTTGCGGCCGAACTCATCGCCCACCATGCCGAACGCGAGCATTGCGCCGGCAAAGGTCAGCGCGTACGCGCCGACCACCCACTGCAGCGACGAGACACCAGCGTGCAGGTCGCCCTGGATATTGCCGAGAGCGACGCTTACCACCGTATTGTCAAGGAATGTCAGAAACAGGACAATACACAGCACCGCGAGGGCGATGGGGCGCCCGCCATGACGGACGGGCGCCGCCTCGCCCTCAGTGATGTCGACCGGGCTGACCACGCTAGCTAGCCGATGAGCAGGCGGCAGGCAATGGCTTGACTCCCTCCAGGGTGAGCAGGCC
>DASPWG010000083.1:0-2555 GCA_035621915.1 Streptosporangiaceae bacterium
ACCTCGACCTTGCGGTTGCAGGCCCACGAGCCATCGGCCGCGAGCTTGAGGGCGACGTCGAGGTCGGGTGCCTCGATGATCCAGAGGCCGCCGAGGTATTCCTTCGACTCGACGAAGGGCCCGTCGGTGACCAGGCCGGCCCCGCCCCGGTTGTCGACCACGGTGGCCGGGTCGGGAGACCCAAGGCCGCCCGCGAAGACCCAATGGCTCTCGGCCTGAAGCCGCTCGTTGAAGGAGTCGATCGCCGCCTCCTCGTTGGCCGGGCCGGAACCGCCGGTGGCCGGGTCGGAGCCATCGATCACGGTCAGCAGGTACTGCATCTCGGACCATCTCCTGTGGGTCAGGCCGCCCCTAGCGGGCGGCTGCTCACTAGCGCTACGAACGCGGCCGGGCCGATCCGACAGGCCGGGCTCGCGGATGGCGCATTACTGGCGTCAGGGGTCCCTCACCAAATGGGACATTCCGAGAGCGCCACCGATGGTTTCTTTGACCGCTCCCTTAGCAAGCAGATGGGACCGGCTGCCCGGATCGCTTCTTCGATGCTGGGCAAGTCAGTGGGGTGGATGAAGAAATTGACCTGGTGGACCGGTAGTCCTGCTCTGCGCCGTCGTCCTCGCAGGTGCGATCTTCCCAGGCGACTGACTGCCAGGTCTAGGCTCGGCGAAGCCGATCGCAGGCGACGCCCGGAGGGCGGCCTAGACGCGGCAGCCGGGAGCGGGACAATCGAGCGCGAGGAAGACGCCACCTGGAGTAAGTGTCGCCCGATTCGGTCTGGCGCGCCTGTGCGCGCGGGGCCTCAAGCGAGACCGCAGCGGCGGCAGCGCCGCGCGGCGGAGCGCAACGTAGCCGCCTTGATCTAGGGAAGGCTCAATTCGGCAGTTCGATGCGGCGCGGGCATCGGCTGCTCAACGAGGAAGGGCGATCGGCTCAGCAGCGGTCAGTGGGCAGGAAGGCCGCGACAGTGATGCCGATCCCGAGGCCGATGATGGCACCGAAGATCGGGAAGATCGGCGAGGCGAGCGTTGGCACTGGGTAGGCATCAGTGCTGCCGATCCCGTGGAATGGGCTGAAGCCATAGTTGTAGGCCGCAGTCAGGTATTTATCCGCTGCGGCCAGGAGGCCATCAACGCCCGAGCCCAGGCCTAGGCCTGCGAGCGCGGTGCCGAGAATGATGGCGGCACGGCGAGTTCGTTGCTCCACGGCCTGAGCATACAAGACTAAATTACCTTAATATTCCTATATAGGATCTACGTAATAAGTAGCGTCACGTTACTACTGCGCGAGAGATTCGCGAAGAGCGGCTGTGATCTCATCCAGGTCCGCGGTGACGCGGTGCCGGAGACGAGAAGCCAGCCGAACGTCCCGTCATTACGATCCGGCAGGTGTACCAGCTCGCACGGGCGGCACAAGTCTGGCGGACCTGAGGGCCAGGATGGGCCACGAAAGCGCACGGGCCGCGCTGATCTACCAGCACGCGACGATAGTGGCCGACAGGAAGATCGCCGACGCGCTGGGCGAGGCAATCGAGTCCGCGGAAGCTGACCAGCCGCGAGCTGACGATGAGTCGTAATGGCACGCCAATGGCACGGCATCGCAGGAGGACAAGCGGTGGGTGGTAAAACCGCAGGTGGAGCTAAGGGGACTCGAACCCCTGACCCCCTGCTTGCAAAGCAGGTGCTCTTCCAGCTGAGCTATAGCCCCAGGAAACCGCAGGTCACGCGGCTGTTACGCGATCGTAGCATTCCGCCCACCGCCGACGCCCGGCTACCGTCAGCCGGACAGCCGGACAGCCGGACAGCCGCGCTTACTGTGCCTGTGGCCACCCAGAAGTCATTATGAAAGGCCATCCGCTGCAGTACGGCGCCGGATCGTGGGGGATGTCAGGCAGCGCTTGGAGGGCCTCGAACTCCAGCCTCCTGATCCGTGGATAACTCTGGGTGCTCCCTTGAGCGGCCGAGTTGGTCGCGGGCATGTGCGCGCTGAGGAGGTTTCGGCATCCGCAGGGGAGCCCATCTCGAAGCACACGCCGACCTGATCGCAGAGCTGGCGGAGCCTGACGCGACGGTGGGGTGACAGCGGCAGGAAAGCGGTCGTGCTCGGCAGTGAGAGCCCACTCGCGGCCACGGGAGGATAATCAGGGCAACGCCGGATGGCCAGCCAGGGAAGGGATGCTGATGGACGGCGATGTGGCCGCGCTGGCCGCGCAGTCGATGCCGTACCTGACCGCAGCGGCGTCCGCCTATGGCGGCGCGGTGCTGGCCAGGGTGCGCGATGACGCGGCGGATGCGACCGTCGGGCTGGGCCGGCGGCTGCTGCAGCGCATCTTCGGCACCCACGCCCAGGGCGAGCCAGTGCCCGAGCCGCTGGCCGACCTGATCGCCGACTCGCACGACGAGGACGCGGCCGCGGCGGTACGGCTGGCGGTCCGCAAGGCCCTGGCCGCCGACCCGCAGCTGCGATCGGAGGTCGCTGCCCTGCTCGGTACCGCCGGGGTGAGCATCACTGCGTCCGGGGACCGGTCGGTGGCCGCGCAGCACATCTCCGGGGTCGTGGTG
>DASPWG010000084.1:0-6624 GCA_035621915.1 Streptosporangiaceae bacterium
GTCTCGATGCGGTTCGGCCTGACCGATGGCCAGCCCAAGACGCTGGACGAGATCGGCAAGGTCTACGGCGTGACCAGGGAGCGGATCAGGCAGATCGAGTCCAAGACGATGTCCAAGCTCCGGCACCCGTCCCGCTCCCAGGTGCTCAGGGACTACCTGGACTAGTACCAGACATACGAACGGGCTCCTGGCTGCCAGCACTGGCAGCCAGGAGCCCGTTCGCTCTCCGGGGGGTTAACCAGCGGCAATGCTGGTCACGTCTTGGTCAGGACGACTCACCCGCGGCATTCGAGAGCCTGCCGGTCTCGTCCTGAATCTCGACCGCGATCTTGGCGAGGGCCTCCGCGTGCTTGCGGTTGTGGTGTGCGCAGAACAGCAGCTCACCAGACCCCGGCAGCAGAACACGCACGTAAGCAGGCGCTCCGCATCGGTCGCACAGATCCAGGGCGGTTAGCGGCCTCGTGGGGGCTATAGCTCCGGTCATGTCGCCTCCTCGCCTCAGGGACCTGTCTAGCTACCCTGCTGACGGCCCGTCCAACCTGTGATCTCTCATGCATCACAACACTCGGGACAGCCGTTTGTCATCCCCCGCGGGCAACGAGTATGCCCAGGGCGAACATCCGGCTATGCCCGGCGGGCTGGCAGGGTACCGGTCTCCGCCGTCGCGGGCAGCTTGTCCGGCCGTCGCCGGTATGTCGCGCGGCGTGGTGAGTACGGTGAGGTTTGGCGGGCAGCTACGCTGCGATCAGGCCCTCGTCACGCGTGCCCCTGGCACGGGCGCAGCGGCAATGGGCCTGAAGTCCCGGGCGCCTGCCCGGCCGATCAGCGTCCAGGGAGCCGTCGTGACCGCCCTCAGCACCGAGCCAGCGCGCCAGGCCTCAGGGGGCGCAGGGCGCGCCCAGCGAGGCGCTGCTACCGATGGCTACACGGCCAGGCACCTGACGGCCCTGGAGGGCCTGGAGGCCGTACGGAAGCGTCCTGGCATGTACATCGGCTCGACCGACGGCCGCGGTCTGATGCAGTGCCTCGAGGAGATTTTCGATAATTCCGTTGATGAGGCACTAGCCGGGCATTGCACGCGGATCGAGGTCACCTTGCACCGCGACGGATCGGCAGAGGTGATCGACAACGGTCGCGGCATCCCGGTCGACATCGAGCCCAAGACTGGCCTGTCCGGGGTCGAGTTCGTGATGACGAAGCTGCACGCGGGCGGGAAGTTCGGCGGTGGCTCCTACACCGCCTCCGGTGGCCTGCACGGTGTCGGCGCCTCGGTGGTGAACGCGCTGTCGGCGCGGGTCGACATCACCGTGCAGAAGGCCGGCTACGAGTGGTCAATGAGCTTCCGCCGCGGGGTGCCGGGGGAGTTTGCCGGGGACGGGCCTGATGCCAAGTTCGCGCCAGCGTCGGGGCTTCGCAAGGGCCGCAAGGTCGCCAGGGCGGCAACCGGGGTCAGGACCAGGTTCTGGCCGGACCGGCAGATCTTCGTGGCAGGTGCCGACTGGTCGTTCGGGGCGCTGGCCGAGGAGGCGCGGCAGACGGCCTACCTCGTGCCCGGCCTTGCCATCAGGGTGTCCGACGAGCGGCCCGACGAGGCCCGCAGACCGCGCTCGACTGCCGCCGCGGCTGGGCTGAGCGCTGCGGAACCGGACCTGGATGAGGAGCTGGACGACGCCGAGCCGGAAACCGAGCCTGCGGCCCTCTCCCAGCAGCCGCCGGCCGAGGCAGCGGCGGGGCCTGGTGAGCTTGGCGCGACCGCGGGCCATGCCGCGGTAAGCCCGGCGCAGCGGTCGGCGGAGTTCCGGTTCGTCGGCGGGATCAGCGAGTTCTGCGCGCACCTGTCGGCGGGCGAGCCGGTGACCGAGGTGATCAGGCTGAGCGGATCTGGCCAGTTCACCGAGACCGTGCCGGTGCTCGATGACCTCGGCCACCTGACCCCGACTGACGTCGAGCGGCAGCTGGACGTGGACGTGGCACTGCGCTGGGACAGCGGCTACGACACCATCGTGCGCTCGTTCGTCAACGTGATCGCGACCTCGAAGGGCGGCACGCACGTGACCGGCTTCGAGCGGGCAATCGTGAAGACGGTCAACGATCAGCTGCGGGCGAACAGGCTGCTGAAGGCAGGTGACGAGCCGGTCATCAAGGATGACGTGCTCGAGGGCCTCACGGCCGTCATCTCGCTGCGGCTGCCCGAGCCGCAGTTCGAGGGCCAGACCAAAGAGGTGCTCGGCACGCCGGCCGCCGCCAAGATCGTCAGCCAGGTAATCTCCGCCGAGCTTGGCAATTTCCTGGAAGGCCGGGTCCGCGGCAGCAAGCAGCAGGCAAGGGCCGTGCTCGACAAGGTGGCCGCTGCCGCCAGGACCAGGATCGCGGCCCGCGAGCACCGCGAGAATCAGCGGCGTAAGTCCCTGCTGGCCAGTTCGGCGCTGCCCGCCAAGCTCGTTGACTGCCGGTCCTCAGACGACCGGAGCGAGCTATTCATCGTCGAGGGTGACTCGGCTCTCGGTACCGCCAAGAACGCCAGGGATTCGGAATTCCAGGCCCTGCTGCCGATCCGCGGCAAGATCCTCAACGTGCAGAAGGCGTCCCTGACCGACATGCTGAAGAACGCCGAGTGCGCGGCGATCATCCAGGTCATCGGGGCAGGCTCGGGCAACGCGTTCAACCTGGATGCGGCGCGTTACCAGCGGGTGATCTTGATGGCTGATGCCGACGTCGACGGCGCGCACATCCGGACCCTGCTGCTGACGCTGTTCCACCGCTACATGCGGCCGATGGTGGAAGCCGGGCGGGTGTTCGCGGCCGTGCCGCCGCTGCACCGGATCGAGCTCACCAGCCCGCGCAAGGGCCAGGCCAAGTACATCTACACCTACAGCGACGCTGAGCTGAGGCGGACGGTGCTCGAGCTGGAGCGCAAGGGACAGCGGTTCAAGGAGCCGCCGCAGCGCTACAAGGGCCTTGGCGAGATGGACGCGCAGCAGCTCGCGGAGACCACCATGGACCCGCGGCACCGGGTACTGCGCCGGATCCGGATCGAGGACGCGGCGGCTGCCAAGACCATGTTCGAGCTGCTGATGGGCTCCGAGGTGGCACCTCGCCGTGACTTCATCGTGGGCGGCGCGGCCGAGCTTGACCCGGCCCGCATCGACACCTGATCCGTGGCCGGGCCGCCGGCCGCCGCGGGGCACGCGGTCGGCCGGCGGCGGCGGGCATTACGAGCTGCTCGAGCTGCCCGAGCCCATGTGCGTGCAGTGATGGGTGCCGGTCGCACCCGGAGCCCGCGCACCGGATGGCGCCGAACTTGAGCCGGCTGCCCTCGACGACGACGATGACGATGACGTCGACGACGTGGTGGATGCGGCATGCGCCGGGGTGCTGGCCGAGCCGCTAGTTGATGCCAGGGCCACGCCCGTCACGCCTCCGCCCACGACCGCCGCGATCGCGGCCGTGAGCAGGAGTCGCCGGACGCGCCCGGAACCATTGGAGCCCATGAGGCTCCCTCCCTCCGTCCTGGGCCCTATCAGGGCCCGGCGCAGGACCGCCCTTGGCCTGCGCTCTGCGATCAGGTTGCGAAGCGGAACCGCGCGATCTCCGAGGCGGCACTCTCAGCGTGTTCTGAGTTCGCACCAGCCCGTGACCTGAGGAAACACAGTGAAGGGAGTGACGCTGTTGACCTCAGGCCGGTGCCGTGCCGCCGATCCCGGCGAGCGGATGGCGGACCCGCTCACCCGAGCCGTCCCGGCGCCCGACGGGCGCCGGCAGGTCGACGGGAGTCCCGGCCGCGGTCGCGCCGCGCGCCGGGCCTGGTCCGGCCCAGGCAAGCACCAGCACGTCCTCGCCCTTGAGGAACCGGTGGCAGCGCACGCCGCCGGTGGCCCTGCCCTTGGGCGGGAACTCCGCGAACGGCGTCACCTTGACCGTCTCCGCGCCCGTGCCGGGCAGGCGGCCGCCGCTGCCGGCCACCGTGACCACGACCGGGCCTGCGGCCGGTCCGCCCGCGGCGGCCTCCCGCAGCCCGGCCGCCGGGTCTACCGCGCCGAACCAGATGACCTTCGCTTTCGCCGCGAGCCGGATGCCGGCCATGCCGCCGGCGGCCCGGCCCTGCGGCCGGACCGAGGTTGCCGGGAATCGCAGCAGCTGTGCGTCGCTGGTGATGAACGTCAGCTCCTGGTCCTCGTCGGCGAGCTGCACGGCGCCCACGACGCTGTCACCGTCCTTGAGGGTGATGACGTCGAAGTCGGCGGCGTTCTGCGGGTAGTCGGGTGCCACCCGCTTGACCACGCCCTGCTCGGTCCCGATCGCCAGGCCGGCCCCCGCCTCGTCGGCGGCCACGATCGCGATCACGCTCTCGCCAGGTGCGAGGGTGATGAACTCGCCAACCGGCGCGCCGCCCGACAGGGCAGGGGAGTGCGCGCTCGGCGGCAGCGCTGGCAGCTCGAGCACGCCGATCCTGATCAGCCGCCCGGCTGAGGTCAGCACGCCGATCGTGCCGCGCGCCGTCGTGGCGACCGCCGAGACTATGACGTCGTGGGCAGCGCGCGGGCCCTGGGCCGCCGCGCCGCCAGCGGGTGACAGTCGCGCGGGTGCTGCGCGTTTCCCTTCCTGATCGTCAAGCAGCGAGGCCTGGCGGGCTGGCTGGGTCGAGGCCGGCGCGGTGCGCGCCAGCAGGCCAGCCGAGGACAGCAGGACCAGGCAGGGCTCGTCCGCGACCTCCATCGGGACCGCCGCCGTCCGCGCGACGCCGGTGCCCTCTAGCAGGACGGTGCGCCGCGGTGTGGCGAACCGCTCGCTCACCGCCGCCAGCTCGCTCGACACAAGCTCGCGCAGCCGCTGCTCGGAGTCGAGGATGGCGGTCAGCTCGTCGATCTCGGCCTGCAGCGTCTCCTGCTCGCGCTCCAGCTCCATCCGGTCGTACTTGGTCAGCCGCCGCAGCGGAGTGTCCAGGATGTACTGCGCCTGGACCTCGGTCAGGTCGAAGACCTGGATAAGGCGCTCCCTGGCGGCCGCCGCGTCGTCGCTGCTGCGGATCACCTGGATGACCTCGTCGATGTTCAGCAGCGCGATGATGAGGCCCGCGACCAGGTGCAGCCGGTCAGCGCGCTTCCTGCGCCGGAACTCGGTGCGCCGCCTGACGACCTCGATCCGGTGGTCGACGTAGATCTGCAGCAGCTCACGCAGCCCGAGCACGCGCGGCTGGCCGTCGACCAGGGCCACGTTGTTGATGCCGAACGTCTCCTCCATCGGCGTCAGCCGGTACAGCTCGTCCAGCACCGCCTCCGGCACGAAGCCGGACCTGACCTCGAAGACCAGGCGCGTGCCGTGATGCCGGTCTGTCAGGTCCTTGAGGTCGGTCACGCCGCCGAGCTTCTTGGCCGCCACCAGGTCCTTGATCCGCTGCACCACGCGCTCCGGGCCGACCCCGTAGGGCAGCTCGGTGACCACGATGCCGGTCCGCCGCGGCGTGAGCTTCTCGATCCTGGCGGTCGCCCTGGTGCGGAAGATGCCGCGGCCGGTCTCGTAGGCCTCCCTGATCCCGTCCAGGCCGACGATCTTGCCGCCGGTCGGCAGGTCAGGCCCTGGCACGAACCGCATCAGCGTCTCGAGGTCGGCGTCGGGATTGGCGATCAGGTGCCTGGCGGCCGCGATGACCTCACCCAGGTTGTGCGGGGCCATGTTGGTGGCCATCCCGACCGCGATGCCGGCCGCCCCGTTGACCAGCAGGTTAGGGAACGCGGCCGGCAGCACGTCAGGCTGGGTCTCGGTGCCGTCGTAGTTCGGCACGAAGTCAACGGTGTCCTCGTCGAGTGAGTTCGTCATCTCCAGCGCGGCGGCGGCCAGCCTTGCCTCGGTGTAGCGCATGGCGGCCGGCGCGTCCTCGGGGGAGCCGAAGTTGCCATGCCCGTCGATCAGCGGCAGCCGCATCGAGAACGGCTGTGCCATCCGCACCAGCGCGTCGTAGATGGCGCTGTCACCGTGCGGGTGCAGGCGGCCCATGACCTCGCCGACCACGCGGGCGCTCTTGACGTGCGCGCGATCCGGCCGCAGCCCCATCTCGCTCATCTGGTACAGGATCCGGCGCTGCACCGGCTTCAGGCCGTCCCTGGCATCGGGGAGCGCGCGCTGGTAGATGATCGAATAGGCGTACTCGAGGTAGCTATCGCGCATCTCGTCGGTGACGTCGATGTCGATGATGTTTTCCTCGAACTCCTCGGGCTCGTCGGTCACGGCCCGGCCGCCGCCGCGGCGGCCGCTGCCACCACCGGGGCCGGAGGGAGTTGTCGTGGTGCGTCTTGCCATGACGTCATTGTGCCGTCCCCGGGCACCGCTGGGTCGCGCCGAGCAGGCCGGCGCGCCGGGGCGATCGCAGCCGACTGCGGCTGAGACGATCCCGGATCCGCGGTCTTGATGCAGCGCACGACCCTGGTGTTGCGGTGGACACTGTTAATAGGTATCTTTCGATAGATGTCTATTAACAGTGCGGAACCGGCCAGGTCCTTGCCGCTGCCCAGGATCGATGACCCGCCCACCCTGCGTGCCCTGGCGCACCCGATCCGGCTGGCGCTGCTCGAGGCACTCGGCCGCCGCGAGCCGCTGACCGCTACCCAGGCAGCTGGGCTGATTGGC
>DASPWG010000085.1:0-30977 GCA_035621915.1 Streptosporangiaceae bacterium
GACGCTGGTCAACCTCATGCCGTCTGGCCAGTACCTGATGGAGGACTTCTGTTACGCGGGCGGCGTCCCCGCGGTCATGCGCGAGCTTGGCGACCTGCTGCATACCGGCCATGTCAGCGTGACCGGCCGGACGCTCGCCGATAACATCGCGGGCGCGCAGTGCTGGGATCCCGATGTCATCCGCCCGCTCGGCGAGCCAGTCCAGCCGCCGGGCAGCGGAACGGCAGTGCTGCGCGGCAACCTGTGCCCTGATGGAGCGGTGATCAAGCAGTCGGCGGCCTCGCCGCAGCTGCTCAAGCACCGTGGTCAGGCGCTGGTCTTCGACTCCATCGAGGCCTATCACGAGGTCTGTGCGGATCCGGGCCTCCCGGTCACCGAATCGACTGTCCTGGTGGTGCGCGGAGCCGGCCCCAAGGGGTACCCAGGCATGCCAGAGATCGGGAACTTCGTTCTGCCGCGCAAGATGCTGGAGCACGGCGTGACGGACATGGTGCGGATCTCGGACGCGCGGATGAGCGGCACGGGCTTCGGGACGGTCATCTTGCACGTCGCGCCAGAGGCGGCAGTCGGCGGTCCGCTCGCGCTCGTGCGGTCGGGGGACTGGATCGAACTGGACGTGCCGGGGCGCACCCTGAGCCTTGATGTCAGCGACGACGAGCTGGCGCGTCGCCGCGAGGCATGGCTGCCGCCGCGACCGTTGCATGGCCGCGGCTACGCCCGCCTCTACGTAGAGCATGTGCAGCAAGCCGACAAGGGCGCTGATCTCGATTTCCTCGTCGGCGGCAGCGGCGCGGCCGTGCCCAGGGACAATCACTGACGCTGCCAGCCGCCGCCGCGCACGGCACCCGGGGCGGCCGCCACCACTCGTGCGCGGCAGCCGCCCGATTGGAAGTCAGACGCGGCGCAGGACCGCGACGACCTTGCCGAGGATCTCCGCCTCGTCTCCGGGTATCGGAGTGTAGGCGGGGTTGTGCGGCATCAGCCAGACGTGGTCCGCCGAGCGCTTAAATGTCTTCACGGTTGCCTCGCCGTCGATCATCGCCGCCACGATGTCGCCGTTCTCGGCCACCGGCTGCTGCCTGACAACGACCCAGTCGCCGTCGGCAATCGCCGCGTTCACCATGGAGTCGCCGACTACCCTGAGCAGGAACAGCGTGCCCTCGCCGACAATCTGCCTTGGGAGCGGGAAGATGTCCTCGATCGCCTCCTCGGCCAGGATCGGCCCGCCCGCTGCGATCCGCCCGACGAGCGGCACATACGCGGCTTCCTGCGAAGCGATGTCCATTCCGGTGTCGTCATCGGGGTCAGGCTCAGGACGGACGGCCGGGTGCCCTGGCAGCCGTACCTCGACGGTCCGCGGGCGGCCCGCATCACGGCGCAGGTAGCCCTTGCTTTGCAGCGTGGAAAGCTGGTAGGAGACGCTGGACGTGCTGGTCAGCCCGACCGCCTCGCCAATCTCGCGCATGGAGGGCGGGTATCCGCGTCGCTGCACCGACTCCCTGATGACCTGAAGGACCTTGCGCTGGCGCCACGTCAGCACGTGATCGGGGTCTGGCTTATCTGGCAATTCGGCAACCACGTGCGGGACGCTGCCCTTCGGCCGTCTGCCCGGCTTAGCCCGCGGGCGGTCAGCGAAATCAATGCTGCCCTCGCCCACGGCCGGGTCAACGGCCGAGGCCTCGCGTGTCCCTCCGTCGCCGGTCGCATCGCTCATGCTGGGCCTCCGCCTCGGTAGGTGTGTTCGAAGCCGACGGTAATGGCTGTGTTCGGGAATCTCAAACATCTGTTCGACACTTTTTCAAAGTGTCGTACCCGTGCGATAAAACTGTACCCGTATCTTCGTTCGATCGAACGCGCGGGCGATAGAACAGAGATACTATCGAACTGTCATTCGGCACAGTGTCCTTGCGGCGCGGTGCAGTCGGACACGATGTCGCACAGCACAGCGTCATAGGCACAGGCCAGAGGGCACAGCGTCAGAAGGCACAGGGAGGCTTCCGATGAGCGCATTGAGCGCGATCGAGGCGGCACTGGTCGCGGAAACGCCGGCTGAGGACTCACTGTCGGAGAGCGCAAGGCGCGCGGCGCAGCGGCGGCGCCTTCAGGTGGTGACGGGGGCTGCCGGGCCTGCTCAGCCGCCACTCAGCCGGTCTATCCGGGCCAGCCAGGGCGGCCGGGCCGGTGGGCTCGGAGCGGCCAGTGGCGGGGCTGCCAGTGGCGGGGCGCCGGCGGGCCGGACCCAGCCGGCTCAGGCGCCGCTGCGGCTCACTCGCCGCGGGCGCGTCGTGGCCAGCGCCCTCGGGGTGGTGCTGGCGGCAGTCGCCCTGACCATCATTTCGATGGCCGCACCTGGCGGCGCGCAGGCCGCCAACCACGGCCGGCCGGGGGCGGGATATCAGGGAATGCGGCAGATCGTCGTGCGGCCAGGGCAGACGCTCTGGTCGATCGCGACCACGGCGGAGCCGTCCGCCGACCCGCGACTGGTCATCGCACGGATCATGGCGGCCAACTCCATGACAAGCACCGCGGTTCAGGCTGGCGAGGAACTCTGGGTACCGAGATGACGACTTTTGCCTGCTATTGGCCTTGCCGGGTGCCCGGACGACTTCCGGCGGCGCGACACGCCGGTGCGACACGCCGGCACGTTCCCGGGAAATTTGCCGCCCGTCCAGATGCTCTGCCGGCGCGATCTACCAGCGGTTCTTCGCGCGGTGGCGGCCAAGTTGCGGCTCGGACGGGAACAGACCACAACATGTAGTAGTTACACAGGTGTAGTTTTCCTATAGCTTGTGCTTCACGGGTACTGAGCTTCACTGACCGGGGAGGTGATCGCGGTGTACTGCCCTTACTGCAGGCACTCCGACAGCCGGGTCATTGACAGTCGAACCGGGGACGACGGCGCCGCGATCAGGCGGCGCCGGTCCTGTCCCGCGTGCGGCCGGAGGTTCACCACTCAGGAGACCGTCATCCTGACGGTGGCGAAGCGCAGTGGCGTCACTGAGCCATTCAACAGGGACAAGATCGTCCGGGGCGTGCGGCGGGCCTGCCAGGGCAGGCCAGTGAGCGAAGACCAGCTTGCGCTACTCGCCCAGCAGGTGGAGGACACGATCCGCAGCCGCGGCTGCGGCGAGATCCCCTCTCACGAGGTTGGCCTGGCGATCCTGGGTCCGCTGCGGGAACTCGATGAGGTCGCGTACCTGAGGTTTGCCTCGGTCTACCGGGGATTTGAGTCGCTTGCCGACTTCGAGAATGAGATCGCAGCGCTGCGTGCCGAGCGTCTGGACCACTGGCGTCCGGAGGACGAGCAGTTCCTGGCCGTGGAGGCAGGACTGCAGCGGGAGCGCGGGACCGAGCCGGAGCCTTCCGGCGGCGGGGATCGCGCGGGCACGCAGCACGGGCAGCACGCTCCGGCCAGCTAGCCGGAGACTACGTCAGATTTCAGCGGAAGGGCCGAGTCAGGCCCGCTATGGATCCACCCGGATCCGCGGAGGGGGAGAGCATGACCGAGACGGCAAGCGGGGCGGCGAAGGGCGGCGCCCAGGGCGCCAGGTCAGTGGGTGCCCCGTCCAAGGGCCTGACCCTGTGCCGTGTCTACACCCGCGAGGGCGTCCATCCCTATGACGAGATCACCTGGGAGCGGCGCGACGTCGTGATGACGAACTGGCGGGACGGCTCGGTCAACTTCGAGCAGCACGGTGTCGAGTTCCCCGACTTCTGGTCGGTCAACGCAGCCAACATCGTCACCACGAAGTACTTCCGCGGAGCCGTGGGCACCCCGCAGCGCGAGTGGAGCCTCAAGCAGCTTGTGGACCGGGTCGTCGGGACTTACACCGCCGCCGGGCGGGAGCACGGCTACTTTGCGACCGAGCAGGACGCCGAGATCTTCGACCATGAGCTCAAGCACGCGCTTGTGCATCAGATCTTCGCCTTCAACTCGCCGGTCTGGTTCAACGTCGGCACGCTCTCGCCGCAGCAGGTGTCGGCATGCCAGCCCTACCACGCACCGGTCAGCACGCCGGCCGGCCCGGTGCCGATCGGCAGCCTGGTCGCCGCGGACGCCGTGGGCACCAAGGTCTACGACGCCCACGGCACCACCAGGATCGTGGCCACGAAGGCCAACGGGGTCAAGGAGGTGCTCCGGCTGCACACGACCTGCGGTCAGGTGCTGGAGGCCACAGCCGACCACCTCGTGTGGCGAGCTACCGATCTTGAGCACGGCGAGTTCACCGTCGCCGGCTTCCTGCGGGCAGGCGATCACCTGCTGCGCGTGCAGCCCGAGGTGGGCGGCTCGGACCGGGAACTGCTGGACATCAGCAAGGTCGAGAATCTCGGGCCGATGGAGGTCTTCGACATCCAGACCGAGAGTGGCGAGTACCTGTCAGGGAACGTGCGCGTGCACAACTGCTTCATCCTGGCGGTCGATGACACCATGGACTCGATCCTGGAGTGGTACCGGGAGGAAGGGCTGATCTTCAAGGGCGGCTCAGGCGCGGGCGTGAACCTGTCAAGGATCCGCTCGAGCAAGGAGCTGCTGAGCTCGGGCGGTACCGCCAGCGGCCCCGTTTCATTCATGCGCGGCGCCGACGCGTCGGCCGGGACGATCAAGTCAGGCGGAGCCACCAGGCGCGCCGCCAAGATGGTCGTGCTGGACGTGGATCACCCGGACATCGAGGAGTTCATCGAGACCAAGGCGCGCGAGGAGGAGAAGGTACGGGTCCTGCGCGACAACGGGTTCGACATGGACCTCGGCGGCAAGGACATCGTGAGCGTCCAGTACCAGAACGCCAACAACTCCGTCCGGGTCTCTGAGGAGTTCATGCGGGCGGTGGAGTCGGGCGGCATGTTCGACCTGAACGCGCGCACGACAGGCGAGCCGCTGGCACAGGTGGATGCCAAGGGGCTCTTCCGCAAGATGGCCCAGGCGGCCTGGGAGTGCGCTGACCCCGGGATCCAGTACGACGGCACGATCAACGACTGGCACACCTGCCCGGAGTCCGGGCGGATTACCGCGAGTAACCCCTGTTCGGAGTATGTCCACCTGGACAACTCCTCTTGCAACCTGGCCAGCATCAACCTGCTGAAGTTCCTGCGCGATGACGACACGTTCGACGTCGAGAAGTTCGAGAAACTCACCGAGCTGATCATCACTGCGATGGACATCTCGATCTGCTTCGCCGACTTCCCGACCCAGAAGATCACCGAGACGACGCGCGCCTACCGCCAGCTTGGCATTGGCTACGCCAACCTCGGTGCGCTGCTGATGGCGACCGGGCATGCCTACGACTCCGACGGCGGCCGGGCCATTGCCGCCGCGATCACCTCGCTGATGACGGGCGTGGCATACAGGCGCTCGGCCGAGCTGGCCGGAGTTGTCGGGACCTACGACGGGTACGCCCGCAACGCCACGGCGCATAAGCGCGTGATCGGCAAGCACCTGGCAGCCAGCGCCGCCATCAGGACGCTCGGCGGCATGGACGAGCCGATCTTGACGGCGGCGAACGAGGCATGGGCGCAGTGCCAGGCCACTGGCGAGCAGAACGGATACCGGAACGCGCAGGCCTCGCTGCTCGCGCCGACCGGGACCATAGGCCTCATGATGGACTGCGACACCACCGGCATTGAGCCGGACCTGGCCCTGGTCAAGTTCAAGAAGCTGGTCGGCGGCGGGTCGATGCAGATCGTCAACCAGACGGTTCCGCGGGCGCTGAAGAACCTTGGCTACCAGCCCGAGCAGGCCGAGGCGATCGTCGAGTACATCGCCGAGAACAGCCACGTCGTCGACGCACCCGGCCTGCGCCCCGAGCACTACGAGGTCTTCGACTGCGCCATGGGCGAGCGGGCGATCAGCCCGATGGGACACGTCCGCATGCTGGCTGCCGTGCAGCCGCTGCTGTCCGGCTCGGTGAGCAAGACCGTGAACATGCCGGAGACTGCCACCGTCGAGGACATCGAGAAGATCTACTTCGAGGGCTGGAAGCTCGGCCTGAAGGCGCTGGCGATCTACCGGGACAACTGCAAGGTTGGCCAGCCGCTGTCGGTGGCCAAGAAGAAGACAGCCGAGGCAGCCGAGCCGGCGCCAACCGCTACCGCACACGACGTCCGGCCGGTACGCCGGCGGCTTCCCAAGAAGCGGCCGGCCCAGGTGACCAGGTTCTCGGTGGCCGGCGCCGAGGGCTACATGACCGCGTCCAGCTACCCGGACGACGGGCTCGGCGAGGTGTTCCTCAAGCTCGGCAAGCAGGGCTCGACCCTGGCGGGCGTGATGGACGCGTTCTCCGTGGCGATCTCGATCAGCCTGCAGTACGGCGTGCCGCTGGAGAAGTGGGTCGAGAAGTTCACCAACATGCGGTTCGAGCCTGCCGGCCTGACCGACGATCCTGACATCCGGATCGCCAGCTCGGTGATGGACTACGTGTTCCGCAGGCTCGCGCTCGATTACCTGCCCTACGAGACCAGGCTCGAGCTGGGCGTCCTGTCGGCGGCGGAGCGCGCCGCGCAGCTGGACGCGGAGGAGTCGGGCGGCGCGGACCAGCCGGACACTACCGAGATGGCACAGTCAGCGCCCGTGGAGAAGGTGCAGCATCAGGAGCCGGACAGCCGCGGACCTGGCCAGGCGGCTCCGGCGGCCGAACCGCACAGCTCGACCGAGCTGATCGAGTCGCAGCAAGGCCGCGTCGCTGATGCGCCGCTATGCCTCACCTGCGGCACCAAGATGCGCCCGGCCGGCAGCTGCTACGTCTGCGAAGGCTGCGGTTCCACCAGCGGCTGCAGCTAGAACCGAGCGGCCTTACGCCACGAGGGGTGCAGCCTGCAGGCCGTATCCCTCCTGGGCGCTTATCGGAAGCAGTCGGCGCAGCCAGCGGCTAGGCCGGCCGAGAACTCCGTGCCGGAAGAATTAACTCGGCAGGACGGTGAAGTGCACGTTGCATTCCCCGGCGGGGTCGGTCATGAATGCGTAGTCGCTTCCCGGCTGCGTGGCCAGCGTGGGGTACGGCCCGTTCTCGTTGCCGCCCGTGTAGGTGGCCGGGATGGTGAACGTGGCGGTCGCATGATGGCCACTCCGCGGCGCGAAATCGACATAGGCGCCCCCGCCGCCATTAGTGCCAAGCCAGCTGCCCGGGCCAAGGAAGAACAGCGCGGCCGCGGGCACGTCCGGCAGGCCAGGCATGGTTGGCGCGCAGCCCTCGATGGTCACGTGCACCACTGCGCCAACTGGGGCTGCGTCCGGGCACACGGTGATCGACCCGTCAGCTGACCCGCCCGCTGGCGCGACGGGCGACGATGCGCAATCGTCAGCCGTCGATGGCGTCGGCGTGGCAGCGACGGGTGTAGCGGCCAATGGTGCAGCGGATGTCAGCGCGGCAGCCGCGGCGCTCGACCGGGCCGCGGCCGGCTGGGCGGGTGCAGCCGGTCTGGACTTCGCCGTCGCATCGGAGCTGCACGCGGCAATCCCGATGGTCAATGCGACCGCACCAAGGGCAGCAATTGATCGCAGCATTAGTAGTGATCTCAACGTGAGCATCTTCGGGCCTCCAGACAAAGAAAAGTTCCTTGCCATCGAGACGCCGCAAGGCGCCGGCAGGTTAAACCGTCCAGCCCCGCGGCGCCCCACGACGTACGAGGGCCGAGGCGCAGGGGTGCGTACGCCAGCACTGGCGGGGCAAGGCGGGACGGGAGTTAGGACTGGGCTGTCGGAGCGCGTGCGTTCAGGTGCCGCTGCAAGAAGCGGACCTGGCGCCACAGCAGCTGTTCGCTGCTGCCAGGGCCCATGCTCGCGTGCCCGACGCCGGGCAGGAGCAGCACCTCGTGCGGGCGCCCGGCGGCTAGCAGCGCGCTGGACAGCCGCAGCGTGTTGGCCGGATGCACGTTGTCATCGGCCAGGCCGTGGATCAGCAGCAGCGGGCGGGTCAGTTTCGGCGCCTCGAGCACCAGCGACGAGGCCTCGTACCGCTCGGGGAACACGTCAGGATGGCCGAGGAATCGCTCCCGCCAGTGCGTGTTGAACAGCCGCTGGTCGGTGACTGCCGCGCCGGCCACCGCGGCGTGGAAGACATCCGGCCTGCGCAGCACGGCGAGCGCCGCCAGCGAGCCGCTGAATGACCAGCCGCGGATGCCGACCCTGCCGAGGTCCAGGTCGGGATACTGCCGGGCGGCTTCCTGCACCGCAGTGACCTGGTCCTCCAGCACCGGCGCGAAGAGGTCTCCGTAGACCGCGCGCTCCCAGTCAGGCCCCCGCCCCGGAGTGCCGCGCCCGTCCGCTACCAGGACGGCGAAGCCATGCTCGGCGAACCACTGGGAGAGCAGTGACCGCCAGTCGAGATCGGCGGTCACCCGCTGGCTGCTGGCGCCGCCGTAGGGATCGGCCAGGATCGGCAGCTTGCCGGTGCCGGGTCGGTGCCACGACGGGAGGTACAGGTCAGCGCGCAGGTAGCGCGGCCCGAGTGCAAGCCGGGTCGCGTGCACCCGCAGCATCGGCCGCTCGGCCAGCGACGGGATCGGGACGGGCGGCCGGCCCGCCCGCTGCACCACCGTGTGCCCGCCTGGGCTGTCGGCCCGGCACGCCACGTGCACGAGGGTGCCTGAACGGCGGACGCCGAAGTGCACGCCTGGCTCGGCAGTCAGCTGCCACAGGCCATGCCCGGCCTGGTAGCTCCATAGGTGGACCTGCACGGGGTCGGCCGAAGCAGCGAACAGCACCTCCTCGCCGTCGACGCCGAGCAGTGCTCGCAGCTGAAGCCCCGGTGGCGTCACGACCGCTCCGCCGACCGTCAGGTGCCTGGTGCCGCGCCGGTCGGCATGTGCGAGCAAGGCGCCCGACGCCGTGCGCGCAGGAAGGCCGGGTATGAGCTGAACCCAGCAGTCGTCGTGCCACTCGGCCAGCACGGTCGCCTTCCCGTCGGCCTGGCTGATCGCTAGGAAAAGCACGGTCTGCTGGTCACGTGACTGCACGGCCGCATATGGGCCGAGACAGTCCCAGCCGGCGGCGGCGACGTACTCGAACGCATGCCTGTCCCAGCACACCTCGGTCCGTGAGCCGTCAAGGGCAGTGACCCACAGCGAGACGTCGGCGTTGGCCGTGCCCGCAGCCGGGTAGCGGACCGTGCGCGGCGGCTTGGCCGGGTCGGCCAGGTCGGCGAGGTGCCAGAGCTGGACTGCCGCGCTGTCGACGCGGGCTACCAGCAACCGGGTGCCGTCCGGGGCCCACCAGTACCCGCGCCCGGCGCGCAGCGATACCGCGCCCGCCTCCTCGCACACCCCGAACGTGACGTCCGGCCCGTCGGGCGCCGCGATCGCGTGGTCCCCGGTGCCGTCCGCCTCGATGACCCGCAGGGTCGCGTCATGCGTATACGCGATCCGCTTCCCGGAAGGGTCGGGGCAAGCGTTGGCGGCCGGGCCTGCGCTCGGCAGTTGCCTGACCTGACCAGTGCCGACATCAGCGATCCACAACTCGCCGGCCAGCGTGAAGGCGGCGACGCGTGCCGCGTGATCGGTGGCGTAGCCCGCGATCCCGAGCCGGGCTAACGGCGTCCCCGCCTGCCAGCCGCGCCCCCCATCGGTGGCAGCAGCACCCGGCGCCTGGCCGCCCAGCAGCACGTGCGGGTCGGCTATCAGCCGCTCGGTACCTGAGGCCACATCTAGTGCCCACAGGCAGCCGACCGGATCGTCGCCGGCGCGGCTGCGCAGGAACAGCACGGCTGACCCGTCTGGAGCGAGGGTGAACTGGCCGGGGACGCCCAGGGTGAAGCGCTGCGTGCGGATGATCTGGGCGGGCAGCCGGTCCGTCGTCACTTTCGATATACTGCCACAACTGGCGGCACTAAACGAACAGATTATCGAAACTCGTCGACACTCAGGTATGTGGCTCAGTTCGCGCCGACGGCGTTCAAGGGCGTGCGGCATCCGCTCCGTCGAGGTGCCAGCGGACGACCGCGAAGCCGTGCGTGATGGCCAGCCCGAGGCGCTGCGGGTCGAGCCTGCCGTCCTGGTCGCGCTGGATGCCGACGAACCGGCCTGCCATGGGATTGCCCGCCGTGATGACGTCCAGCAGTGCGGCTACCGTCTGCTGGTCGCGTACTAGCTCCGGTCTGGCGAGGTGATCCCGGCCCCGGATGCGCAGTCGGACCGGCGCTCCGCTAGCCAGGTTCTGCTTCCAGGCGCCGCCGCCGGGTGTCAGCAACGTGTCCCCGTCCCGCGCATAGCTGAGCGGCTGGCGGTACACGCGGCCGGACTTGCGGCCGACGATGAAAGCCAGCATCAGCCTGCCTCCCGCGGGGGTGGCGAACGGCAGCCCGAGCAGCAGTCGCATCGGAACGTTGACCACGTTCATCACCCGAGCCTGAAGCCGCCTGCTGGCCGGGCGCTGCTGCGTGCTCGCCATGTCGTGCCCCTTCCTGGCGCCTCCGACATCCGGCGGCCGCCGCCGCCCGAGACCCGATGCCAGGCTAGCACAACACATTGATATCTAAGAATAAGAAGTCGAAGCATTACCTCCGCAGCGGGCTCGGGGACAAGCTGGCCTGGCCGGCAGCGGGCACGGGGGAACTGCTCTGGCCGGCAGCGTGCACGCGGACAGGCTGGCCTGGCCGGCAGCGGGCACGGGGGAAAACTGCCCTGGCCGGCGGCGGGCACGGGGCAGGCTGCCCTGGCGGGCGGCGGACTCAGTCCAGGTTCGGCCAGTCGAGCATGCGCTCGAGCACCCGGCTGTCGCCGGTCACCTCAAGCGCTTCGGGACGCCTCCGGCGGTAGACGGTGAGTACGAAGTCGCTCGGGCTGGCAGTCACCGTCGCAGCGACCTGCCCGCTGGCGGCATCTGGCCCGGCGAGCCTGGTCGGCCTTGCGCCATCCGGACCGAGGTCGATCAGCCAGCTTCCGCCCTCGCCCGCGGCCAGCAGCAGCCGAGCCGGATCGTGCGGCCACGGCCCGTTCGAAGTCAGCTCCACCGTCAGGTACTCGCCAACCCCGTCGGCAGCGGCCCGCAGCGGCACCGGCTCCGCCTGGCCCGCGGCCTCCTGCGCGTCGAACGCGTGCACCGCCGCCTCCTGCACCTGATGCCTGGCCACCGCTCCGGCGTCCGCCGGCGCGCCGGTCGAGGCCCACCAGGTCCAGCAGCCACGGCCGGGCCCGGCGGCGCGTAGCGCCGCTACGAGCCGAGCCGTCGCGTCGGCCGACCACGTCAGCAGGTCCCCGTGCGGCTGCGTGTCACCGACGACATCGTCGCCCGGCGGGTGATCGGCGGGCCCGGCCGCCACCGCCGCGGACCAGAACAGGTGGACCTCGCCAAGATGGGCGACCAGGTCGTGGACCGACCAGTCCGGGCAGCCAGGCACCCTGGCAGTCATCCCCGCCTCGGCCGCGGCCGAGCGCAGCGCGGCCGAGCGGTCGTCGATGAGCGCAAGCATGTCGTCGAATCCGAGCAGGACGTCAGCGGGACTAGTCATGCGCAGCGTTCTAGCACGCCCCTACGACAGTCCGGGCAGCCTGCGGTGGCCGGGCCGGTTAGCAGCGCGGTACCCCGGAAGCGGGGTCACGGCCAGTGTTCAGGTGGAGTCCGGCGACGTACCCGGCCATCGGCCTGACCACGTGGTACCAGACCCGGTCACCCTGGATGTCCTGGCCGTAGGTGTAGCAGTTGACCGAGACCCTAGTACCGACTCGGCCGAGCGTTGCGAGCCGCTGGGCGAACGCCGCCGGCCAGTAGCGGATGTGCACCCCCCGCACCAGCGCGTGGTAGGTGCGCCTGAACTGCGGCGGCCGGCAGCGCCGCACGCCGCGCACCGGGTCGTAGTGGCTGTCCATGTAGTACGAGGTGAGGTAGCCGCTGAGCGGCCTGGACACGCGATACCAGACGGGGTTGCCTGCGACCTGGCCGCCGTATACGTAGCAGTCGACAGTGACCGTGGTACCGCTCGGGCTGATGTGCCCGATCAGGTGCGCGGTCGTCGATGGCCCGCTGCGGACACCGACGTTTCCTTCCAGCGTCGTCAGGGTGATGGCGCGGCTTGGGTGGCTATGCGATCGGGCAGATGCGGGCGCGGAGATGCTGATGACGGTGACCGCTACCGCAGCCGGCGCGCATAGCAGCAGCGCCAGTGCGCGGAGCTTCCTGGCCCGTGGCCGGGTCACATGCCGACCGATCATCTGGTCCCCCCTTGATGCCAGGGCCCGGCGGCAGGCCGGCGTTCAGAATCCCCGGGCGTTCGCGGAGAAGATCGATTAGGACCAGGCGAGGCGTTACGCCGCGCCGAACCGCGCCATGCCGTCAGACAGGGCAGGCCACCCGGTGCCGGCTAGTCAGTGCCGGTTAGTCAGTGCCGGCGCCCTTGACCCGGCGACCGTGGGTCCAGACGCCGGCGATGTGGGCCGGCTTGGTGAGCACCGAGATGTCCGCGAGCGGGTCGGCGTCCAGAGTCAGGATGTCGGCGTCGTAACCGGCTGCCAGCTGCCCGCTGCGCGGAGCCTGCGGGCCGAGCGTCTGCGGGGCGATGGCGGTGGCGGCGGCGATGGCCTGCAGCGGCGTCATGCCGAGGCCGGCCAGGTGCGCAAGCTCCGCGCCGTTGTTTCCCCACGAATTGGGCAGGTCCATGCCGGTCAGGCCGATGTCGGTCCCCATCGCGATCGTGACGCCGCGCTCGATCGCCATCCGCACGGCCGCCGCGTGCGTCTGCGCGAGCGCGGTGAGCTTGGCGGCGGCGTACGGCGGCACCTCGTCCAGGTGGCTGAGGATGTCCTCGACGATGGTCCTGGTCGGGACCAGGATGGTGCCACTCTCGATCATCGCGTCGCAGCCCTCCTCGTCGAGGTAGCTGCCGTGCTCGATGGTGCGCACGCCGGCCTCGATGGCCGCCATGATGCCCGGCTTGCCGTGGCAGTGCGCCGCCACGACCCGGTCGGCCATCCCCGCGACCTCCACGATCGTGCGCAGCTCGGCCACGGTGAACTGCTGGTGGATCGGGTTGTCCACCTCTGACAGCACGCCGCCGGACGCGCACACCTTGATCACCCGCGCCCCGGCGCGCAGTTGCTCGCGTACTGCCCGCATGCACTCGGCGGTGCCGTCGGCCAGCCGAAGCGTGCCGTCGTGCCGGCTGAACTCCTCGACCCAGGACAGCGGGTAGCAGTGCAGGTCGCCGTGGCCGCCGGTGGTGCTCAGGATGGCGCGGGCCGAGTAGATCGTCGGCCCGTCGAGTATGCCCTCGGCCACCACCTTGGCCAGGTGAATGCCAAGTCCGCCCACCTCGCGCACCGACGTGATGCCGGCGTCCAGCGCGTTGGCGAGGTCCCTGGCCGACCGCGCCGCGCGCACGGCGATGGTCTCCTGGGCCAGCTTGCTCAGGTCGAACACGCGCGAGCCGAGAAAGTGGCCGTGGCAGTCCCACATCCCGGGCATCACGGCAGCGGCCGTCACGACCTCAGCCCCCGGCGTGTCAGGAGCCGCCGATGCCGGGCCCGCGTAGCTGATCGCGGCACCGTCGGCAACGACAACCCCGCCGGGCACCGGCTCGCCGTCACCGGGGATGAGAAGACTGGCCTCGATCCGTAGCATGCATGCCTCCACTGCCCCGTTGCCCCGGCCCCGGACTGGCCGTCGTATACCGCCGCGATTCATCCTGTCAGTTCCGCGTGAGCCTGCATGCCTGGCACGCGCACTCCTCACCAACAGCTTCTTTCCGGAAACGAGATGCTCCGGCGCAACCCGCCGCGGCCAGCTGGAGCCGGTCAGGGGCTGGCCGCGCTGGCGCGGGCACGATGGCACCCTCACCTGACAGCGCGAACTGCGGCAAGGCGCGCGAGCCGGACTGGCGTGGCAAATTTCGCTTGGTATCTGATTGTGGAACTCCGAATGCGGTCCGTAATGCGCTATACAAGTCTCAGTGCAAGGGAGCGACATGCGGTCAGCAGAGCGACAGCCTGTCCCGTCCGGCCGGCAGGCGGTACAGGGCGGAATTGACCGCGTTCGCAGGTTCGCTGCCGCTGCCCCGCTGCCGGTCAGGGCACTGATTGTCGTCGCGGCAGTGCTCCTGCTGCCGTTCCTGCTCCTCGCAGCGCTCATCTACGCGCCCTACGCGCTCTGGACCGCCGACCGGTCGGTGCTCGGCTCGGTGTCGGTGGCGCTGTGGGGCGTGTCCCTGACCGCGGCCGAGGCGCACGGCCCGGACGGGCCGCGCTACCTGCTCCTGCTGGTGCCGGTTGCCGTTGCCATTTCGGCGCACATCGGCCAGATTGGCCGCGGATTCGTGCCATGCCGCACCATCGCCATTGCGCTCATCTGGTCACTTCCCGCCGGGATCGCCGTGTTCCGGCTATGGCGCGCCGAGCCATATGCGGGCGCCGCGCTGGCGTGGCTGCTGGCGGGCGCAGTCCTGGCCTGGCGGCTGGCCAGGGCGCTGCAGCAGGTGCGCGTGCGGTCGGTCGCGACAGCGCTCGCTGCCCCGTATGCCTGGACGCCACCAGGCCCAGCAGGGCCGGCGAAGGGCGGCTCCGGCGGGCCGGCCAGGCCGGGCCGGCCGGCGCCGGGCAGCCCGGTCCGCGCAGCACAGGCTGGCGACGGCCTGCGCAGCCAGCCGGTGCCGGCGACTGCCCGCGGCCAGGGGAGCGCGGACGCGCCGCCCATCAGCGTCGAGGAGGCGATGGCCGAACTCGACGCGATGATCGGGCTGAGTGCGGTCAAGGACCAGGTCAGGTCGATCACCGCATCTGTCGAGGCAGCACGCAGGCGGGCGGTCGCCGGGCACGGCTCGGGAAAGCCGATGCAGCACTTCGTGTTCCTGGGCCCGCCGGGTACCGGCAAGACAGCGGTGGCCCGGATCATCGCCAAGATCTTCTATGCGTTCGGCCTGCTCGACTCGCCGGCCGTCCTTGAGGCGCAGCGCGCCGACCTGGTCGGGGAGTACCTGGGCGCCACCGCGATCAAGACCAACGAGCTTGTCGACTCAGCGCTCGGCAAGGTGCTGTTCATCGACGAGGCCTACAGCCTGGTTAACGAGGGCGACGGGCAGGGTGACAGGTTCGGTCACGAGGCCGTGCAGGCGCTGCTGAAGCGGGCCGAGGATGACCGGGAGCGTCTGATCATCGTGCTGGCCGGCTACGAGCGGCAGATGGAGAACTTCCTGTCCGCCAATCCCGGCCTCAACTCGCGCTTCGGCCTGCGCGTCAAGTTCCCTGGCTATACCCCGGCCGAGCTGCTCGCGCTGGCCGACCTGATCCTGCAGGAGCGCGGCGAGCTAATGGACCCCGATGCCCGGCCCGTGCTGCGCAAGCTGTTCGAGGAGGTCGGCCGGCGCCGGCTCGCCGACGAGCTCGGCAACGGCCGGTTCGTCCGCAGCCTGCTGGCCAAGGCCGGCCAGCACCGAGACGTCCGGGTGATGGCCGGGCCCGCCGAGCCGTCCCCGGCCGAGCTGGTCACGCTGCGCGGCGAGGACATCCAGCCGGCGTATGCCGAGCTGACCGCCAGGTTCCGCGGCTATACGGAAACGCCGACGGTGCAGAGCGCGCTGGCCGAGCTTGACGCGCTGGTCGGGCTGGATCCGGTGAAGCAGCAGGTGCATGAGATCGCGGCGCAGCTGCAGGTAGCCAGGCTCCGGGACCGGCAGGGACTGGCCAGCCAGCCGCCGGTGCGGCACTTTGTCTTCACCGGGCCGCCAGGGACCGGCAAGACGACCGTGGCGCGGATTATCGGCCGGATCTTCGCGGCGCTCGGGCTACTGGTGCGTCCCGAGGTCATCGAGGCACACCGGGCTGACCTGGTCGGCGAGCACCTGGGCTCGACCGCGATCAAGACCAACAGGCTCATCGACTCGGCCCTCGGCGGCGTGCTGTTCATCGACGAGGCCTACGCGCTGCACAACGAGGCCTACTCCGGCGGCGACGCGTTCGGCTCGGAGGCGGTGGCCACGCTGCTGAAGCGAGCCGAAGACGACCGCGACCGGCTCGTCGTGGTGCTGGCCGGCTACCCGCAGGACATGGACCGGCTGCTACGCAGCAACCCGGGCCTGGCGTCGAGGTTCGCCACCAGGATCACCTTCCCCAGCTATCACCCTGACGAGCTGACTCATATCGCCGAGGTCATCGCGGCTCAGGCGGGTGACACCTTCGCGCCGGACGCCATGCCCGTGCTGCAGTCCATCTTTGCCCAGGCCTGCGAGCAGGGGCAGATCGACGAGCTGGGGAACGGCAGGTTCGCCAGGTCGCTATTCGAGCGCGCCTGCGCGACCAGGGACCTGCGGATCTCCCGCCAGGGCGAGTCACCCACGGCCGCGGACCTCACCACGGTGCTGGCTGCCGACGTGCTGACCGCCTACCGTCAGCTCACTGGCCCGGGCTGAACGCGGATACGTCAAGCCTGAACCTGATCCGCTGGCCGGGCCGCAGCTGGGCGGCGCGGCCGATGTCCGCGGTGCGCACTACGGCTATGACGGGATACCCGCCGGTCGTGGGGTGGTCGGCGAGCAGCAGGATCGGCTGCCCGTCGTGGGTGACCTGCAGCGAGCCGGCGGCGACGCCCTCGCTCGGCAGCTCGCCTGGCCTGGCGCGCCGCAGTGGCGGCCCGGCAAGGCGCAAGCCGGTGCGGTTGCTGGCCGGCGTGACCTCGTAGCCGGCGGTGGCCAGCGCCTGGAGTGCGGCGGCGCCGAACCAGTCCGCGCGCGGCCCGGCGATGGCCCGCAGTTCGACTAGCGTGCCTGGCCCGTACTCGCTGCCCGCATTCGCCGCCGGACCGCCGCGCTGCGGCGTCCCGGCTGTGCTTGCGGGCGCCGGACCGCCGCGCTGCGGCGTCCCAGCGTTGCTCGCCGGGCCGAGCGGCAGCCAGTCACCGGCGCGAAGCGGCGCAGGGCCCAGGCCTGACAGCAAGTCGGCCGACCGGCTGCCGAGGACCGGCGCGACGTCAAACCCGCCGTCGACCGCCAGGTAGCTGCGCAGCCCCGTCGCGGGGGCGCCCAGCCGCAGAACGGCGCCGGCCGGGACCGCGAGCACGCTGGTGGCCTGTCGCTCGGGCGCCGCGCCGCCGTCGGTGTCGGCCAGCACCGTGCCGTCGGCGGCGACCAGCCGCGCCGGCGCGGGCGCGCCAGTGACCGCGACGACGGCATCGGCGCTAAAGCGCAGCGCCAGCCGTCCCAGCGTGACCTCCAGGCAGGCCGCTCCCGGCTCGTTGCCAACCAGCGCGTTCGCCCGGCGCAGGCTGGCGGGGTCGGCGGCGCCGCTGGCTGGGACGCCGAGATGGCCAAGCCCGCCTCTGCCTCGGTCCTGCACGGTGGTCAGCGGGCCGGGCTGCACCACCAGCACGCCACGGTCGGCCGCCTGCCCCGCGGGCTGGCTGTCAGCGTCGGCCCGGCTTGGCTGCGCGCGCCGGGCCGACGGCTCGCCGCTGAGTGCCCGGGCAGCGCGGAACCGGACGCGCATGCCCGGTGCGAGCAACGCGGGCGGCTGCCTGGCCGGATCCCAGAGCCGCGCGCCGGTCCGGCCGAGCAGCCGCCAGCCGCCGGGCGAGGCGGCCGGGTAGACGGCGGCCAGGCCGCCTGCGATCGCTACCGAGCCGGCCGGGACGGCCAGTCGCGGGCTGTCCAGCCGCGGCACCTGGCTCAGCGCCGGATCGAGGCCGGTGAGGTAGCCGAAGCCGGGGGAGAACCCGAGCCAGCCGACCCGGTACTCGGCCGCCTCGTGCCTTGCGATCACCTCCCGCACGGTCAGCCCGGTGAGCCGCGCCACATCGGCTAGGTCCGGCCCGTCGTAGCAGACATCGATCTGGGTTACCTGCCCCGCCTCGTCTGGCTGCTGGTCGCCGACTCGCACTCCGAGGAGCCGGCGGGCAAGCTCACCGGTATCGGCGAAGGAGCCAGGCTCGATGGTCACCAGGACCGTGCGGGCACCCGGAATGACCTCGGCCAGCCCGGGTAGCCCAGCGCCGCGGATGGCGTCGGCGAGCCGTGCCGGGGACACGGCCGGGTCGCCGACGCCGGATGGCAGCTCGAGCAGCACGGCGGCGTCTCCGGCCGCCAGCGCCCGGATCACGCGAACGGCACCAGCCCGACGCCAGCCTGCTCCAGCGCGCTGCGGACGGCCCTGGCCAGCCGGACGGCGCCAGGCGTGTCGCCGTGAATGCAGACCGAGCGGGCGCTGATGCTCAGCTCAGCGCCGGCTGCCGATGTCAGCGTTCCGCCGGTCACCAGGCCGGCCACCCTGGCCGCGACGACGTCAGGGTCGGTCAGCACCGCGCCGGGCAGGCCGCGCCTGACCAGCGTCGCGTCGTCGTTGTAGGCGCGGTCGGCGAATGCCTCGGTCACCACGGGAACCCCGGCCGCCTCGGCTGCCGCGGCAGCAGCCGAGTCAGGCAGCGTCAGGATCGGCAGCTCGCGGTTGTAGCTGGCGACGGCCGCCGCGATCGCCGCCGCCTGCTCGGCGTCCCAGACGGCCCTGTTGTAGAGCGCGCCGTGCGGCTTGACGTAGCCGACGCGCCCGCCCTCGGCCCGGGCGACCCCGTCCAGCGCGGCGAGCTGGTACAGGACCTCGGCCTCCAGCTCGACCGGCGGCACGGCCATCTCGCGGCGCCCGAAGCCGGCCAGGTCACGGTAGGAGACCTGGGCGCCGATGACGACGCCGCGCGCCACGGCCCGCGCGCAGGTCCTCCTGATCGTCACCGGATCCCCGGCGTGGAACCCGCATGCGACGTTGGCGCTCGTTACCAGCTCAAGCAGCGCCTCGTCGTCGCCGAGCTGCCAGGCGCCGAAGCTCTCGCCGAGGTCGGCATTGAGGTCGACGACCAGGGGGTGGCCCGCTTGCGGGCTGGCTGTCACCCCGGCTCCTCCGCCGGCAGGTCGGCCAGCGCAGCCGCGATGTCGCGCTCCCGCGGGCCGGCCGAGGCTATCGCCTCCATCAGCGCGTGCACCACATCGTGCCGTCTCACGCCCAGGTCGAGCAGGCGCTGCGCGGCCTCCCACAGCTCGGGCGGCTCGCCGCGCCACAGCCGGTCGGCAAGGTCCACGTGCTGCTGCATGTGCGCGCTGTCCGGCCTGGGGCCGTGGCTGTCGTCGTGGTCGGCGGCCAGCAGCGTGGCCCGGTCCGCCGGATTAGCTGGGTTTAGCCGGGACAGGTCGGTGCCCCGGTAGCTGCCGCGCAGCAGCGGGAAGGCGAACACCCGCCTGGCCAGCGCCTCCAGGTCGCCGTCGGGCAGCAGCCGCTCGACCATGTCCGGCTCGAGCCCGAAGGACGCCGGGTCCCGGTAGGAGTCCGCGAACGCGGGAATGGAGTCAAACACCGCATCCAGCGTGGCGCCGACCTGGGCATCGCCCAGCTCGCAGCGCTGGCCAGCCCAGCGGACCCAGGCCAGCAGCACGTGCGGCATCGCGTCCTGCTCGGCGTGCGACAGCATGACCTTGCGCGGCAGCCAGTCGAGCAGGAAGGTCTCGGCCTTCGCCGGGCTGACTCGCAGCGGCCTGCCGAAGTCGCGGTCGCACCCGTAGTCGATGATGTGGTCGGCGCACTTGCTGGCCGATTCGCGATCGGACAGGTCCTCGGCCTCGTCGGAGGCGAGAAACTCCGCCACCAGCATCGCCCGCCGGTCCTTGCGCCAGTGCTGGCGCCGGCTGCCGGCCAGGGCTGCCTGCGCCGGGCCGTAGCTCGCGGCGCCTGGCGGCAGGGCTGGCGGCAGCGTCCTGACCCGCGCCCTGATAAAGGCGTGATAGGAGGGGAACGACGAGCTCACCGGCGGGTCTGCCGCCTCTTCGGTGGCGCTCAGTCCGGCGGCGAGTATCCGGCGCGCCTGCGGCGGGTCGATCTCGGTGAACGTCGAGCCCGCCCCGGCGGAGTCCTGGCAGTAGTCGAGCAGCTTGCCGACCTGTGACGTCACCCAGCCGTCGCGGGCCAGACCGCCGGCGTTGTAGTCGACGACCACGACCAGGGCGTGCTGCTCCTGGCCGGCGTAGCTGAAGACGCAGACCACCTCGTCGCGGTCGCCGTAAGCATCGGAGTTGACGTAGCACTCGGCCGCCTCCACGGCGCCGACGTGCTCCGCCCAGGCCGGCCTGGCCACGCCGCGGTCCATCAGCGCGAGCGCGGCCTGTTCTGCCTGCGCGGCCTGGCGCGAGGTGCCCAGGCACGCGATGCCAGACAGCAGCGCGAGGGCCGCAGGACTGCCCTGGTCGGCGGCGTAGCTGACCAGGCCCTCGCCCACCAGCTCCTCGACATCGGCCCGCCGCCGGGCGCCGCTCCTGCCTCCCCGGTGACTCCACCAGGTGCCGAGCAGCTCGCTGACCATGAGCTCGGCATCGAGCGGGCTGCGGACCGCGAGCAGTTCGCGGGCGGCACGGAGCATCTCCGCAAAGAGGGCATTTGGCGGCGGCCCGCCAAGGCTGGCCGCGCCAGGTCGCCGCTGCGACCCGGACCGGCCCTGCTGCCCCCGGTCGCCTTGGGGATCTCGACGTCGGCTCTGGGGGCTCACCCGTCTAGCTTCGCAGATTTCCGGACCTCACACGCCATGGCTCGCCACGCCGCGCCGCCCGATTTCGGCAAAGCAGCCTAGTTCGCCGGGAACGTGACGCAGAAGGCAGCCTGCTTCCGCCCGTCTATCCAGCGAACGATGCATTAGTCCGGTAGCGTCCTACTGGGCAGGTTGGCACGATCCTGGCAGCCCAGCAGGCCGGCCGGCCGAAGTCTCCGGTCACGCTGGCCTGGGTCAGGCCGGTGCCCGCCGGGGCGCCGGCGCAGCACCTGTGACGAGCCTGCCCGCGGCGGGCGGCCTCAGCCGGCAGTGCCGCTGGTGCAGCAGGTCCCCATGGCCGGCCATAATTCAGTGTTCGGGTTATCAGCGACATCAGGGAATATTTGGGTATTTCCTGGCGGAGGCCGGGTGGTCGCGCTGAGCGGCGCACTCGCTTCCGAGGAGTAAGGACGGCGGTTCCTCATGCGAGCAGGACGTGCGGCGATGCTGCGAGCCCTAAAGCGCGGTAGGAGGATGCGCCGCCGCGGCCTTGTGGCGGGCGTTGCGCTCGCCGGGCTGGCCCTGCTGGTGGCGGCCTGCGGCCCGGTCAGCGCGGGCACGGCTGACTCGGTCGGCACGACCCCGGTCAGCGGCGGCGTCGCGACCTACGCGACCGAGCCCGGCCTGAACGTGAGCTACATCTTCCCGTTCGAGACCGGCAGCAACTTCAACGTCAGCAATACCAATGAATTCCAGTACCTGCTGTACCGGCCGCTGTACTGGTTCGGCGAGGGCACCGAGCCGTACCTGGATCCGGCACTCAGCCTGGCCTCGCCGCCCGTGTACAACGGCCAGCAGGTCACCATCAGCCTCAAGAATTACCGCTGGTCCAACGGCCAGCCGGTCACGGCCCAGGACGTCATGTTCTGGATCAACATGCAGATCGCGGATGGGAACAACGACTGGGGAGGTCAGGTCGCCGGCGATTTCCCCTTCGACATCACGGACGCGCATGCCGTCGGCTCCACTGAGGTCACGATGACCGTCACCAAGGCGTACTCGCAGGACTGGTTCACCGACAACGAGCTGAGCCAGATCACCCCGATGCCGGCCGCCTGGGACAGGACCGCGGCGGGCGCGAGTTCCTGCGACACGACGCCGGCCGACTGCACGGCGGTCTACAACTACCTGGCTTCCACGGCTGGCAGCATGTCGGCCTGGGCCAAGTCGCCGATCTGGAGCATCGTGGACGGGCCGTGGCGGGTGCAGCGGACCACCAGCGCCGGCTGGGTCTACCTGACCTACAACAACCGCTACTCGGGGCCGGCCGCCGCGCACCACATCTCCGAGTTCGTCATCGTGCCGTTCACGACCGAGGAAGCCGAGTTCAACGTGCTGCAGGACCCGCAGGGCAACAGCCGCATCGACGTGGGCTACCTGCCCACGGTCGACGCGCCGGTGCCCGCGCCCGGCTCGACCAACGGCGGGAACCCGGTGACGCTCGGCGACTACAAGCTGAGCGTGGTGTACCCGTGGGAGCTGAGCTACGCGGTCTACAACTACACCGACTCCACCGCGGGTCCGATCTTCCGCCAGCTGTATTTCCGGCAGGCATTCCAGTCGCTGGTCGACCAGGAAGGCATCATCGACGGCCCGATGCACGGGTACGGCAAGCCGGTCATCGGGCCGGTGGCCAGCTATCCGGTCACCAAGTACCTCTCACCGCAGGTGGAGGCGGCCGGGGACCAGTGGGAGCTGAACCTCAGCAACGCCAAATCGCTGCTCACCGCGCACGGCTGGTCGGTCGTTCCGAACGGCGTGGACACCTGCGTCAACGCCGGCACCGGGCCCACCCAGTGCGGGGCTGGCATCAAGGCCGGCACCGCGCTGAACCTGAGCATGATCTACGCCGCCGGGGTCGACTACATGTACTCGGCCACCAAGGAACTGGTCTCTAACGCCTCGCTGGTCGGCATCAAGATCACCGCCACCGAGCAGCCGTTCGACACCGTGGTGGGCACGGTCTTCGGGTGCACCAGCGCCTGCAGCACCTGGCAGCTGGCGGAGTGGGGATCGTGGACTTACTCGCCTGACTACCTGCCCACCGGCGAGGAGCTGTTCGAGCCCAGCTCGGCCGACGACGTGGGCTTCTACACCAACGCCCACAACGACACGCTCATCGGCAAGACGCTGGACGCTAGGTCAACGGCGGCGTTCGACAGCGCCATGTATGCCTGGCAGAACTACCTGGCCAACCAGCTGCCGGTGATTTACGAGCCAAACGCGGCTACCCTCATCGAGTCGGTCAACAACCTGCACATTGGCGTCCAGGCGCCGACGCTGAACATCAACCCAGAAGACTGGTACTACCTGAAGTGAGCCCGGACATACGGCGGCCAGGCAGGCGGAGCTGGTGAGCGCCTTCCTGGCCCGCCGTGTGCTGCAGGCGGTAGCCGTGGTTCTGCTGGTGACGCTGATCGTGTTCGGGCTCCTCCGGCTGGGGCCTGGCAGCGACCGCGCGCAGCTGGTCGGCACCGGCGCGGCGCACAGCGCGTTCCTGCTGCAATACCTGAGCTGGCTAGGCCAGGTGCTGCACGGCAACCTCGGCTTCTCGACCACCCCCGCAGAGCCGGTCACCACGCTGCTGGCCAACGCCCTGCCAAGGACCCTGGTGCTGACCGGGCTCTCGACGCTGATCGCGCTGCTGGTCGCCATCCCGGCCGGCATCGTGCAGGCGGTGCGCCGCAGCACGGCCACCGACCATGCGATCCGCACGCTGACCTACATCTGGTACGGGATGCCATCGTTCGTGCTCGGCTACGTGCTGATCCTGATCTTCGCGCTGCACCTGCACTGGTTCGGGCCAGAGGGACCGCAGGACTCCGGCATCGGCGGCGTCCTGACCGACTGGCAGGACCTGACGCTGCCCGTGCTCACGCTCTCGCTGGCGACCATCGCGATCTTCGCCAGGTACATGCGGTCGGCGGCCGCCGACAGCCTGGACGAGGAGTACGTGGAGGCCGCACGCGCGCGGGGCGCGGGCGAGCGCCGGGTACTGCTGCGGCACGTGCTGCGCAACTCGCTGGTTCCGGTCGTCACGCTGCTCGGCCTCAGCATCCCGCAGATACTCGGCGGTGCCCTGATCGTGGAGAGCCTGTTCAACTTCCCCGGCATGGGCTGGCAGATCTGGCAGGCAGCGCTCAACCACAATCTCCCCGTCGTGCTCGGCTTCACGCTGGTCATCGGGGTCGGGGCCGCCATCGGCTCGCTGCTGGCGGACATCGGGTACGCCCTGCTCGACCCGAGAGTGCGGTACCAGCGGGCATGAGCGCAGAGCAGGTTAACGCGGCCGTCCCAGAGCCGTTTGAGGCGCAGCCGTTTGAGGCGCAGCCGTTTGAGGCGCAGCCGTTCGAGGCGCAGCCGTTTGAGGCGCAGCCGTTCGAGGCGCAGCCGTTCGAGGCACAGGCCTTTGAGGCACAGCCAGCGCACTCCGCGGCGCGGGCGCGGGGCAGCAAGGGCAGGCACGCCGGCCCGGCGGTCGGCCCGGCGCTGCCGGCCCAGCAGGACGTGGCCTCCGGCTTCCGCCGCCTGATCGCTACCGCCAGGTCCATGCCGCTGGCCACCGTCGGCCTCGCGATCCTGGTCGCGACGGCGGTCTTCTGCTTCATCGGCCCGGTCCTGTACCACACCGACCAGGTGCACGTCTTCCTGTCGCAGGCGAACCTCGCGCCCGGGGCAGGCCACCCGCTCGGCACCGACGGCGACGGGAACGACGAGCTTGGCAGGCTGATGGTCGGCGGCCAGGTGTCGCTGGAGGTCGGCGCCGCCGCTGGCGTCCTCGCGGCCATCCTCGGCTCGCTCTGGGGCGCCATCTCCGGCTACGTCGGCGGTTACCTGGACGCGGTCATGATGCGGGTCGTCGACGCCGGGCTGGCCATTCCCACGGTCGTAGTGCTGCTGGTGGTCGTTACCATCTACCGGCCGACCGAGCCGGTGCTGATCCTCGTGATCGCGGCCACCTCGTGGCTGAGCACCGCCAGGCTGGTACGGGCGGAGGCGCTAACCCTGCGGACGCGAGAGTTCGTGCAGGCCATCCGGGTGATGGGCGGCGGCAGCCTGCGAGCGGTGCTGCGGCACATAGCACCCAACGCGTTCGGCACCATCGTGGTCAACGTGAGCTTCCAGGTCGCCAACGCGGTCCTGACCCTGGCCATCCTCAGTTACCTCGGCCTTGGCATCCAGTCCCCGGCCGTTGACTGGGGCGACATGATCTATGCCGCCGTGCAGACGATCGACGACGGCTACTGGTGGCAGATCGTGGCGCCGGGCCTGGCGATCATGCTTGTCGTGGTGGCCCTGACGATGCTCGGTGACGGCCTGCGCGACGGCCTTGGCCGCGAGTCCAGGGGGCGCTGACCGATGGGGGACCTGCTCGAGATCGCTGACCTGCGCACCGAGATCCGGCTGCGGGACGCTACCGTCCGGGCCGTGGACGGGGTCAGCTTCACCGTCGATGCCGGGGAGTGCCTCGGCCTGGTGGGCGAGTCCGGCTGCGGCAAGACCATGACCGCCAGGTCGATCGTCCGCCTGCTGCCGGCAGGCGGCGTGATCGCCGGCGGATCGGTACGGCTCGGCGGCACTGAGCTGACCGGGCTGCCGGAGCAGGAGATGCAGCGCATCCGCGGCAACGACGTCGGCATGGTGTTCCAGGATCCGTCCAGCTCGCTCAACCCGACCATGACTGTTGGCCGTCAGATCGCCGAGTCGGTCGTCGTCCATCGCGGCGCGGATAAGCAGGCGGCCGCCGCTAGGGCGGTCGAGGCGCTCGGGCTGGTCAGGATGCCAGAGCCGGAGCGGGTCGCCGCGCAGTACCCGCACGAGCTGTCAGGCGGCATGCGGCAGCGCGCGATGATAGCGGCGGCGCTGGCCTGCGAGCCCCGGCTGCTGATCGCCGATGAGCCGACAACGGCGCTCGACGTCACTATCCAGCGGGAGATCCTGGAGCTCATCGACGACCTGCGCCATCAGCTAGGCATGGCGGTCATCCTGGTCACCCACGACCTGGGAGTGATCGGCGGCCGGACCGACAAGGTGGCCGTCATGTACGGCGGCCGGATCGTCGAGCAGGCCGCCACGCAGACGGTCTTCAGCTTCCCGCGGCACCCCTACACCGAGGCCCTCTTCGAGGCGCTGCCTGAGCTCGCGGGTCCGGACAGCAGGGCGCTGTACAGCATTCCCGGCCGCCCGCCAGACCTCAGCGTGCCCGCGGAGGGCTGCAGCTTCGCCGCACGCTGCCGGTATGCGCAGGCCTGGTGCACAAGCCACGAGCCTGTGCTGGTGGGAGACCATCCCGGCCATACCTTCGCCTGCTTCTACCCGGCGGCTGCGCCGCAGGCAAGCAGCGGGGACGCTGCCCGCCCGGTCAGCGCGTGGCTGGCGCCAGGCAGCGCGCTGCGGGCGCCCAGGCGTGCCGCGAACGGGACTGCGGAGCAGCAGCCACTGCTGCGCGTGCAGGGACTGGTGAAGGACTATCCGGTCGCCGGCGGGCTGATCCGGCGCAGCGCGGCCACGGTCAGCGCGGTGGCCGACGTCAGCCTCGAACTGCCCGCAGGCCAGACCCTGGGACTAGTCGGGGAATCAGGCTGCGGCAAGACCACCGTCGCCAGGCTGCTGGCCGGGCTGGAGCGGCCTGACGCCGGCTCCATCGTCTTCGCGGGGACCGACCTGGCCCGGCTCTCCGGCCGCCAGCGGCGCAGGCAGGGCACCGGGATCCAGCTGATGTTCCAGGACTCGTTCGCCTCGCTGGACCCGCGCATGCGCGTGCGCAGCATCCTGCGCGAGCCACTGCTGATCCAGAAGGCCGGCCGGCGGCGCAGCCACCGCCGCCAGGTCAACCGGATCCTGGACGAGGTGGGGCTGCCGCCCGATGCCGCCGACCGGCTGCCGCGCGAGTTCTCCGGCGGGCAGCGGCAGCGGCTGGCCCTGGCCAGGGCACTGATCCAGCGGCCCGCGCTGATCGTGGCCGACGAGCCGGTGTCCGCCCTGGATGTGTCGGTGCAGGCGCAGATCCTCAACCTGATGCGCAAGCTGCAGCGGCAGTACGGCCTGAGCTACCTGTTCATCTCCCACGATCTGTCGGTTGTCCGATACATGTCCGACATGATCGGGGTGATGTACCTCGGCAAGCTGGTGGAGGTCGGGCCGGCCGAGCTGATCTGCTCAGCGCCTGCTCATCCGTACACCCGAGGGCTGATCGACGCGGTCCCTGTCGTATCGACCGGCCCGGAGCCTGCCCGTCAGTCCGGCGGCCTGACCGGCGAGCCGCCTGCCGCGACCGACCCGCCGTCTGGCTGCCGGTTCCGCACCCGGTGCCCGCGCGCCCAGGAGGTCTGCGCCCTGCAGGAGCCCTCCCTGGATCCGCACGCCGCGGCTGGCCAGCTGGTGGCCTGCCACTTCCCGCTGACGCCGGTAGTCTCTGGCGCGCAGGCGACCGGCCTGCCCGGTCGCGCCCCCTCGGAAGCGGCATCCTGATTGCGGCTATTAGCGGAGATGTAGCACTCGAATGTGGATTTCCCGGCGATTAACCCGCTTAACGACGGTCAGTATAAAGGCCGTGAAAGCGACCAGAATATTACGCTGCGAGCTCCCGCCGGAGGGTTGCGCACCGGCCCGGTACCGCGCCAGGCCGCGCGGCGCGCCCGTGCCCGATGCGGCCGGCGTTGCGTGCTCGCGATGCTGTCTCTACCGAGTTGTGGCCGGTCAGCCTCTAGCACTCGGTATTGCCGCTAGCCTTCTTGTGTTCGCAGTGAGCAGGAAGGAGCTGTTCGATGGCTAGCCATCGGCAGAGCGCGGGGTGCTCGCGGTGAGCACGGGTACGTCTGTTCCACGGCCGAGGGTGGCCGGCCTGGACGTCTCGGACTCGGCGCTGCTTGCGACGCTGCTCACGGAGGCGCCTATCGGCTTCGCCTTCCTCGGCCCCGATATGCGGTTCCGCCGGATGAACCAGACAATGGCCGGGCTGACGGGCAACGCGGCCGACCACATTGGCCGGACCGCCGCTGAGGCGTGGCCCGCCGACCTGGCCGAGGCCGCCGAGGCGGCCGTGCGGCGGGTGCAGGCTGGTGACAAGCCGACGCCGAGCACCGAGCACGCGATCGCCGTCGGCGATACTGCGGGCGTCAACGGCGGTGAGCTTGCGGCGGCGACCCGTCAGTGGTCGTTCTCCTGGTTCCCGTCGCACGACCCGGACGGCGACGTCAGCGGCGTTGCGGTGATCGCCGTGGAAGTCACGCAGCAGCAGCAGGCCGCCGAGGCGCTGCGGCGCAGCGAGGAGCGTTACCGCTCGCTCGTCCAGGCCGGGGCGCAGGTCGTCTGGGTGACCGGGCCGGACGGGGAGATCGCCGAGGACTCGCCTGAGTGGCGCTGGATCACCGGCCAGACGGCCGAGGAGTACCTGAGCAAGGGCTGGCTGGAGGCCATACATCCGGACGACAGGGAACGCGTCCAGGCCGCCTGGCAGGAGAGCATTCGCTCGGGCAAGGTCTTCGACAGCCGGTACCGGGTTCGCAGCCGCACCGGCTCCTACAAGCACTACGACGTGCGCGCGGTTCCCATCGAGCGTGACGGCCGGATCGTGGAGTGGGTCGGTGCCAGCACCGACGTCACGGCGCAGCGCGAGGCCGAGGAAATGCGCGGCCGGCTCACCGAGCAGCTGTCCGCGGCGGCGCTGCGCACCGCCCGGCTGCAGCAGGCCACCTCGATGCTGGCCGAGGCGCTGACCGTGGAGCAGGTCGTCCAGGTCATCACGGAGGTCGGCAGGTCTGCGGTCGGGGCGGAGCGGTCGGCCGTTGGCATAGTGGACACCGAGCGGCTGAGGCTGCGCGTGGTCAACGATGGCGGCCTTCCCGACACTCCCGGCGCGCAGCCATATGAGCTGCCGCTCTCGGCGCCGAGCGTCATGACAGCGGCCATCCATGCCCGCAAGCCGCTGCTGCTGGAGAGCCCGGAGGCGTTGCGCCGGCTGTTCGACGACTCTGCGGGCGTTGCCCTGTTCCTCCAGCACAGCGACGAGAAGGCATGGGTGGGCCTGCCGCTGCTGTCCTCCGGGGCGTCGCTTGGCGCGCTGCGGTTCTCCTTCACCAGGACCAGGCAGATCACCGAGGAGGAGCGCGTCTTCCTGGAGGCGCTGGCCGGGCAGTGCGCGCTCGCGCTCGAGCGCGCCACCTTGTACGAGCGCGAGCACAAGACCGCCGAGACCCTGCAGCGCAGCTTGCTGCCCGACAGCCTTCCGACGGTGCCAGGCATCATCCTGGAGGCCCGCTGCCTGCCGGTCACCAGGAACATGGAGATCGGCGGCGACTGGTACGACGCTTTCCGGCTGCCAGACGGCCGGCTGGCCGTGGCCGCCGGTGACGTGATGGGCAAGGGGCTGACCGCCGCTGCGGGCATGGGCCGGGTGCGCAATGCGCTGCGGGCGCTGGCGCTCACCGACCCGCGGCCAGCCGCCGTGCTGGCCGGCCTTGACCGGCTGTTCCTGGCTACTGAGCAGGAAGAGCAGGTCACCACGGTCGCCTACCTGGTGGTAGACCCGATTACCGGCGAAGGGGTCGCCGGGAACGCGGGCCACCTGCCGCCGTTGCTACTGGCGCCGGACGCGCCGCCGCGGCTCGACGAGACCGAGGGCGGCACGCCGCTGGGCTGGGCAAGCCCGCGGCAGCAGTACGCGTTCTCGCTGCGGCCAGGCAACACGGCGGTGCTGTACTCCGATGGACTTGTGGAGAATCGCAAGCGCGGCCTGGACGCGGGTCTGGAGGAGCTGGTGGCCGTCGCCGGCAGGGCTCCGCGGGCGGTTGCGGAAGATCCGGCGCTGTTGCTGGGTTACCTGGTTGACCGGATGCTGGCCGGGCACGAGCAGGACGACGACGTAACCGTGCTGGTGCTGCACATGCCGGACTGGGACGCGATCAGCGAGCGGCGGCGGAAGGCTGCCGGTTCGCTGCGGAAGGGGAGGGCATGACGATTGCGGGTACCATTCCCGAGGCTGCGATCTCGGCCCAGTGCGCTCCAGCACTGCATGCCGGGCGGCCCGGGCGGCAAGGGAGCTGGCCCGCGGACGTACGACCTACCCATCTGCGCCACCTAAGGTGGTGGGCAGGAGAGGACCTCGAGCTGAGCGTGCTCTCCGGCAGCAAGTTCCAGGGTTCTGGAGCAGTCCGGAACGCGGGATTCGCGCGGTAGGGTGCGTTGCTCACCATGAGGTTTGCCGGAGGGGTGGCAGTGTCGTCTGCTAGTTCGAACAGCCGGGTGCTGGGCGCACAGCGGTCTGCCATCCAGCGAAGGAAGGGGTGACCGCCGTGGCAGGTGCTGCAGGCTCCGCGGCGCGGCGGCAGGCTCGGCCGTCAGCGCAGGGTGCACGGATACCGCAGCAGACCCGCGGCGGGACCGCCGAGGGCGCTACATCCGACCAGGCAGTCGCGCTTGTCCAGGCCGAGAACACCGACGCCAAGGCCGTCCCGGCCGCGCGGCGGCCGGCCGGCGGCAAGCAGCGGCGGGCAGCGGACGGCCCCGTCAACGGCAGCGGCGGCCAGGCCAGGCGCGGCCGGGCGCGTACCGGCGCAGGCCGTGCTGGCGGGACCAAGGCTAGGCAGGACGAGCAGGCAGCGAGTGATCTGCTGGGTAGGGGAGACCATCGTGACAACGGGCGCAAGAAGGTGACCGCCGACGCTGACGTGACGGCGGAGACCGCCCTGGATGCCGAGGCTGAGCTGGATGAGGTGAGCGGTCTGGACGCCGATCCCGACCTTGCCGACGTAACGGACCTGGAGGCTGAGCCCGACCTGTCTGACGCCGGCTTCCTGGACGTCGACGCCGAGCTCGACGAGCTGGAGAGCCTGGAGGACCTGGAGGAGGAGCCCGAGGCCGAGGAGGACCTGGCCGCCCAGGCTGGCGACTTCGCCGAGGGCGATGGCCTGGGCGCCGACGCAGAGTCGGAGCAGGCTGACGACGAGGCCGAGGCGGGACCGGGCGGCGAGGCCAGCGTGGTGGCCGTTGCGGCCGCAGGGACCGAGGAGTCTGACGACGAGGCGTTTGTCTACGGCGACGACGACGAGGACCTGCCCGCTGCCCAGGTGGCAGTCGCCGGCGCCACCTCCGATCCGGTCAAGGACTATCTCAAGCAGATCGGCAAGGTTCCGCTGCTCAACGCCGAGCAGGAGGTCGAGCTGGCCAAGCGGATCGAGGCCGGCCTGTTCGCCGAGGAGAAGCTGGCCGAGAGCCGTGAGTCGCTGCGGCCGGAAACGCGCCAGGACCTGGAGTGGATCGCCGAGGACGGCAGGCGGGCCAAGAACCACCTGCTGGAGGCCAACCTGCGGCTCGTAGTATCGCTGGCCAAGCGCTACACCGGCCGCGGCATGCTGTTCCTCGACCTGATCCAGGAGGGCAACCTGGGCCTGATCCGGGCGGTGGAGAAGTTCGACTACACCAAGGGCTACAAGTTCTCCACCTACGCGACCTGGTGGATCCGGCAGGCCATCACCAGGGCCATGGCGGACCAGGCCAGGACCATCAGGAT
>DASPWG010000086.1:0-29192 GCA_035621915.1 Streptosporangiaceae bacterium
CCTTGGATGACGCGTAGCGTAGGGGCGCAGCCCGTTAACTGTCCAGACCCTTTGAACAGGGATTCATGGCGGACGTCGGGTTCATTCACGGGAACGCGGAGAATGTCCGAGCATTTTCGTCTAGACCTTTGTCGCTAAGACTCGTAACCTGCCATCAGCGCCGCGGACATCGGGCCGGCACGTCGCGCGGGCCGGGCCGAGCCGCGGTGCGGCCGGTGCGGGCAGCGTCGTCCGCACATGCAGGGCGGGAAAGGACGGGCGCCGCAAGTGAGCGAGCTGCAGGAAACGGGGCCGTCGGCCGCGGTCAGGCAGCTGCTCGACCGGGTGCCAAGCCTGCGCGGGGCACGAGAGATCAGGTCGCTGCCAGGCGGCCTGACCAACCAGAACTTCAGGGTCGTGACCGCGGCCGGGGCCTTCGTCGCCAGGATCTGGTCCGACGGCGGCGCCCTGCTCGGCATCGACAGGGATCGCGAGCACCACAACTCCGTGATCGCCGCCGCGGCCGGGGTGGGTGCGCCGGTGATCGAGTACCTGCCGCGCGACCACGTCCTGGTCCTCGGCTACATCGACGGCAAGACGCTCGGCAACGCCGACGTCGGCGACCCGGCCATGATCCCGCGGATCGCGGCGGCCTGCCGGGTGCTGCACGGCGCCGAGCGGTTCGCCGGCGATTTCGACATGTTCGAGATCCAGGCCAGCTATTACGCCACCGCCACGAAAACCGGCATGCGCATCCCGGCCGGCTATGAGGATCTCGGTGCTCAGTTCGCCGCGGCCAGGGCAGCGCTCGCGGTACGCGACGAGGGCACCGTGCCGTGCAACAACGACCTGCTCGCGGCCAACTTCATCGATGACGGGCAGCGGATCTGGCTGATCGACTACGAGTACTCAGGCAACAACGACCCGTGCTTCGAGCTGGGCAATATCGCCGGTGAGTGCGGCCTGGACGCCGACGGGCTGGCCGCGCTGGTCACTGCCTACTACGGCAGGCCGCGGCGCAGCCGGATCGCCAGGGCCGAGCTGTTCGGCCTGGTCTCCAGGTACGGCTGGGCGCTTTGGGGCGCGATCCAGCACGCCACGAGCGACCTGGATGCCGACTTCTGGTCGTGGGGTATGGAGCGGTTCGAGGCGGCTGCCGCGGGGTTTACCAGCCCTGACTTCGATCGCCTGCTCACCGACGTCCAAGAACTCGACTAGGGGATGAGCAGCGACAGCGAGGGAACGGGTGCAATGACGCAGTCCGACCTGCCGGTCCGGGCCAGGGTCGTGATCATCGGAGGCGGCGTGATCGGCGCGAGCGTGGCCTATCACCTGGCCGCGCTCGGCTGGACCGACGTGCTGCTGATCGAGCAGGGTCAGCTGTCCTGTGGCACCACCTGGCACGCGGCGGGACTGGTCGGCCAGCTCCGCGCCTCGGAGGCCGGGACCAGGCTGGTCCAGTACTCAACCCGGCTGTACGAGCGGCTGGAGGCCGAGACCGGCCAGGCGACTGGGTTCCGCAGGTGCGGCGGGCTGACCGTGGCCAGGACCGCGGACCGGATGACCGCGCTGCGCCGCACCGACGCCACCGCCCAGGCCTACGGCATCGAGTGCGAGCTGCTCAGCCCGGCGCAGGCGGCCGAACGGTACCCGCTGCTGCGCACCGGCGACCTCGCCGGGGCGATCTGGCTACCGGGAGACGGCAGAGCCGACCCGGTGGACCTGACCGCCGCGCTGGCCCGCGGCGCGCGCCAGCGCGGCGTCGTCATCCGCGAGCGCACCAGAGTCACCGGCATCACCACCTGCGACGGTCGGGTGACCGGGGTCCGCACCGACCGCGGCGACGTGGAGGCCGAGGTCGTGGTCAACTGCGCGGGCCAGTGGGCCAAGGCCCTAGGCGCGCTGGCGGGCGTGACAGTGCCGCTGCACTCGGCCGAGCACTTCTACGTGGTTACCGAGCAGATCGACGGCATGCACCCCGACCTGCCGGTGCTGCGCGACCCCGACGGCTGGACGTATTTCAAGGAAGAAGTCGGCGGCCTGGTCGTCGGCGGGTTCGAGCCGCAGGCCAAGCCCTGGGTGGCACCCGAGGATCTGCCGCACCCGTTCGAGTTCCAGCTGCTGGCCGAGGACTGGGACCACTTCAGCGTGCTGATGGACAGCGCGGTGCACCGGCTGCCGGTGCTCGAGCAGACGGGCATCAGGAAGTTCTACAACGGGCCGGAGAGCTTCACCCCCGACAACCAGTTCATCCTCGGTGCGGCACCGGAACTGGCCGGGTTCTTCGTGGCGGCGGGCTTCAACTCAGTCGGCATCGCCTCAGCGGGCGGGGCCGGCCTCGCCCTCGCGCAGTGGATCGTGGACGGCCAGCCCGACGCCGACCTGACCACGGTGGACATCCGCAGGTTCGCCCCGTTCAACGGCAACAGCAGGTGGCTGCGCGACCGGGTCAGCGAGGTGCTGGGGCTGCACTACGCGATCGGATGGCCGAACCGCGAGCTGGAGACAGCGCGCCCGTTCCGGCGGTCGCCGGTCTACGCCGAGCTGCGCGACGCCGGGGCCTGCTTCGGCAGCAAGATGGGCTGGGAACGCGCCAACTTCTTCGCGCCGCCCGGCGAGCTGCCGGTCATCGAGTACTCCTGGGGCCAGCAGAACTGGCAGCCGTGGTCGTCAGCCGAGCAGCTGGCGACCAGGCACCGGGTGGCGGTCTTCGACCAGACCTCCTTCTCCAAGTACCTGGTCGCGGGGCCGGACGCCGCGGAAGCGCTGCAGTGGCTGTGCACCAACGACGTGGCAGTGCCGCCAGGCCGCACCGTCTACACCGGCATGCTCAACGATCGCGGCACCTACGAGTCCGACATCACCGTCACCAGGCTGTCGGCCACCGAATTCCTGCTGGTGGCCAGCGCTGCCACGACCGAGCGGGACGCCGACCACATCCGCAGGCGGATGCCGCCAGGCAGCCTGGCCACGCTGACCGACGTGACATCCGCGTACGCGGTCTACGGGGTCATGGGGCCGGAGTCACGGACCCTGCTGAGCCGGCTGACCAGGGCAAGCCTGGAGGACGGCGCGTTCCCGTTCGGAACCAGCGCAATGATCGGCCTCGGCTACGCGACGGTGCGGGCGACCAGGATCACCTACGTCGGGGAGCTCGGCTGGGAGCTGTACGTGCCCGCCGAGTTCGCCGTCGGGGTGTACGCGGACCTGATGGCAGCCGGGGCCGATCTTGGCGCGGTCAACGCCGGCTACTACGCGATCGAGTCGCTGCGCCTTGAGAAGGCGTACCGGGCATTCGGCCGCGAGCTGACCCCGGACTATAACCCGGCAGAGGCCGGGCTGCTGTTCGCGTGCAAGCTGTCCGGCAGCGTCGGCTTCCTCGGCCGGGAGGCCGTCGAGCGGGCCAGGGCTGCCGGGCCCAGGCGGCGGCTGGTCTCGCTGGTGCTCGAGGACGGCGGGCCGATGCTGTGGGGCGGCGAGCTTGTACTGCGCGACGGCGTCGCAGCCGGGCAGCTGACCTCGGGCGCCTACGGCGCCGCGCTCGGCGCCGCAGTCGGGCTCGGCTACATCCGCGACCCGTCCGGCGGCCCGGCCACCGCCGAGTTCGCCAGGACCGGCAGCTACCAGGTGAACGTCGGCGGCCAGCTGATCCCCGCGACGGTGCACCTGCGGCCGCCCTACGATCCGACCGGCGCGCGGATAAAGGGGTAGCGATGGATGATCCCGATTATGACCGGAACGCGCCCCGGTCTGCGCTGGTCACTCCCGCCCGCGCAAGCCGGCTAGCGTCGGCCGGCCGGGTAGCGCGGGCGGACCTGGTACCGATGGCGTTACCGTACAGACAGTGGCAGGAGGGACGCGATGACAGTCAGCGTCTTCGATCTGTTCAAGATCGGTATAGGCCCGTCTAGCTCTCATACGGTCGGGCCGATGCGGGCGGCAGGCATGTTCGCCAGGTCCCTGCGCGATGAGGGCCTGCTGCCGGCCACCGTCACGGTCAGGGCCGAGCTGTTTGGCTCGCTCGGCGCTACCGGGCACGGCCACGGCAGCGTCAAGGCCGTCGTCCTCGGCCTGGCCGGCGAGGAGCCGGAGACGGTCGATCCGGCGGCAGCCGAGCCGCTGGTGGAGGAGGTACGGCAGACCGGCACGCTGGCCCTGCTCGGGGTCGCGCCCATCCGCTTCGACGTTGACGCCGACGTGGTGCTGCACCGGCGCAAGCGGCTGGAGTTCCACTCCAACGGGATGCGGTTCGCGGCGCTGGCTGCGGACGGCGCTGAGCTCAGCGCCAGGACCTACTACTCGGTGGGTGGCGGGTTCGTGCTCGGGGAGGACGAGGCCGGCCGTCCGCAGCTGGTTGCCGACCCGACGCCCGTTCCCTATCCGTTCGGCAGCGGTGCGGAACTGCTGGCGCAGGCGGCAGCCACCGGTCTGCCGGTCAGCGGCGTCATGCTCGCCAACGAGCTGGTCCGGCGGGACAAGAGCGAGGTGGAGGCGGGCCTGCTGCGGATCTGGGCGGTCATGCAGGAGTGCGTGCAGCGCGGCAGCGATGCCGAGGGGGTGCTGCCGGGCGGGCTCAAGGTGCGCCGCCGGGCGCGGGCGCTGCGCGAGACGCTGGAGCGGACCGGCGACACCGCCGACCCGCTGTACGCGATGGAGTGGGTCACGCTGTACGCGCTGGCGGTGAACGAGGAGAACGCCGCCGGCGGGCGGGTGGTGACCGCGCCGACGAACGGCGCTGCCGGGATCGTGCCGGCGGTGCTGCACTACTACACCAGGTTCGTGCCGGGGGCTGACGACGCCGGCGTGGTCAGGTTCCTGCTCACCGCCGGGGCCATCGGCGTGCTGTTCAAGGAGAACGCCTCGATCTCCGGCGCCGAGGTCGGCTGCCAGGGCGAGGTGGGGTCGGCCTGCTCCATGGCGGCAGCGGGACTGGCCGAGGTGCTCGGCGGCACGCCCGAGCAGGTCGAGAACGCGGCTGAGATCGGCGTCGAGCACAATCTCGGGCTGACTTGCGACCCAGTCGGCGGGCTAGTGCAGATCCCGTGCATCGAGCGGAACGCGATTGGCGCGGTCAAGGCGATTACCGCGGCGCGGATGGCAGTGCGCGGCGACGGCCGGCATACGGTGTCGCTGGACAAGGCGATCAAGACCATGCGCGAGACCGGCGCCGACATGAAGATCAAGTACAAGGAGACCGCACGCGGCGGGCTGGCCGTCAACGTGATCGAGTGCTAGCGGGGCCTGGTAGCCGCCCGCGCGCGGGCGGGCGGAGGTAGGCGCTAGCGCGCAGTGCCGTCCTGAAGCGGGCCCGAGCGCGCCTGCTGCAGGATCGCGGCCGTGGTGTTGCCGGCGGCGCGCCGCTCGCGCAGGTAGGTCTTGCCGATGACGCGGGCGTAGCGCAGGCCGTAGGCGAAGTTGCGGCCCTTCTTGCTCTGGCCGGACATTCGCTGGCGCATGATGGTCGGCACCTCGGCCACCCGGTAGCCGTGCAGCAGCGCCCCGATCAGCAGTTCGGAGGTCTGGTACTGCGGCTGCGTCTGCCGCACCGTGCCGGTGAGCTCGGCGCGCATCAGGCGCAGCCCGCTCGAGGTGTCGGTGAGCCTGGTGCTGGTCAGCGTGCTGATGACCCTGGCGAAGAACTTGACGCCGACGTTGCGGAACACGTCGGTGTTCTCGGTCTTGCCCAGCTCGCGCGAGCCGATGACGAAGTCAGCCTGGTCGGCCTCGAGAATCTTGACCATGCCCGGCAGGTCGGCCGGGTCCCACTGCCCGTCGCCGTCGAGCGTGGCGATGTACCTGGCGCCGCTCTCGCGGGCGATGCGGTACCCGAGCCGCAGTGCCACCCCGTGCCCGCGGTTAGCGGACAGCGTGCAGACCAGCGCGCCGTGCCGCTGCGCGACCTCGCTGGTGCGATCGGTGCTGCCGTCGTCGATGACGAGCAGCGAGACCGGTACGTCGGCGATCTCCTCCGGCACCTCGTCAAGCACCGCACCGATGTTGTCGGCCTCGTTGAAGGCCGCGATCACCACTACGAGCGGCTGGAGCTTGAGGTCTGGATAAGTCTCCGTGAAGGCGTGGAAGGCGGCGCCGGTCACACGCCCGGTGTCTGGCGCCTCGCGCAGTGAGTGGTAAGTCACCTCTGCTGGCTTCTCGCGCCTCGACATCAGCGATGATCTCCCGATCTGGCCAAACGACTATGACGGTCCACAATAAACGCAAACTGGACTCGCCGACATCATTCGCAGGTTCTGCGCCGCCAGCGCCCGACCTGCCGCAACTGCGTGCAGTAAACGACGGTACAGCCAAGCGCCGGGGTGCGTGGCGCATCCCCATGCTGTGTGTGTGGTGTCTACCCGGCGCCTGCCAGGTCATGCGCACCGGCCCCATCGGCCGCAGCGACCTCAAATAGCGCCCTGAGCAGCGGATTCAGGACGCTGCGCTGTCCTGGGCCGGAGGGTGATGTCGGCCGCAGCGCCCTACCTTCGGATGTGCTGAAGAATCGGTAACGACTTGGCATCCTGGCGACTCCCTTATCTGAAGCTGAGCGAACGCTGCAGGTGACGGCCTGAAATTAGAACGCTGCCCGGGACGGCTTGCTGGCGTCGCATGGGTACGTTCTAGTTATCGCATAGATAATCGGTCATAAAAGATGATGTCCGGAAAATCTGGCCGCCAATACGGAGTCGGCCGAACCGGCGGACGGGCGATCCGGGCGGTCCGGGGTGGAGCGGTCCGGGCGGTCCTTGGGGCGGGGCGATCCGGGGCCAGCCGGAACCAGGGGTGGCCGGGCGATCCGGGCCATCCGGGGCGAGGCGGTCCGTGGCCGGCGATCCGGGCCGTCCGGGGCGAGGCGGTCCGTGGCCGGCGATCCGGGAGGGCCCGGGCGGTCCGTGGCTGGCGATCCGGGAGGGCCTTCCTGGCTGGCGATCCGGGTCCGGGCGATCCAGGCGGTCCTGGCGCGGGGCGGTCTGGGCAGGGCGGTCTGGGCAGGGCGGTCTGGGGGCCTCTCGTCGCGGGGCCCGCCGGCAGTGCCCCCAATCGCGGGCATCGGCGATTCCCGGTAAGCTAAGTCAGCCCCTGGGCCGGAGCATCGGTTCGCAGGCGCCCAGTGCCTGGCGCACGGTGCCGGAATCTAGAACGAGCCCCGCGGGTTATAGGGCGGCGGAGTAGCTCAGACAGGTAGAGCAAGCGGCTCATAATCGCTGTGTCGCCGGTTCAAGTCCGGCCTCCGCTACTACTACCTTGAATCACCCGGAGCGCCCGCCAGGGCGCCCGGAGATGTTGAACCGAGAGAAGGGCACGCCACCGTGGCTGCGACCGACATCAGGCCCAAGATCACACTGGCTTGCCAGGAGTGCAAGCACCGCAACTACATCACCAGGAAGAACCGGCGCAACGATCCGGACCGGCTTGAGCTGAGCAAGTACTGCCCGTTCTGCCGCAAGCACCAGCCGCACCGCGAGACGCGCTAGCAGCACGTTCGGGGGACCACCCCCCGGCATCCCGCAGGCCCGCTAGCGGGGCGCGGCCCGCGGCCGTGTTGACCAGACCGCCCGTGTTGACCAGAACATCGGTGCCGATCGCGCCCATCAGCTTGGAGTGGCATGGCCATCAACCGGGAGTACACCGGCCGCACGTACCCACCGTCGGAGCCCTACGAGGTATCCAGGGTCAAGATCGCGGACTTCGCCGCCGCCATCGGTGACCAGAACCCGATCTACACCGACCGCGCGGCCGCCCAGGCCGCCGGGTACGCGGACGTGATCGCGCCGCCTACCTTCGCCATCGTGGTGAGCATGGCCAGTTCAGGTGCCGCTCTCGCCGACCCGGGCCTCGGGCTGAACTACGCCATGGTCGTGCACGGCGAGCAGCGCTTTGAGTACTCGCGGCCGATCATGGCCGGGGACGTCCTGACCGCTCAGCCGACCATCACCGACATCAGGGACGCGGGGCGCAACGTCATGCTCACCACGACCACCGATATCCGCACCGTCGAGGGCGAGCACGTCTGCACCGCTATCGGGACGATCGTCGAGCGCGGGGTCGGCTAGCGCCCAGCGCACCACCGGCAAGCCCGTTGCCGGGGCCGGGCAGCGACAGTCAGAGAGGAACCGCGGCAGTGAGCGACCAGGTCAGCTACAGCCAGGTGGAAGAGGGTGCCGAGCTTCCGCCCGCCACGTATCCGGTGACGAGGCTCAGCCTGGTCAAGTACTGCGGAGCCTCCGGAGACTTCAACGTCATCCACTGGAACGACAGGATCGCCAGGGCAGTCGGGCTGCCCGACGTGATCGCGCATGGCATGTTCACCATGGCCCAGGCCGGCCGCTACGTCACAGACTGGGCCGGGCCGCGAGCCGCGGTGACCGAGTTCGGCGTGCGGTTCTCCTCCATGGTGGTCGTTCCCGACGATGACGCCGGCGCGCGCATCGAGGTCAGCGGGCGGGTGGAAGAGAAGCTGGACGGGAACCGGGTGGCCATCGCGCTCACCGCTCGGTCGGCTGGCGACAAGGTGCTGACCAGGGCCCGCGCGGTGGTGCGCCTGCCCTGAGCTGGGCGGGCTTAGTGGCCGCGGCAGGCAGCGGATGACCGGCGATCAGGCGCCAGGGCAGCGCTCCGGCCCGGCATCGCAGGACACGGCCGGGGCGCCCTGGCAGGTACGCGAGCTAGCCGACCGGCGCGCCGCAGCGCGAGCGGCTCGGGACTTCGCTGCCGCCGACAGGTTCCGCGCTGAGATTGGCGAGCTGGGCTGGGCCGTGACCGATGCGCCCGGCGGGTACCGCCTCGCGCCGGCTGCGGGGACGGCCGCGGCGAGTTCCGGGAGCGACTACCGCGTGCTGCCCAACCCGGCCGCGGTACCGGCCGCCCGCGGCGCCGATGGCCGCCGTGCCACAGTCGCGCTGCTGGTCGAGGGCTGGCCAGGCGACCTGCGCGAGTGCCTGTCGGCGCTGATCGAGCACGCGCCCGACGGCGTCATGATCAGCGCGCTGGACATCGGAAACTCCGGCGGCGCGGGTGACGCACTGCAGGAACTGGCCGCCGCGCATCCCGGCCGCATCGAGGCATGGCACGTCGCTGGCAGCGCGGGCTGGAGCGCTGCGCGCAACGCGCTCCTGCGCGCCGACCCGGCCCCGATCCACGTGATCATGGAAACGTCCACGATCTTGATGGGTGATGCCATCACCCCGCTGCTCGCGGCGCTGGCGGCCGACGACGTGGTCGCCGCCGGCTGGCGCGGGGCTGAGCCCGAGGAAGACCTGCGCGCCTTCCGTGAGGCAGGGCCGGGGCAGGTGACGGCGCTGCTTGGCTACCTGCTGGCGGTTCGCGCTGACGCTGCCGCGCAGGCCGGCGGTCTTCCGGCTAGGGCCCGTTTCTACCGGAACGCGGACCTGGAGTTCTCGCTGCAGCTCGGCCGCCTCGGGCGGCTCGTGGTGCCGGCCGAGCCGATGCCGGTGCGCCAGACCAGGCACCGCGGCTATCACGACACCGACCTCGAGTACCGCGAGCGGGAGTCGCGCCGGAACTACCGCCGGGTGCTGGAGCTCTTGCGCGCGGGCCAGGCAGCCGATCCCTCGCCGGCCGGCGGCACGGCGGCTGATGGCGCGGCAGACGACTGAGGCCCGGCGATCAGGCCCAGCCGGGCCCCGCGCGCGCCGTACAGCCGCGCAGTGGCACGCGCGATGCCCGCGCTGGCACCGGTGATCACTACTGTCTGGGTCATGGCTAGGGGGCTACCTTCCTGGGGGTAGGGGGACGGCAGTCAGCTACCCGTGCGGTCACCGTCAAGCACGGGCCGCACGCGCGGCCGCGTGCGAGCGCAGCGTCAGGACTAAGGCTGGCGTCGCCGGCATGGGTGCACGGCACGTGGCGCGGGGCGCGCGGTGCCGTTACTCCTCGACGTACTCTTCGATCGTCTCCTGCTCGACCCGCCCGGCCGACTGCAGGCTGGGATGGCGCGAGCTGAGCAGTCCGCCGGGCACCAGCAGCCGCGAGAAGCGCTGCGGCTGCGGCGCAGTCCTGGCCGTCTCATCCTCGGTGGCTTCCTCGTCTCTCACGACCACGCGGCGACGCAGCCATCCGCTGCCGCGGCGCGGAATGATCGCTCCCACCCCGCCGGTCAGCATCAGGACCCAGCCGACGACCTGGAGGTTCAGGAACGAGGGACTGCGGGTGATGGCGAACGCGAAGATGGCGCCGACGGCCACTAAACCCAGCGAAGTGGCGGTCTTCATGGTGTTTGCATCCCTTCATCGGACCAGGACGCCTGATTGGCGGCCTGAGGTGGCGGGGGTGAAAAGGTCATCTGGCTCGCCTCTGCCCGGGCACTGGCCGAAATGGTCCGGCGATTCGCTCGCGCAGGAAGCCGAGAGCGTCGGCGAGCAGCCTGGACACATGCATCTGGGAGATGTGCAGTTCGGAGCCGATCTCTGCCTGCGTCATGTTCCCGTAGAAACGCATGAGCAGGATCTGCTGCAGGCGCTCCGGCAGGTCCCCCCAGTGCGTCCAGACCGCCTGCATGTCCAGCAGGTGCTCAAGCCGCGGATCGTCGCCGCCGAGCAGTTCGCCCATGGTGGCCGAGCCGGTGTCGCCGGCCGCGGGGGAGTCCAGTGATGAGGCCCGGAACGCCAGATCGGCACGGCGAGCCTCCACCACCTCGTCCTCAGTTACGCCGACGCGCGCGGCCAGTTCCGCGTCGGTCGGCATCCGGCCAAGCTCGTTCGTCAGCTCCGATGCCGTGTTGCGCAGTTCCAGGCGCAGTTCCTGCAGCGAGCGCTTCACCCTGACGTGCCACCGCTTGTCGCGGAAGTGGCGCTTGATCTCGCCGCTTACGCATGGCTGCGCGTAGCCGGCCAGCGTGTGGCCGATCGCCGGGTCGAAGTTGTTGATGGCCTTGAGCAGCCCGACATAGCCGACCTGCATTAGTTCTTCGAGAGACTCCGGGCTATTGCGAAACGGTTGCACGCAGGAGCGGACCAGCGACTGATAGCGAGTGACGAGCACCTCGCAGGCGAGCTCACGCATGCTGTCTTCACGCGGCAGCACCCTGACCATCTCCAGTAGCCGCGTGTCGTCACAGTTCTCTAGGTCGCCGGCCCTCGTCGGCCTGAGATGGCGCGGCCTGGTCATTCCCGATCACCTCCAGGCGCCTCCGGCGAACCCTGCCTAGGCTCTTGGTGCCCTCCCCACGGGGACCAAACATCGGGCTCAGCGCCTCGGGCGGCCGCGCTCACCAGCGAAGCCGTCTCCAGCTCGCGGTGAATACGCCCGCATGACCCGTCGCCGCTGAGCAGGTCGTCGAGCGGGACGCGGACACCCTGCACCGGCGGAGTCTGGTCTAGCAGCCGCCGCAGCCGTATCCGAGAAAGGCGCACCAGGGCCGTGCCGCCATGCGGCCACAGCCCTATCCCGCCGGTAATTATCAAGATGACGCCCGCGACGTGCAGGTCGATGAAGCCTGGCCGGCCGGTGACGGCGAGTGCCATGATTGCCCCCGCGGTCACCAGGACGACACCGGTGCGTGCGCTCATCGGGATCCGTCCCACACCGCGGAACCTGTGAGCTGGCGGAGCAACAGCCCGGCCGGCGCCAGCACGAGGCCGGCAATGGCAGCGGAGTCCTCGAAGAGCGCGGCCTTGACCGTGGTGTCAGGACTGTCACTGACGTGCCTGATCAGCCGTCGCCGCCTGCCCTTAGCCTGCCCGCGCGCCTGCCGCAGGGTACGCGCCAGCGGCGTGCCCTCGGCGGGGAACCCGGCGGCGAGCTTCAGCACGGCTACCACCACGTTGGGCGCACCGGCAATGAGCACGGTGCGCCGGGTGGAACGCAGCTCGGCAGACCTGGCCACCGCCGGCTACCAGGTATCTTGTGCGCGCCTGGCCGCCATCGGCTAGAGCTCCGTGGTCGTGCCGCGGGCCGCGTTGTAGATCGGGTCTTCGCCGGGCGCGGCGGGCACCGCCCGCGGCCGGACTGAGCGGGCGGCGACGCTATTGATCAGCGAGCCGATCGCGATGCCAAGGACGAGGTCGACCGCCGCGGTGGCAATCTTCGCCGTGACCGGCGCCGTGGTGCTGAATGGGAACAGGACGGCGAGCACCGTCGCCAGCCCGATGATCCAGCTGAAGAACGCCAGCGGCCGCGGTGTGCTGATGAGCAGCAGGTGCGCTAGCGCCGTAGCGACGAGCGCGGCTGCAGCGGCAGCAAGGACCAGATCGGTGGTGTGGACGTCGCCGTAGGCGCCGTCCCGTTGCGGTGCCAGCAGCGGGATGTCGAACAGCCACCGGCATACCAGGACGCCGACCAGGGCGACCAGGCCGGCGACCACTGCCGTGGCGATGCCACCGGGCCACAGCCGGGACGCATCCACCGTGCGGCCGGTGTCACGCGTTCGCCCGGCCGGCATGTTGGGGCTAGTCATTGCGAACCTGCCTTCTGTCCGTGTGTGCAGTCCGGCCGGCTAGGTGTCCGGCAGACCGGGCTTCAAACACGCATGAAAATCGCCAGCCGACGGCGGGGGGAGCGGGCCGCCGGCTGGCGACGATTGGGGTTGGACGGCCTGCCGGTGCGGCAGGCCTTGAGCGTCGAGCCGACAGACGACCGGCTCGACGCGGGGTCACCAGCGGTACCAGCGGCGTCGGCCCCCGGCGGCGCCTTCGCCGACACGAACCAGGAAGCCAAGCAGCCAGATGATGAGCGCGACAATCGCGATCCACCACAGCACATGCAAGGCACCTACGAAGCCGAGCACGGCCAGAACGACCACGACCGCCAGGGCGAGCAGGATGATACCCATTGGAATCCCTCTCGTAGATAGGACGCTCGCCCATCTACCCGGCATCCGCCGGCCAAACATGCGGGTTAACCCGCGAGTAGCATTACGCGGCTACTTGGGGTCCAGGTTCATGTGCAGCCTTACTGTTGTCCCGGTCGCGGAGGAGCGCAGTTCCACCAGGTCACACACCTGGTTCACCAGCCAGAGACCCTGCCCGCCCGGCTCGTCTAGCGATGGACGATGCAGGCCGACGAGCGGGTCAGAGATAAATCCGCTGTCGCTGATCTCGCAGAGCATCTCGCCGTCGGCCTGCCAGGCCGTCGCGATGCCGCTGCCCGCGGTGTGCCGCAGGGTATTAGCCGCAAGTTCACTGACAGCTATCGTCAGGTCGGTGGCGCGGTGCGCGGCCAGCCCTGCGTGCTCGCACGCACGGGCCACCAGCGCCCGCAGTGGCCTCAGGTCAGAAAGGTACTCGATCGTCTCGGCGTTGGCGGGCGGCGGTGCCGGCTCGGCCCGGCACGCCGCAGGCAGTGCCGCAGGTCCGCCATATGCGTTGCTCGGCAGGAAGTCGCCTGATCCAAGCTCCCACTGGTGGGTGCAGCCAGCGTCGGAGAGCTCGGAAGCTTCCAGCTCAAGGGCGCTGTATGGGCAGACTACGGTAGCGGGCACGCCGACCATCGCCCGGTCCATGAGTGACTCGTTCCAGGCCGCTTGCCGTATCTCCGCGAGCGACCGGCCGGGCCAGATGAACTCGCAGACGATGCGCACCTGCTGTCCTGCGAAGTTGTCGGCGAAGGCTCGCAGCGCCGGGATGATCCGGGCAGGATTACGGCCAAGCTGTCCGATGTCGGTCAGTGTTACAAGCCCGCTGCCATGCAGCTCATTAGGCAGCGCGCGTTGCCTGGTGGCAAGCAGCACCGGCTCACGGCGGGCCAGGCCGGCCTGCACGAATGCCGCGACCCTGGCCCGGTACTCCGCGAGGCCACGGTAGAACAGGACCGCGTGGCGGAACGCATCCGCGTGTGCGGCCTCGAGTACCGCGCCCTGCATCTCCAGCTCACCGCCTCGCTAACTGGATTACGGCAGCTCTGGCTCTGCTTTACCGGGCAGACCTGCCCGTCTTCTTCCCGGCAGTGCCTGGGCTATGCAGACCAGCGGCAGATGGCGAGCGTGCCTAGTATGAGGGGGTAACACCTTCCCAGCCAGGTACGAGCTTCACCGAGGTAGTACGTGGACGGACTTGTCCTCTCATCCGAGCAGCGCGGTACCAGCACGGTCGTCACCGTCGGCGGTGATCTGGACATCGTGACCAGCCCGGCGCTTGATGACTGCCTGACCCATGCGCGCGCTGCCGGCAGCCGGGTGATCCTCGACCTGTCCGGCGTCGATTTCATGGATACCAGCGCCCTGGCGGTCATCGTGGGCCACTGGAAGAAGCTGGAGGCAGCCGGAGGCGGGCTGTCGCTGGCCGGCGCGCGATACCGGTATACCAAGACGCTCTGGATCACGGGCCTGGCCGACAGGCTCAGCCTCTACGACAATGTCGAGGCAGCGCTGGCGGCGGCGGACGCCGACGCGGGGGACGGGCAGGACGGCGACCGGTAGCAAACGCGCGCGGGCGAGCGGGAGGCGCAGTGCCGCTGACGGACCTGGCACAGCAGACGGCAAGTCTGCTTAGCCTGCCCACCGCTACCGAGGAACGCGCGCTGCACCAGCTGGCCGTGCTTGCCGTCAGGCAGGTGACCGGCTGCGCCGCGGCGAGCGTGGCCATCTGGCGGGACGATGAAGTGGCCGCGCAGGCCTCCAGCCACCCGGACGCGACCCGGCTCACCGAGATCGAGCTGGACTGCGGCCGCGGCCCGATCACCGACGCGCTTGCGACCCGCGTTCCGGTCCAGTGCATGGAGACTCTCGGCGAGGCGCGGTGGCCGGAGTACGCGATGGCGGCCGTGCGGCTGGGCGTCCGCTGCTCGGTCACGCTCTGCGCCGGAGAGCAGAGCGTCGTCACCCTCAGCCTGCTGGGCGCCCGGCCACGCGCGATGGACCTGGAGCAGCTGCAGCTCGCCGAGCTGGTCGCCGCGTACAGCGCTGCCCTGGTCGGCGCCGTCTCCGACTACCGGGACTCCCGTCGGACCACGGTCCAGCTGCAGGACGCAGCGGCGGGCCGCGGCCTGGTGGACCAGGCTAAGGGCATCCTGATGCACGCACTTGGCTGCAGTGCGGACGAAGCGCTGGCCAGGATCAGGGACATGTCCCAGCGCAGCAACATGCGGGCCACTGACGTGGCAGAGCGAGTAATCGACGCGTACAGCGGCAGGCCGGCTGCAGCTGCGGATACCCCGCAGGCAGGCGACGGCTCGCAGCGCCGGCCGCCCGGCGGGCAGCCGCGACGCCGCCCGAGGTCATGACGGCTCCGGCGGCTCCCGGCGCAGCTGAGGCGCGAGGTCGGGAACTGCGCAGCTCCCGATAGGCTGAGTGGGTCACGGATGGAGGCCCTTTCGCGCCATGACGGACATTTCAGCGCCTGACGCCGTCGCGGCACTCACCTCGCGCACCGCGGCGCTCAGGCGGGCGGCCGGCAACCCGAAAGCCCGGCAGGAGGCACTGCTCGATGCGGCGCTGACGGAGCTGGACGCGGCCATCGAGGCGCTGGCAGCGGCAGGCACCGCTACCGTCGGCGCCGGCCGGGACGAGCAAGCCAGCGGCGGTCAGCATTCTGATCGGCGGTTGCTGCAGGCGGCCTTCGCGCAGGCACCGATCGCGCTGCTTGTCATAGACGGGGATGCAACGGTCCGGCGTGCCAACCTGGCCGCTTGCGAGCTGCTCGGCGTCGGTCCTGGCTACGCGACCGGCAAGGCACTCACGGCCATGATCGAGTCCGCGGGCCAGGCGACACTGCGCACACAGGTTGCCGCTGTGGTGCGTACCGGGAAGCCCGCCGCGGTCAGCTGCGGCCTGCTCTCGTCGGCCGGCCCGGTCGGGTGTCAGCTCGCGATAAGGCCGCTGAGCGTACGCGGCGACGACGACCGGCTGCTGGTGGCGGTCCGGCCTGACAGCGCAGGCGACGGGCTGCCGGCCGTTACCAGAGCCACCTCGGGGAAGCGCCGCGCGGAACGGGCAGACCGCGCGCCCGGCGATGAGGAGGTATCACAGCTCACTCGGCGAGCCGACCTGCTCGCCGCCGCCGCGCGGTTGCTGCTGGAGGACGGTGCGGCCAGCGAGTCCGTCATCCTGCAGCGGTGTGCCCGGCTGCTGGCGGCGGAGCTGGCCACGTGGGTGATCGTCGACGTGCACCATCGGGGAATGCTGCGCCGCCACTTCGTGGCGGGCCCGGACGACCCGACCTCGGCCAGGCTGGCGCAGGTCGTGGCGGCCAGCGCGCCGGAGCCTGGCACCGTGTCGTTCCGCGTCTGCGAGTCGGGCAGCTCGGACCTGATAACGCATGCCGAGGATGAACAGTTGCTCGGCACGGACTCCGACGGCACGCCGCTGCTCGTGCTGCTGTCGGCTGCGTCGGTGCTGGCCGTGCCGGTCTTCGACGGCGCGCGCGGCCACGGGGTGCTCACGCTGGTCAGGGACGCGGCCGCAGGGGCATTCCAGCTGGGCGACGTCGGGCTGGCGGAGCGGATCGGCGAGCTGCTGGCCAAGGCCATGTCGGCGCGGCGGATGCTGACGAGGCAGACCGAGGCGGCGCAGGCGCTCCGCTCCAGCCTGCTGCCGCCCGTACTGAAGACGATTCCCGGCGTCGACATCGCGGCCGCGCACATGGCTCCCACCCGCGGCCGCGAGGTTGGCGGCGACTTTTACGACGTCTATCCGACGCCGGACGGCTGGGGCGTGGCAATCGGCGATGTGTGCGGGAAGGGTGACGACGCCGCGGCCGCAACCGCAGCGGCCAGGCATGCGATCCGGGTACTTGCGCACTGGAATCCCGACCCGGCGCAGGTGCTGCGGGGCGCCAACGACATCATGCTCACCGAGGAATTCGGAAGCCGCTTCGTCACCGCGGACGCGGCGCACCTGCGCTGGGATGGCCGCACTCTGCGGGTCCGGCTCGGCAGCGCGGGCCACCCTGGACCGGTACTGCTGAAGCCCGACGGCCGGGCTTCGCTGCTGGCCGGCGGCGGCGTCGCGCTCGGGATCTTTCAAGATCCCGAGCCGGCGGTCTCCGACCTGGAGCTGGAGTCCGGCGACGTGCTGTTCTTCTTCACCGACGGGCTTACCGGTGCGCGCAGCGCGCAGCAGGGCTATTTCGAGGCGGTGCTGGCCGACACTCTGGCGCCGCTGGCCGGCCGGCACGCAGCGGACATCGTGGCCGAGATGCGCAAGGTCGTACTCGATTTCTCCGGCGGCGAGCTGCTCGATGACCTGACGATGCTGGCCCTGGAGGTCTGCCTGCCGCCAGGCTCCTGACCATCACGCGGTGTTTCGGCCCGCGTGTCGCCGGTAGATAGGCAGTCGCGCGCGGCCCGGGTGGCGGCGCGCCCACCGATAAGGGCTGCCAGGGAGACTGCACATGGCGACCAGCCAGCACGCTAGCGCCGGTCCCGACCAGACGCAGGACGAGCAGCCAGGTGCCGGTGGCGCGCAGCGCCAGGACGGACAGCCCGCGGCCGACGACGGGCAGCGGACCGCCGACGAAATCATGCAGGAGGCGGTCGAGGTCGCACATGCCGTCGCGGAGGAGAGTGGCGGCCTCGGCAAGCCGGGCCGGCCGATCGACCGCCGCTCGCCGTTCTTCGTCGGGATGGCGGCGGCGGCCGGAGTCGCGGTCACCTACGGCGTTGCCGAACTGGTAATCAGGGCGCGCTCAGTGCTCGTGCTGATCGGCCTCGCGCTGTTCATCGCGGCCGGGCTCGACCCGGCGGTCTCGTGGCTGAGCAGGCGCTGGCTCCCGCGCTGGGCCGCGGTGCTCGCTGTCCTCGCTGCAGCGCTCGGCATCCTGGCTGTCTTCCTGGTCACGGCTATTCCGCCGCTGACCGCCCAGGCGTCGACGCTGGCCACGCACGTACCGCACTACCTGCACTCGCTCAGCAACCCGCACTCGGATCTTGGCCGGCTGAACCTGAAGTACCACATCGAGAAGCGAATCCAGGAACTGCTGTCGAGCCACGGCTCCGCCATCGCGGGCGGGGTGCTCGGCGCGGGCGAGGTGGTACTGAGCGCCGCCACCTCGCTCCTGGTCGTCCTGGTGCTCACCGTCTACTTCCTGGCCGGACTCCCCAGGATCAAGCTCTTCCTGTACCGGCTGGCGCCGCGGTCGCGCCGTGCCAGGGTGATCCTCATCGGGGACGAGATCTTCACCAAGGTCGGCGGCTACCTGCTCGGCAACATCCTCACGTCGCTGGTAGCCGGGGTCGGGACCTACCTGTGGATGCTGAGCTTCGGCATCCCGTACCCCGCGCTGCTCGGGCTGCTGGTCGCGCTGCTTGACCTGATCCCGGTTGTCGGCTCGACCATCGGCGGCGCAGTCGTCACCCTCGTCGCGCTGACGGTATCGCTGCCGGTCGCGCTAGCCACGCTGGGCTTCTACGTCTGCTACCGGTTCGCCGAGGATTACCTGCTAGTGCCGCGGGTCATGGGCAGGACGGTGCAAGTGCCCGCAGCAGTGACGGTCGTTGCCGTCCTGATCGGCGCCGCCCTGCTTGGCCTGATAGGGGCGCTCGTCGCGATCCCGGCCGCCGCGGCCGTCCGACTGCTGCTGCAGGAGGTTACCTTCCGCCGGATGGACAGCACCTAGCCCGGTCGCGATCCAAGCGGCGCCCCAACCCGAACCGGGCAGGCTCTAGCTGGCGCTGACCACAACCTCCTGCAGCCTGCTGGCTCGCAGCTTCCGCCGCTCATTCTCGCCCAGACCGCCCCATACGCCGTGGACCTGGTGCGTGGCCATCGCGTAGTCGAGGCACTCCGTCCTAACCACGCACTGGGCGCAGACGGCCTTGGCCCGCGCCTCCTGTAGCTGAGCGGGTCCCGTGTGCGAAACGGGGAAGAACAGCTCCGGGTCCACCCGCTGGCATGCTGCCAGGTCCCACCAGCTTGCGTGGTCGGCACTGCTGCTCATCTGCAGCCTCCCGTGGGTGGCATGGCGGGCGCTACACGGCGCCGGTATGGTGCGCTCATCTGCCCGCTGCTCAGGGGTTTACACCCGGTGGCGCCCGGGAATCTGCGCTAGCGCCTCCGCGTGTGCCGCCGGGGGGTTGAAGAGAGCGAGGACGTGCTGAACCAGAGGCAGCCAGGCAGCGCCGTGGCGTTCGTGCTAGGCGGCGGCGGTGTGCTGGGCGCGACGCAGGTGGGGATGCTAAGGGCGCTACTGGAGGCCGGCATCGTCCCCGACGTGATCCTGGGCACCAGCGTGGGCGCCGTTAACGGCGCCGTCATTGCGGCGGACCCGTCGGACGTCGGCGTCGCCAAGCTGGCCGACCTCTGGCAGCAGATGGCCAACGCTGGCGTCTTCGGCGAGACGGTCCTGGCACGCGCCGCGACACTGGCAAAGCACCGGACGCACCTTTACTCTGCCGCCCCGCTGCGCAGGCAGCTTCACGAGCATCTTCCGCAGTCCTTCGAGGAGCTGGACCTGCCTTTCCAGTGCGTAGCCGCGAGCATCGAGCGGGCTGGCGCGCACTGGTTCAGCTCAGGCGACCTCACCCAGGCCGTGCTGGCATCCTGCGCGGTGCCCGGCCTGCTGCCGCCAGTCAAGATCGGCGATGAGCACTTCCTGGACGGCGGCCTCGTCCACTCCATCCCGGTCGGCCGGGCCCTGGCGCTCGGCGCCAGGGAGATCTACGTGCTGCATGTCGGCCGGATCGAGCAGCCACTGACGGTGCCGCGGTCGCTCTGGGACGTCTGCCTAGTCTCGTTCGAGGTCGCCCGCCGTCATCGGTTCGTGGAAGAAATGGCCGGGCTGCCCGAGTCCGTGCAGGCGCATGTGCTACCGAGCGGGGAGGAGAACCTGCCGCTGATCTCCATGCGCTACCGCGGGCAGGCCAGGGTCGCGGCCCGGATCGAGCGCGGCTACCAGGCGGCTGCCGCCTACCTCGCGACGCAGGCGGTCGGCTAGTGCGCCCGCCACGGCTGGTCGTACGGCGCGGGCTGATCGATCCGCTGTGGATTCCGCTTGCCGTCGTGCTGGCCTGCCTACAGCTAGCGCTCGCTGGCGTGGCACTGCTCGCAGCGCCCCTCGGTAGCCGGCGCCGGGTTTGCAGGCTGGCCCTGTTCGGCGCGCTCTACGTGCTGATCGACGCCTGGCTGGTGCTGCGCTGTGCGGGCCTGTGGCTGCGTCATCCGATAGCCGCCCGGCGCGGGCAGCACTGGGCAGACACGCACGTGCGCCTGCTGCGCGCGACGCTGGCGCTGCTGGTGGCGGCCTCGCGCCCGCTGCTTGGCTTCCGCGTGGAGGCCGAGAACCTGCCGGATCCCGACAGCCTGGCCGGCCGCCCCCTGCTGGTGCTGGCCAGGCACGGCGGACCAGGCGACTCGTTCGCGATCGCCGAGGTGCTGCTTTCAGACTGGCGAAGGCGCCCGGTCATCGTGCTGAAGGAAACGCTGCGCTGGGACCCGGGCCTGGACATCGTCCTAGGCCGGCTCCCGTCGTGCTTCCTGCCTGCCAGGAGAGCCGGGCGGGACCTGCCGGGCCTGATAGCGGCCGTGGCCAGGGACGCCGGTGACGACGACGCGATCCTGCTGTTCCCCGAAGGCGGGAACTGGACGCCGCGCCGGCACCGGCTCGCCCTCGACAAGCTCTGGGTACGAGGCCGGCGGCTGGCGGCGGTCAGGGCCGCCGCCAACCCGCACGTGCTGCCGCCGCAGCCGGCCGGAGTGCTGGCCTGCCTGGATGCGCGGCCGGATCTGGAGGTCGTCGTCGTCGCGCACACCGGGCTCGACGACCTGGTGAGCGCAGCGCAGATCTGGCAGGCGCTGCCGGTCAGCGACCGGCCGATGATCATGCGCTGGTGGCATCTGCCCGCAGACGAGTTGCCTGCCGACGCCGACATGCGGCATGACTGGCTCGATATGCAGTGGGCGGTGCTGGACTCGTGGATCGATGCGCGGAAGGCGGCCAGGCTCCGTCAGCAGGATCCGCCGCAGCCCGCCCCGGACCTGGAAACGCTGCCGGGCACCGAGCCGGCGCCGGAGGATGTCGCCGGCACTGCGGCGGACAAGGGCTACGAGCCGACGGCCTGACTCGCCGCAGGGCCTGGCATGGCTGGGCGGCTGGCACTCGCGATCGGGTGAGGACGGCGGCGGCCGAGCTCCAGACATGGGTACTACCACCCCAGCCGAGCAGCGATCAGAACGTGACGGGAGAGCCTGACGTGCCGCAGGACGAAGACAAGCTTGCGCCGGTCCGCAACGTGCTGCTGACGCTGCTCACCATCGGCACCGGCGCGGTGGACGCCACCACTTTCCTGTCTGCGGGGCACGTGTTCAGCAGCGTGATCACCGGGAACCTGGTCCTGCTCGGGATCGCGATCGGCTGGCACGGCGCAGGTCGGCCGCTGGCCGTAGGCATCGCGATTGTCGCCTACGCCGGGGGAGTGGCCGTCGGCACCCGCCAGGGCAGGGCGGGCAGCCACCATGATTCTCTGTGGCCCCGGGCCGTCACGGTGACGCTCGCAGTCGAACTGGCAGTGCTGGCCGGGTTCAGCCTCAGCTGGGAATTCCTGCATGCGGAGTCCGGGGGATGGCAGGTGTTTCTGCTCGCGCTGCTCGCCACGGCTATGGGGCTGCAAAGTTCGGCCGTCCGCCGGCTCGGCAAGGTCTCGACGACCTACCTCACCAGCACGCTGACGGGCCTGGTGGAGGGCCTGGTTAGTGGCGAGGGCCGGGCCGGCGCGCTGCGGAGCCTGGTCCTGCTGGCGTCAGTCACGGCGGGAGCCGCCGTCGGAACGCTCGCATTCCACCTTTATCCGGCGCTGACTCCCGTCGTGCTCGCCGTGCCGCTCGCGGTCGTGGTGACGGTCGCCACCGTGCGCGCTTCCGGCGTTTAGCCCGTGTCGGGCGGGTAGCGACTGAGTAAGACCAGCGCGGCCGCCACGGCGCCATCAGGATCGGCCGGGTGGCCGGCTCAGTCGGCGAGAGGAACGCCCGTGATCAACCACCACCTCACCACGCTCGCTGTCGCACTCCAGGACCTGGACTCCGACGCCCCGCGGCTGCAGACATGGGGAACGAAGGCCGCGTCCGAGCTCCTATCCGGCGGCAGGCTGCTGACGTGCGGGACGGGCGGAAGCGCCGAGCAAGCCCAGCACCTGGCCGCTACGCTGGCCCGCCGCGAAGACGACAGGCCAGCGCTTGCGGCGGTGGCGCTGGCCACGGCGCGTCCGGGGGTGAGCGCCACATCGGAAGGCAGCCGGTCAGGCCTGGCGACCCAAGTCCGCACGCTTGGCCGTCCTGGCGACATCCTGTTCTGCATCTGCGCAAGCGCCGGCAGCGAGATGACTGAGGTCGCGGCGACGGCCAGAGACATGGCCATGACCGTGTGGGCGCTGACCGGCCCCGGCCCGAACCCCGTTACCGACGCCTGCACCGACGGCGTGGCCGTGAGCGCGGCTGGCGCGAGCACCGTGGAGGAGCTGCACCTGGCGGCTGTGCACATCTTCTGCGCGGCTGTGGACTCGGCGGTCAGGGACGCGCTGCGCGCCGCCGCCGATGCTGGCGAGCAGACCTCACGGCACTCCGCGTCCGTCCCGCGCTGGCACCCGCAGCTAGCGGGCTAGCGCAGACAGGCGAGCGGCTGGCTCAGACCCCGGTAGGTCTGCGATCGCTTGTAGTGGTGGTGACCGGGGGCTCGGTAACTTCCGGAACGTCCCGCTCCTCCTGCTGCTCCGCATCGGGCGCGTCTGACTCCTCCGGGTGCATGGCGGACACGGCGGCGGTCCGGATGGTGCTGATGGGATGCCGGCTCGTGGCCGCGATCACCCCAGGGCGCGGCTTCAGCTGGCTGAGCGCAGGGGCCCGCGCTACCAGCACGACACCGCTGACCAGGGCGGCCAGCCCGGCGGCCTGCAGGGCAAGCATGGGCGGCGAGATCCTGATGGCATCGCCGAAGACCACGACGCCAAGCACGATCCCTGCCAGCGGCTCGGCGGCGCTGATGCCCGGCAGCGAGGCGTGCAGCGGCGCGGAGTTGAAGGCGCTCTGCATCAGCCACAGGCCGACCAGGTTGGCGGCGATCAGGCTGTAGCCGGGCCAGATCGTCAGCAGATGGACAAACGGGTGTGATTCCATGATGTGCACAGTCAGGCGAGTCAGCGCATCGCAGATGCCGAACACCAGCCCAGCGGCCGTTCCGGTAAGCGTCGCCCTGACGGTACCGGAACGCCGCAGGCCAGCTTGGACGAAAAGAGCGGCTATGGCCGCTATTACGGCAGCGCCAAGCCAGCCGGCCGGCGTGCGGAACGTGGCGGAGGGTGAATGAACTGTCCTGGCGACCGACAGAGCGCTCACGCCGCCGGCCAGGATTAGGGCGCCGAAGAGTTCTGTCAGCCGCAGCCGCTGGCCCGAGAGCGGCACCGCCAGCGCCAGCGCGAACAGCAGGTTAGTGCTGAGCAGCGGCTCGGCGAGCGACAGCGAGATGTGACTTACCGACCAGGCCGACGCAAGCTGGCCCGCGACCATCACCGCGATGCCGAGCAGCCAGCGCCGCCGTCGCAATAGATCGGCAATGAGCGCAAGCCGGAGAAAGTGGGCTTTGGGTGCCTGCTCGGCCGCATACTGCTGTAGCACGAAGCCAGCACCAAGGAGCATGGCGGCGACCAGCGTGATGGCCAGGTTCATCGGCTGCGCTTCCCGCCTTCTGGGTCTGGCTGGCGGCAGGCCATACCTGTCCGGCTAGGCGGCCGGGCCGCGGGACCTGCCTGATATCCATTCTGTACGAGCAACGTCGAGACCGGACCAGTAGTTGCGTGCGCATGAAGCTGCCACGACGACAGTACGCCGAGGATCCTGCCGCCGCCCCGGAGTCCGCGCACGTGCTGGTACGCCGCGATCATCGGGGGTTATGCCGATCGTCGCGGGGCCTGGGCTTAAAGACCGTAATAAGGAGTATGTTACGCATCATCCGGACCTTCCCTCGCCTTGCCGTCGCCGCCCGTCCGCCAGGGCAGGCCTGCGCAGGTCGTCTCGCAGATTCCCAGCACCGGCGTGACGGTGGCGTAGCCGGCGGCGAGCAGCGCGGAGTCGCTGCCCTCGGGTGGCTCATCCGCGTTGTGGTGCACGGTGACCTGGAGATATTCGTCGGTCGCCCTGGAGAGGTTCAGGTTCACCGCGCCTGCGGGAGCCAGCGATCCGCACTGGATGCCCCGCAGTTCCGAGCGCGGGACGTTGGGCACGTTCACGTTGAGCACGACGCCAGGCTGCTGGCTGGCGAGGACCGGGAGGACCTGGGCCGCCACCTCGGCGGCCGTCTCCCACTCAGCCCGGCCGGCGCCTGCCATCACAGCCAGCGAGAACGCGGCCGCCGGCACATCCGCGTCGGCCGCGGTGAGCGCTGCGCCGACGGTGCCGGAGTGCAGGATGGCGGTGCCGGTGTTGGGGCCGCGGTTGATGCCGGCGAGGACGAGTGCGGGAGGCGGCCCGAAGGCGCCGCGGACCGCGGTGAACGCGATGAACGCAGGCACGGCCGCCACCGCATAGACGGGCGTCCCATCCAGACCCGGCAGGTCGATCCGGCGAACCTTGACCCGGCCGTCTGCCGCTGCCGCCGTCATGGCCGCGCTGCTACCCGAGGCCTCCCCGTCCGGCGCGGCCACTATCACGTCCAGGCCGGCTGAGACCGCGACGGCCGCTAGCAGTCGCAGGCCCTCGCTGTCCACCCCGTCGTCGTTGGTCACCACGCAGGTCCGACGGCCCTTGCTCACGCGCGCCGCCCCCTGTCCGCCTTGGTCACTCCCAGCCTGGTGGCCCGGACAGCGTGCTCTGCTGTTATGTGAACGGCGCCGTCGCCGTCCTGGCTCAGCAGGCCGACGGAGTCGGCCGACCCCGGATACTGAGTTGTCCGGACACGCTGCGACATTGCCGTCACCTCCGCAGACCGGTCGTCATGGCTGACCCTGACGAGGCTTAGGCCACCGCTGATTGCTGCCTCAAGCTGGGAGCCGCTCAGGTCAGCGACCACGTGCCTGCCCGGTGCCGCGACCGCGATCCCGTGACCGTCGTGAGCTCTCACCTACCAGGGGCTACCCCGGGCAGGGCCACCAAACATCGGCTGGCCTGCTCAGCGGATCCGGCCACGTAGCCTCGTGCTTGACACCAGGTGCCGGACGTGGGTGGCGCGGTCCTGGCAGGAGTATTTGCCGCGTCCTGGGGCAGTGGGGACGCGCCAGCCGGCGGAGGCGCGCGGCGGCACCGGCATCGAAAAGAGGTGTGATCGTGCTCGCAGCGCTGGTCCTGGCCGGCCTTTTCGCCGCGCCGATCGGCACCGCCAGCCTGCTGGTCCGCGGCCGGGGTCCAGCCAGGACGAGCGGGGCGTGGCCGCCGATCCGGCGCTTCGCCACCGCCGTCGCGGGCACTGTCGTGCTCGCGGCCCTTGTCGTAGCAGCGCTGCGGCTGCTCGGTGTCACCGAGCACAACTCGATCGTCGCAGGTGCCAGCCTCACGGCGGTAAGCCTGGCCTGGCTGCCGGTCACCAGGCGCTGGAACGCTCGCGGCCACTTGTGCTGGTCAGCGACCATCTTCCTTTTCGTGGTTTACCTGGCATTCGTACTGGACTGGACTTTCGCCAGCAACCTGGGCGTGGCCGGGACAGCGGGTGGCCTGCTGCTCTGGCTGCTCGAGGTGTTCGCCGCGGTGCTGGCCTGCGCGTACCTGTGGGAGATCTGTGACGCGCTTGGCTCCGAGCACTGGCGCCGCCGCATCGCGGCGGCGCCGGCGCGGGCCGTGCCCGACAGCGAGCTGCCATTCGTGAGCCTGCACGTGCCTGCCCACAACGAGCCTCCTGACATGGTGCTCGACACCCTCCGCTCGCTGTTGCGGCTTGACTACCCGCGCTATGAGGTCATCGTCATCGACGACAACACCGATGACGAGGCGCTCTGGCTGCCGGTACGCGACTGGTGCGCCCGACATGGCGCGAAGTTCGCGCACCTGGAGGACTGGCCGGGCTACAAGTCCGGCGCGCTGAACTACGCGCTGCGGGAGATGACCGACCCGCGGGCAGAAGTCGTCGGCGTCGTCGACAGCGACTATCAGCTCGAGCCTGGATTCCTGCGCCGGTGTGCGCCGCTGTTCGCCGATCCCTGGGTGGGGTTCACCCAAGCACCGCAGGACTACCGCGGCTGGGAGCGATCACGCTACTACCGGCGGCTCTTTTACTCCTACTCGTACTTCTTCGCGGTATCGCAGCCATCCAGGAACGAGCGGGACGGCGCGATCTTCGCGGGCACCATGGGCCTGATCCGGCGGGTCGCGCTTGAGCAGCTCGGCGGCTGGGATGAGTGGTGCATCACCGAGGACGCCGAGCTGTCACTGCGCCTGCTGCGGGCAGGATGGTCCGGCCTGCACGTGGACCAGTCCTGGGGCAAGGGCATCATGCCGCTGACGTTCGAGGCGCTGAAGGGCCAGCGCTATCGGTGGTGCTTCGGCGGCATCCAGATCCTGCGGATGCACTGGCGGTCGATGCTGCCTGGCCGCCAGACCAAGGAGAACCGGCTGAGCACGGGACAGCGCTGGTCATATCTGTCCGGTGCGCTGCAGTGGTACGGGGACCTGCTGGGACTGCTGTTCCTCGTGTTCCTGCTAGCCGGCGCGGCGAACCTGGCCACCGGCGGCGGGGAGCTGTTCCGCAAGCTGACGGCGTTCCTGGTCGCCACGGTGCCGGTGCTGGTGCTGCTAGGCCTTGTCAGAGCGGTTGCGCTGCTGCGCAGGGGTACCGGGGCATCCTGGCGGGACGCGCTCGGCGCGTTCCTGATCTGGCAGTCCACCTCTCTGGTAGTCGCGCGGGCGTCGGTACTTGGCCTGTTCGCCAAGAAGGCGGCATTCCTGGTCACGCCCAAGACCAGCGAGCGCGCCAGGTGGTGGGAGGCACTGCGGGCCAACTGGGCCGAGTCGACGCTGGCGCTACTTGGCCTGCTCGGTATCGGCGCGGCACTCAGCCGCCCCACTGAGCTGGCGGGCCCGCTGCTGGCCGGCCTGCTCTTGTTCCCCACCGTGGGAATGGCGGCCGCGCCTGTGAACAGCTGGGCGGCCCAGCGCGCGGCGCTACCGCCCGACCTGCGCGAGCGCCGCCGGACCGAATGGAAGCGCAGCACGCAACGCACCGCGCTGGTCCGCACGGCCGCGGCCGGCGGCGTAGTAGCGGTGGTGAGCGTCGTGGCTGCGGCTGTCGGCCTCATGCTCGCGCCTGGGCACAGCGTGCAGTCCCCGGCCCTGCTGCAGCCGGCCACCGGACAGCAGACCAGCGTTACGCATCACTCAAGTCCGTCGCCAAGCACCAGCCCGAGCGTCAGCCCGAGCAGCACGCCCACGCCGACGCCCACCGCGCCATCGACGGCGCCGGCACCGACCCCGTCGACGAGCCCGACGGCACCGAGTCCGTCTCCCGCCTCGAGCTGAGCGGCTGCGGTCGTGTCGCTGGCGGCGGACACTGCGTAGCAGCGGTCAGCGCCTGGCCGCCCCGTCGGAGTCAGAGAGCAGCTTCTCGATCCGGTCGAGCCGCCCGGTCAGGTCCTCGGTGGTGACCACGTCGGCGAGCGTCAGCCTGATCGCTGCGAGCTCCCTGGCCAGGAACTCGGTGTCCTGCTGGATCCGCGTGGCCACCTCGCGGTCCCGTTCCACCGTGGCCCGGTCGCGATCGTCCTGGCGGTTCTGCGCGAGCAGGATAAGCGGCGCGGCGTACGCCGCCTGAAGCGAGAACGCCAGGTTGAGCAGGATGAACGGGTACGGATCCCAGTGGTGGACGTATGCGACGGTGTTCAGCACGATCCAGCCGACGACTACCACGGTCTGGCCGGCCAGGAAGCGGCCGGTGCCGAGGAATCTGGCCACTGCCTCGGACACGCGCCCGAAGGCGTCGGCGTCGTAACGCGCCCCGACCAGGGGCGTGCCGCGCGGCACCGCCAGATCGGACTGCTCGCCGCCGCGGCGCTGCACAGACAGGACTCTCATAATCCGTTCCTCCGCCAGTTGGCCGGCAGCAGCCGGTCGAGGACGTCGTCAACGGTGATCGCACCGACAAGCCGGCCGACGTCGTCGCACACCGCGATCCCGATGAGGTTGTAGGCGGCCAGCCGCGCGGCCACCGACCGCTCCGGCAAGGCCGGGCGGACGAAACCGCTCTCCTCGACGCACTGGCCAACCGGGGTAGCGGGCGCCTCGCGCAGCAGGCGCTGGAATCCGACCGTGCCGAGGAACCGCCCGGTGGGCGGAACGGCGGGTGGCTCGCAGACATAGGCCTGGGCGGCCTCAGAGACTCCCCTGGCAGGCTGGCGCATCCGCGCCAGCACCTCGGCGACGCTGACGTCCGGCGTCACGATCAGCGGCTGCGAGGTCATCAGGCCGCCCGCCGTCGCCGCGTCATAGCTCAGCAGCCGCCGCAGGTCGGTCGCCCGGTCAGGCTGCATGTCGGCGAGCAGCTGCTCTCGCTGGTCGGGCGGCATCTCGGCAAGCAGGTCGGCCGCGTCATCGGGCTCCATCTCCTCGATGATGTCGGCGATTCGCTCGGTGCCGAGCCCGGCCAGGAACCCGATCTGCTCGTCCTCGGGCATCTCCTGCAGCAGGTCGGCAAGTTCCTCGTCCTGCATGGCGTCGGCGAGCTGGCGGCGGCGCGCGGGCGGCATCTCCTCGACGGCGCCTGCCAGGTCATGGGGATGCATGTCGCGCAGACCTGCCATCTGCTCGCCCACCCCGCCTGCATCGAAGATGTCGCGATGCTTATCCCAGGGCACCAGCGTCGCCGCGTGCCGTAGCAGCCCGCGGCGCTGGCCGACGGCGAGCACCGATACGTCCCACCCCCGGCCGCTTGGCGACCGGGCAATGCCCACGTCCAGCACAACGCCATTGCCAGCCGGCCGGTCATACAGCGCCGACGCGAGGATCTCCCCGGCTCGCTGGCTGAAGTGACCCAGGTCCACGCTGCTGCCGTCGAGCCGGATCCCGTCCACCGACATCTCGGTCACGCGGCCGAGGCTGACGAAGATGCGACGCCGCTGCACGGCCACCACCAGCCCGAGCGCCCGCGGTGGTTCGGCGCCGGCGGGCTGCAGGATGACCGTGTCCTGCACGCGGCCGATGGCCATGCCCTCGGCGTCCAGCAGCCGCCTGCCGTTGAGGCGTGAGGTGAAGACTGGCTCGGACGTCATCGCCGCCCCAGGCCACGCGGTCTCGCCCCGGTGCGGCCGGCGCGTGACGGCCATGACCGGCGCCCGGCACTCCTCGTTTCCCGCATGTCAAGCATCCAGCCCTGCCTTCCCGCCCCGCCGCAGGATATGCGGAGCACCGCTCCGCTGTCACC